>JADLBZ010000263.1 GCA_020847415.1 Planctomycetota bacterium
CGCCCACAGGCACCAGCCCCGACGAAGAACTCCACTACCTGTACGCCTGAGTACCACGAGTAGTGGCATCAAGCATCCTGCGGCAGGCCGCTTGAAACCAACACTTGCAGCCACCCGCCGCAGACCCACCACGGGTGGTTGCACCAACGGAAGTTCTTTTTGAGCAGTTGCAGCAGGGCGGATAGCAATACCGCCATGCCGAGCCCGTGGTCTGCACCCACGCAGCACCTCTGCCTCGCCCACCAGCGGCGCGGGCGGCCCGGCTTCTTCGCCATGATCTGGAACGAGTAATCACATCGGCGGAGTACACCCCCGGGGCGCCGGGGTTGTCTCCGCACAGCCGCGCTTCGGCTTGGGGCCGGCATGTTCTGGTGCTGCGAGGAGCACCGACTGTTCGGCTGCATCAACAATAGGAGGAGTCATGCGTTTCTCGGGAGCCGCCCTGTGGGCGGCAGCAGTGGCTTTGTTGGCTGTTTGGTTTGGCGGCGTGTGCGCCGCACAATCGTGGAACGGGACCACGGTGGGCAAGCCCACGTTTGACCGCCCCGATCAGGGGCAACCGCCGACGTCAACAGCAGGGTCGGCCAGCTACAAGTATGAGCAAAAGGCCTTCGCCGTCTCTACGGCGGGCACCTACACGATTGAAGCGACCTACCCCGCCATGGACGGTTACCTGTTCGTCTACTCGGGGACCTTCAATCCCGCTTCGCCAAGCACAAATTGCCTCGCGGCTGACGACGACTACGTCACAACGGCGGCCTCGCAGATCATCATCAACCGGACTGCGGGGTCCTATGTGGGCGTGGTGTCCGGATTTTTGCCGAGTGACGAGGGCGCATTCACCGTCACGTTCACCGGCCCCGCGGCCGTCAGCTTTCCCCCGCGCGTTGTCTCGGAAAGCCCCTTGGCCACGGCGGGCGTCGGCATCGCCTACACCGAGACTCTCTCAGCGGCCGATGGCACAGCCCCCTACACTTGGTCGGTCAGCGGGGGCGCGCTTCCTACCGGACTGAATCTCAGCACGGCAGGCGTGATCTCCGGCTCGCCCACCACTGCGGGTAACTACGCATTCACGGTGCAAGTGCAGGATTCCTCCACGCCCGCGCAGACCGCCACCAAGTCCTTGGCCATGGAGGTCATCGCGCCACCGGCGGCATCCCTGCCCTTCAACGACGACTTCAGCACCAGCAAGGGCTGGACCTTCAGCGCTCCATGGTCGCGCGCCGCCGCCACCACCTATAGCGCAACCGCGCCCACCCGGTCCGAGCCGGGAACAGACACCACAGCATCCACCACCGACAACATGATCCTGGGTGACACCATCGGCGGGGACTATGCATCCAGCATGACAACCACCGCTTGGGCGGTGTCGCCCGTGGTGAACTGCTCCTCCGCTTCCGCCGTTCAGTTGCGCTTTCAGCGCTGGGCCGGTTTTTCACTGGCAGACAACGCCTACATCCAGGTCAGCAACAACGGATCCACGTGGACCACGGTGTGGGAGATGGCCTCAGCCAGCAGCAATCTCAACGACAGCGCCTGGACCATGGTGGTCTACGACATCACGGCCAAGGCGGCTGGACGCGTAAAGGTGCAGGTCCGCTTCGGGGTGGGCCCCACCGACAACATGACCCCCAACACCGGCTGGTGCATTGACGACCTCGATATCATCGTCGCCCAACCCGCCATGACGGTGCGCGAGCACAATGCCGCCATCAGCGTTTCGCCGGCACCCAGCCCGCTGCCCGGCACCCTGATTACCGACGACCAGGCGGTGGGCGGCCTGCGCGACTTCGGGCAGGTGGCCACCAGCACCAACTCGCCCATCGCGTATTTCATCGTCACGAACAACTCCGGCGCGGCCATCACCCTGGGCGCCATCTCCAAGACCGGCGCGAACCCCACAGATTTCTACCTGAACCCGACCGGCCAGACCTGGCCCGCCTGGGGCTCGCTGGCTGCCGGCGCCACCACGTACTTCGGCGTGCAGTTCTATTCCACAACCGCCGGCGTAAAGACCGCCACGCTCGAGTTCACCCACAACGCGGCCGGCGTGGGCACCAGCCCCTTCCAGGTCAACGTGCGCGCTGAGGCCGTAGCCCCCACCGCCACGCTGGAAGTGCGGCTCGGCAGCACCACCGGCCCTGTCATCGCGCACCAGGCCGCTGCGACGGGCACACCGCGCGACTTTGGAAGCTGGGACATCGCGGCTGGCCCCACCGCGACCATCACCATCGTGCTGATGAACACCGGCACCGCCGGTCTCAACATCAACGCGCCGTACGTGACCCCGGCAGGCGAGTTCGGTGTCACCCTGCCGACGCCGGCACCGACCTTCCCCTACACCATTGCCGCCGGCGCGAGCTTCTCATTCGAAGTCTTCTTTGACCCAACGTCCGTGGGCGCCAAAGCCGCCACGCTGTTCATCCCACACAGCAACGGCCCCGCACAGCCGGCCCCCTGGGAGATCCCCCTGGCCGGTACGGGCACAACCGGCGGAGGCGGCACGGCTCCGGTCATGGCTGTAAAGGCGGGCGCCGCCACACTGGCCAACCCGGCACCGGCCACGGGGCCCCTGAACCTGGGGCAGGTGGTGTACACGGCCGGCTCCAACAGCGTCACGATCCGCATTGAGAATACCGGCACCGCCAACCTGAACGTGGGCACGCCCACCCTGACCGGCGCGACTACGGAGTTCACGCTGCAGCTTGGCACGGGCGTGTTCCCGGCATCGGTGGGTTTCACCGCACCCGGTAACTTCGTGGAGTTCACGATTGTGTTTGACCCGACCTCTGCGGGCGTGAAGAACGCGCAAGTGCAGTTCACACACAACGACGCGGCAACCGCCAGCCCCTTCGTCATCAATGTGACAGGCGAAGGCCTGGCGCCGGTAGCCGGCATTGAAGTCCACGAGGGCACCGCCACGGGCCCCTTGGTCACCAACGGCGCCGTTGCTGCCGGCGGGCGGGACTTCGGCCCGGTGGATGTCGCGGCGGTTACGAACCCGTCGTTGACCGTAGTCGTGAAGAACACCGGCAACATCCCTTTGACCCTGGGAGCAGCCACGCTGACCGGCACGGACAGCGCCCACTATGTACTGAACTCCGGAAGCTTCGGCACTTCGGTGGCGCCGGGGGCAACCACAAGCTTCAGTGTCGAGTTCAACCCCTCCACCACGGGCCGCAAGGACGCCCAGGTAGAGTTCACCCAGAGTGCCTCCACCCCGGCGGTGTTTGTCGTCAAGTTCACAGGCAAGGGTACGGCCA
>JADLBZ010000264.1 GCA_020847415.1 Planctomycetota bacterium
AGAAGGCCGGCCTGAAGAACTGCAAGAACCCGGCCGGGCTCTACCTGTGGCAGAAGGCGCCCGAGGGCATGAGCGGCGAGCAGTTCGCCACCCTGCTGATTGAGAAGTGCCACGTGGTCACCACGCCTGGCGAGTGGATCAGCGACGCCGTGGACGGCGAAAACCCCGGCGCGGGCCATGTGCGCTTTGCCTTTGTGCCGCCCATCGAAGAAGTGAAGGTTGCGGCTGAGCGCATCGCAGCCCTGAAGCTCTCGTAGCTGCAGTTCATGAAGAGCCTGTTTAAGAAGTCGTTCGCCAGCTACTGCTTGCGGCGGGCATCGCGGGCCGGCGTTCGCCTCGCCTTACATGGCTTCCAGCCATGCTCCGGCTCGGCTGCCTTGCCCCGCATGCCCGGCGCAGCGCATTAGCAAGGCTCAGGCATCTTAAACAGGCTCTAACGTGGCGAGGGGCGCGGGCTTCCGCGCCCCTCGTGGTTTCTGCAACGGGATCAGTGGTTCTCCAGGTCCACGTAGCGCAGCTCCGGTACCAGCTCGCGCAGGGCCTTCTCGATGCGGTCAATCTCGGCGCCGATGGCCACCGCCACGTGCTCGCCAAACTCGCGCGTGAACTCCTTTGTGCCGTCCGCCGAATCCAGCTTGCCCTTCTGCTCGGTGGCCCAGCCGTGCAGTTGCTCGCCAAACCAGCGGCCGTTCCAGTCAATGTCCGCCTTCAGCTTGAAACAGTCGGCGCCAACCACTCGGCTCTGCACGGCGTGCACGGATTCTACGCTGGGCTGTTCCTTCAGGTACGCGATCAGCTTCTCTTCCGCTTCCTTGGGAATGCTGCGCCCCAGGATCAGGCTGCGGTTCTTGTAGCCCAGCCACACCGCCACCAGCCCCAGCAGGCCGCCAATGAAGATGCGGCCCAGGGCGTCAAACACATGGCTGCGGGTCAGCCAGGAAAGCGTGATGCCCAGCAGGGCGATCACCACGCCCAGGCAGGCCACGCCGTCCTCCAGCAGCACCGCCGCAATAGTGGGGTCGCTGGTGGTGCGCAGGAACTTGAAGAACGGGGTTTTGCCGCGCACCTGGTTGATGGCCTTCACCGCCTTCCACAGCACAAACCCGTCCATGAAGAAGCCCAGGCCCAGCACGACAAAGTCCAGCCAGCCGATGTGCAGCGGGTGCGGGCGCAGCAGGCTGCTGATGCCGTGGTAAACCGTGACGCCACAACCCAGCACGAAGATGCCCACCGCAGACAGCAGGGCGAACAGGAAGCGCTCGCCGCCGTAGCCGTAGCTGAACATGGCGTCCGGGGCACGTTCGGAGCGCTTGATGCCCACAAACAGCAGGGCCTGGTTGCCGGCATCAGCCAGGGTGTGCATGGCCTCCGAGAACATGGAGCCTGAGCCGGAGATGGCAAACGCGATGAACTTGATCGTGGTGAGGATGACGTTGCAGACCAGCGCCGCCAGCACCGCACCCTTGGATTCACCGCCGCCCGCCATGGCTGCTCCCCCGTGTTCCAGAGGGGCAGAAATGTAGCGACGCGCGCGCCTTCACGCCACACAGGCAGAGCACTTGCTTTGGACACGATGAGCCCAAGCTGGTGGCTCTACGACGTGCCGCGCGGCGCAATTCGAGTGCGTTGAATCACCTATTGCACCCGTGCAAGGTGCCGGGGGCGGGTTCTGCGCCCAGAGCTTGCTCATAACCCATCAGCTTACAGCCACTTACGATGCGGGCTGAAAAACTTAGCTTTTCGTAAGAATGGCCGTTAGAGAATACGTCAATATGCGTGATTATGGTGGAGGCAAAAGTGACCTCCCTAGAACCTGAAAGGAACCAACCATGTCCAAGTTCATCGCCGCTATCGCTCTCCTGTTCGCCTTCGCCGCCCCGGCCGCCTTTGCTCACCCCCGCCCCCATCACCGCCCGCCCGTGAACCCGGACCGCGCAGAAGATGCCCGCGACCGCGCCGAAAACCGCCGCGACCGTGCCGAGGACCGTGCTGACCGCGCCGAAGACCGCGCCGACCGCGCTGAGGACATCCGCGACGCCCGCACCTTCACCGGCATCGGGGACATCATCGAGGACATCGCGGACGCCGCCGAAGACCACGCCGACCGCGCCGAGGACCGCCGCGACCGGGCCGAAGACCGCCGCGACCGCGCCGAGGACCGCCGGGATCGCCGCCACTAGACGGCCGTCCCCGGCCCAGGCGTCTGCGGCCGCAAGGAAAGAGCGCGGGGAGCACCCCGCGCTCTTTCGCGTCCCGGCGCAATAGACCGGCAACGCCGCGCCTGCTAGTTTCCGCAGCACGGAGGCGCCATGCCCGACAACTTCACCCTGCAGGCCGAGTTTCCCGTCTCGCCCCTCGTTCTCTACGCGACGTGGCTGTCCAGCGTGGGCCACACCGACATGACCGGCGGCGAGGCGCACTGCCCGCCCGGCGTGGGCGCGCGCTTCACAGCCTGGGACGGTTACATCTGCGGCTGCACCCTGGAGCTGGACCCGGGCCGCCGCATCGTGCAGTCGTGGCGCACACTCGAGTTCGCCGAAGATGCCGCCGACTCGCGCATTGAGCTGACCCTGCAGGAAATCCCCGGCGGCACGCGACTGATCCTGGTGCACGGCAACATCCCCGCCGGTCAGGGCGACCGCTACCGTGCCGGTTGGGACGAGCATTACTTTGCACCCATGCGCGAGTATTTCGGCGGCATGAGCCGACCCGAGGCGGCACCCGTTGCCCCCCGCAGCTCCAAGCCCACTGCGCGCCGCAAGCCCGCCCGCAAGCAAGCGAAAAAGGCCACCAGGAAGGCGCTGAAGAAACCCCCAAGAGAAGCCACAAAGAAGGCCGCGAAAGCGCCCCCGAAGAAGGCCGCAAAGGCCCGCCGCGCGCGCAAGACCGCCAAGCCCGGCAAGCCGAAACCCGCCCGCAAGGCGGCGCGACAGCCAAAGCCCCCAGGCAAGCGCAAGCCCACCCGCAAGCCTGCCCGGCCCAAGGCCCGGCGCCGATAGGCCCCCGCATGGAACGCGAGACCGGCCGTCTTGCCCCCACGCCCTCGGGCTACCTGCACCTGGGCAACGCCCGCAGCTTCTTGCTGGCCTGGCTTTGGGCACGCAGCCGCGGCGGCCGTGTCATTCTGCGTATCGAGGACATTGACCAGCCGCGCTGTCGCCCCGAGTACCGCGCCGCCGCCCTTGCCGACCTGGCCTGGCTGGGCCTGGACTGGGACGCCGGCGGCGAGCCCGTGCCGGGCGCGCACGACCAGAGCACTCGCATTGAGCTGTATCGCGAGCACCTGGCGCGGCTGGCCGCGGCTGGGCATGCCTACCCCTGCGTGTGCTCACGCAAAGACATTGAAGAAGCCTCCAGCGCCCCCCACGGCGACGATGGCCCGGTGTATCCCGGCACCTGCCGAGGCCGCTTTGCCGACGCCGAGCAAGCCCGCCGCGTCACGGGCCGCGAGCCCGCCTGGCGCTTTCGCTTTGAGGGACCGCCCCTGCACTTCCACGACGAACTGATGGGCGACGTCACGGCTGAGCCGGTCGCCTTGGGCGACTTCGTGCTTTGGCGCCGCGACGACCTGCCCGCCTACCAGCTTGCCGTGGTGGTGGACGACGCCCTGCAGGGCGTGACACAAGTGCTGCGTGGCCGGGACCTTGTACTTTCCACGGCCCGGCAACTGGCCCTGTACCGTGCCCTTGGGCTGAGTGCCCCGACCCGCTGGGCTCACGTCCCCTTTGTCCAGGAGGCAGGCGGCCGGCGCATGGCCAAGCGTGAGGGCGACCTCGCGCTGCGTGCCCTGCGCGAACTGGGGACCGACCCGGCCCGTGTCGTGGGCCTGCTGGCTTTCACCGCCGGGCTGCTGCCGGCTCCTGCCCCTGTCCGTCCCCGCGAACTTCTGCCGGCCTTTGACTTGCGGCGCCTTGCCCGGTCAGACTATGCCCTGCAGCCGCAAGAGCTGGCCTGGCTCAAGGCAACCTGATTGCCGGAACCTGCCGGCCGCGACCTGCGTCTCACAGCCACACGATCGGGGTTTCGTGAAAGGAAACGCCATGAACTGGAAGGGTATGCTCGGCGCCACAGGCGCCCTGGTCGCCACAATGCTGGCCGGCGCGGTGATGGTGCACGGCCAGAAGATCGTGCAGAAGCGGGTGCAGGTGCCGCCTCCGCCGGCGGCTGACGCGCCCAAGAACCCCGAGAAGCCCGACGGCGAGAAGCCCGCGATCGTGACGCTGCGGCTGTACGAGTGGGGTGTGACAACCCAGAACTGGGACGGCACGCCGGACACGGACAACGACGTGCCGGCGGCGTTTTATGACGCCAGGGAAGCCCCGGTGACGGGCAAGCCCCAGCCCGTAGACGAGCCGCCTCGCCCGCCCCGGCCGCCCATTGATGACGGCGGCATGCCCGCCCCCAAGAAGCCGGTGATCTACTTTGAGTGCGACAAGGAAGTCACCTTCGGGCTGGAAGTGCGCTTCAGCGAAGGACTGGTCACCTGGATGTACCCCAAACCCACGGCCCGCGCCGATGCATCCGCGGCCCAGTGGGACTACATTCGCCTGCTGCCCGACGGCGCCGAGCCCCGCGACAAGTCGGCCCTGCCGCCCCTGGTGGACCTGCCGGCCTCGCACTGGGCGGCGCTTTCGCGCCAGGGCAGCACGAGCAGCATCTGGGTCAACGGCGAGCACGAGCGCTACCTGTTCTATGAGGGCGTGCAGACCTGCCTGCCCGAAGTGGATGTTTTCCGCGACGCCCAGGGCATGGTGGTGGTGCACAACCACACCTGCCAGGAATTGCTGGACGTGCGCCTGAACCTGCCCGACGCGTGCCTGCGCTGGGCTCGCGTGCCCGCCGCCAGTGGCGAAGTGCCCGGCCGCGCCACTGAGGCAGAAGCCCGCCGCGACGGCGAAGACAGCGTGCTCGCCGCCGACACAGCCGCCGCGGGCCTGACCGCGCCCCAAGCCAAGGTGTTTGAGCAGGTCTGGAAGCCCTTGCTGCGCGAGCAGAAGGGCGTGCTGTCGTGGCGCCGCACCAGCGCCGCGCTTGATGAATTGATGCCCATCAAGCTGACCCTGCCCGCCGGCCTGGCCAGCGACGCCAAGCGCGTCGGCTATGTGGCGATCAGCAAGGTAGACCTGGCCCGGCAGACCGAGTTTGAGGCCCTGGTCAGCAAGGCCGGCGATGGCGACAACGACGCGGCAACCAAGCTGATCTCCGGCGGCGTGGCGGGTGCGGGTGCTTTGCGCCGCGCCTTGGCTGACGAGAAGCTGCCCCTGGCCCGGCGCCTGGCTCTGGCCCGTGTGCTGGCCCGCCTGACCGAGCGGTAGGGACTGTTAGAAACAGAGCCGGTGAACAAGAAAGGGCGAGGCCGGTTGGCCTCGCCCTTGGTGTCTGCGCGGATCGCTACTTGCCCGCAGCCGGGTGCTGGGCGCGATACTCCGTGATGCCGTCCTGGTACAACGTCGTGTCCAGCAGCACCACGCCAATAAAGAACGCCACCAGTGCAAACGCACTGACCAGCACAAAGAAGTTATAGCGCTTGTCGTAGCGCAAGTGCATGAACCACAGGGCCACGATACTGGCCTTGACCGATGCAATGGCCAACGCCCCGATCACGTTCAGCCGGCCGAGGTTCACGTACGTTGCCGCCACAGTGAGGCCGGTAAGCGCCAGCAGCGTAATCAGCACCTTCACCAGCGTGGCTGGGTTGGAAACGTGGCCGATAGTGCCTTCCAGGGCTTCGTTGTGGCCGTGTTCTGCATGTCCGTCCGCCATGGTGATTCCCCTATCCGATCAGGTACAGCAGCGGGAACAGGAAGATCCAGATGATGTCCACGATGTGCCAGTACAGGGCGACGTTATCCACCGCGGCGTAGTACTTGCGGTTGAAGTGCCCCTTCACGGCCCGGCTCAGCAGCCACAGGTACACGCCGATGCCGATCAGCACGTGGATGCCGTGCAGGCCCGTCATGCAGAAGTAGATGGAGAAGAACGTGCCGGTGTTGTTCTGCTTCAGCAGGGCGGCGACCTCTTCTGCAGACTTGCCGGGGTAAGCATCCAGCAGACTCTGGGGCAGGTTGTGGGCAGCGTCCACAATGCCGAAGCTCTCGCCCCACACGGCGCCGATGTGGACCTTGTGCGAGTACTCGAAGTACTTGATCACCATGAACGTGCAGGCCGCCAGGATGGTCAGCACGATGGTGGCGATCAGGCCCTTGCGCTGCTCCAGTTGCGCGCAGCGCACGCTCCAGGCGGCAGTCAACGAGCTGCACAGCAGCACCACCGTGTTGATGGCGCCCAGCTTGGTATCCAGGAAGAAGTGCGCGTCGTGGAACATCTCCGGGTGGTTGCCCCGGTACACCGCGTAGGCGCAGAACAGCCCGGCAAAGAACAGGATTTCCTGCGCCAGGAACAGCCACATCCCCAACTTGGCGGACTGGTACTGCTGGTGCAGGGTGTCAAAGTGCATCGCCAGCTCTTTCGGCCGGGCCGGAAGCGCGTGCGTGCTGTCGTGGGATGTTGTTGAGCTCATGGTTGCCTGCCGCGATTCACTGCGGGTTAGTGGTGGCTTGCCGCTGCTTTGCCTTCCGTTACGCCGGGCTTCAGCTCCCAGGCGTCCTTCTTCTCGTTGTACTCCCAGTTCTCGAAGTCATAGGCGCCCATCACGACGGGCTTGTGCGTGAAGTTGTGGAAGTCCGGCGGGCTGTCGGCCTGCCACTCCAGGCTGCTGGCGCCCCAGGGGTTGGCCGGGGCCTTCTTGCCCTTGAACAGGCTGTGCAACAGGTAGCCCACCTGCAGGACAATGGCAAAGCCCAGCAGGAAGGCACCCACCGTGGACCACTGGTGGAAGCTGGTGAACTCGGGGTCGTAGTTGGCGTAGCGGCGCGGCATGCCGCGCGTGCCCGCCACGAACTGGGGCATGAAAGCCAGGTTGAAGCCCAGGAACACCAGCACCGCCGCGATGCGACCCAGGGTCTCGTTGTACATGCGGCCGGTGATCTTGGGCCACCAGTAGTGCACGCCGCCCAGGAAGCCGTTCAGCACCGAGCCCACCATCACCATGTGGAAGTGCGCCACAATGAAGTAGGTGTCGTGCAGGTGCACGTTAGTGGCCAGGGAGGCGAGGAACATGCCGGTCAGGCCGCCCACCCCGAACAGGTAGATGAACGCCAGCCCGTACAGCATGGGCGTCTTGAGGTCAATGGCGCCCTTGTACATGGTCGTCACCCAGTTGAAGACCTTGATGGCCGAGGGCACCGCGACCAGGAACGTCAGGAAGCTGAAGATGATGCCCGCCGTGGGCGACTGGCCCGAGACGAACATGTGGTGGCCCCACACCAGGAAGCCGATGGCCGCAATGGCAATCGAGGACCAGGCGATGGCCTTGTAGCCGAAGATCTGCTTGCGGCTGAACGTGCCGATGATCTCGGACTGCACGCCCATGGCGGGCAGGATCATGATGTACACCGCCGGGTGGCTGTAGAACCAGAAGAAGTGCTCGTACAGCACCGGGTCGCCGCCGTAGGCCGGGTTGAAGATGCCGATGTGGAAGATCTGCTCGACGAACGACATGGCCAGGGTGATGCCCACCACGGGCGTGGCCAGCACCTGGATGATGCTGGTGGCATAGAGCGCCCACAGGAACAGGGGCATCTGGTTGATGCTCATGGTGGGCGGGCGCAGCTTGTGGATGGTGACGATGAAGTTGACGCCGGTCAGGATGCTGCTGAAGCCCAGGATGAACACGCCGGTCAGATCCAGCAGGTAGCCCAGGCCGCTCCCGTCTTCCAGGCTTTAGGGCGGGTACAGCGTCCAGACGGTGTCCAGGTTCAGGGTGATCAGCACGCCCACAAAGAACA
>JADLBZ010000265.1 GCA_020847415.1 Planctomycetota bacterium
GGCCCCAAGCCGAAGCGCGGCTGTGCGGAGACAACCCCGGCGCCCCGGGGGTGTACTCCGCCGATGTGATTACTCGTTCCAGATCATGGCGAAGAAGCCGGGCCGCCCGCGCCGCTGATGGGCGAGGCAGAGGTGCTGCGTGGGTGCAGACCACGGGCTCGGCATGGCGATATTGCTATCCGCCCTGCTGCAATTGCTCAAAAAGAACTTCCGTTGGTGCAACCACCCGTGGTGGGTCTGCGGCAGGTGGCCTGCAAGTGTTGGTTTCAAGCGGCCTGCCGCAGGATGCTTGATGCCACTACTCGTGGTACTCAGGCGTACAGGTAGTGGAGTTCTTCGTCGGGGCTGGTGCCTGTGGGCGCTACTTCGCGCCAGGAGGTGTCTACTTTCAGCATGGTGCGGAACTCGTCCAGGTGGGCGCGGTCGCGGAACACCAGGCGTTCAACCACCATGCCGGTCGGCATGTCGCTGGCCCACAACTCCAGGGCGCGCAGGTCAGCCCCCTTGCCGCGATACCACTGGTGCAGGCGGTGCAGCCGCGCAAACAGCTCGTGTGTGGCGCCACAGCCGCACTGGTGGCGCCGCAGCAGCACCAGCGCCGTTGCCTTGAGCTCGTGGGGAACTGCGGTGCGTTCTTCGCGGACCAGCATGGCGGCGGTGCGTGCCGCCATCTTGGGCGCGTGGCGCTTGAGGTCCACGGGTGCTGTCTCGCGCAGGCCTTCGGCGTGCAGAAGAAACGAGCGGGCCTTGCCGCGCTCGTAGACATCCACACGCCCGCCAGGGGAGGCCACAAACGGGGGCACGAAGGGCACCAGGGGCGACTGGTAGCGACCGTCCGCATCGCTGAACAGGACGCGGTCGCGCAGCAGCCGGTGCGCGCCATACAACTCGAGATAGGCCTGGGCCACGGGCGGGGGCTCACAGACCAGCACCTCGTAGCCGGTGGCGGTGACTCGCCCCAGCATCTCGACCAGCGCCGCCACGGCCGAGGAATCGGCGCGCTCGACCTGATGCATGTGCAGGATGCGGTGGCCGGGCAGTTCGGGCAGCCGCTCTTCCTGCACGGCACGTTGCAGCGCGGCAATGGCCTGCACGTCCATGGCTGCGGGCAGGGTCAGTACCACGGCGCGGAAGTCGTGCGGGACATCAAGCGGCACAGGCATAAGTCTCCCGCAGTGATAACCCGCCGCAACCGCCGGATGTTCCCGGCGCCCGCTATGCCGCCGCGCTGCCGCCCGCGGCTGGGGCTTGCTGGCTCCAGTTTGCAGTCAGGGCCTTCTCGCCGCGCACCACGGCCTCATCCACTACGTAACGGCGCGGCTCTTTCAGCGACGGCAGCTCAAACTGCGCCTCCAGCATGATCTTCTCGACGATGCTGCGCAGGCCGCGAGCGCCGCTCTGGCGCTTGATGGCCTGGCGGGCAATCTCCAGCAGGCCTTCCGGCTTGAACTCGAGCTCGTGGTTCTGCATGCGAAACAGCTTGCGGAACTGGCGGGTGATCGAGTTGCGCGGCTCAGTCAGCACATTGACAAGCATGGCCTCGTCCAGCTCGTCCAGGGTGCTGAGCACGGGCAGGCGGCCGATGAACTCGGGAATCATGCCGAAACGGATCAGGTCTTCCGGTTCCACCTGCCGGCGCAGGCTGTTGCGTGCGTGGATGTCTTCCGGGTCGTAGTCCTTCCCGCGCGAGGCTTCGGCCACCGGCGCCGCGTCGCGCTTGGTCTGGAAGCGCATGGTGGTCTGGCCCAGCCGTTGCCGGATGAAGTCTTCCACGCCCACGAAGGCCCCGCCCACGACGAACAGCACGTTCTCGGTGTTGAACTGGATGTACGGCTGTTCGGGGTGCTTGCGTCCGCCCTGGGGCGGCACGTTGGCAACGGTGCCTTCCAGCATCTTCAGCAGGCTCTGCTGCACGCCCTCGCCGCTGACATCGCGGGTGATGCTGACGTTGCTGCCGGTACGGTGAATCTTGTCAATCTCGTCAATGAAGATGATGCCCATCTCGGCGCGGGGCAGGTCAAAGTCAGCGGCCTGCAGCAGCTTCAGCAGCAGGTTCTCGACGTCTTCGCCCACGTAACCGGCCTCGGTCAGCGTGGTGGCGTCGCCGATGGCAAAGGGCACATGCAGGAACTCGGCCAACGTGCGCGCCAGCAGCGTCTTGCCGCTGCCGGTGGGGCCGATCATCAGGATGTTGCTCTTCTCGAGCTGCACGCCGTCGCCGTCGTCCTTTTGCAGCAGGCGCTTGTAGTGGTTGTGCACCGCCACCGAGAGCACCTTCTTGGAGTGCTCCTGGCCCACCACGTGCTCGTCCAGCACGGCCTTCATTTCCTGGGGCGAGGGCAGCGTCTGCGCGCTCAGGCCCGTGGTGCCGGGGCGGCCGGACTGCTTCTCAGCCACCAGGATGCTGTTGCAGAGGGTGATGCACTCGTTGCAGATGTACGTGCCCGGCGGGCCGGCAATCAGGCTTTCCACCTGGCGCCGCGACTTGGCGCAGAAGCTGCAACGTTCCACTTCCTTGCGTTGCGAGTCGTTGGACTTGGCCATCCCGGGGTCTCTTTCAAGGCGGCGCACGGGGCGCGGAATGCCGCATGTTAGCACGGCAGCAGACACAGGCTACAGGGGCCACCTGGAGCCCGTCTGGAAACCCGAAAGCGCCATCGCTCAGGGGGCCCGGGCCGGTTCTAATGCAAGAATGGCCCGGAGACCCGGGCCATTCGGCGGCATGGTGCGGCAGTTTCCCGCGTCGGGCTACTTGCCCGGCGAGTGCTCGATCACGTCGTCAATCAGCCCGTACTCCTTGGCTTCCTGGGCCGACATGAAGTAGTCCTTGTCGGTGTCCTTCTCGACGGTCTTCAGCGCCTTGCCGGTGTCGTTGGCCAGCAACTGGTTGAGAGCCTTCTTCAGGCGCAGAATTTCCTTGGTCTGGATGCTGATATCCGACGCCGTGCCGCCGGCGCCGCCCCACGGCTGGTGAATCATGATGCGCGCGCTGGGCAGCGCGTGGCGTTTGCCCTTGGTTCCGCCCGCCAGGAGGATGGCCCCCATGCTGGCAGCCTGGCCGATGCACACCGTGCTGATCTGGCACGTGATGTACTTCATCGTGTCGTAGATCGCCAGCCCGGCTGTCACGTCGCCGCCGGGCGTGTTGATGAACATCTGGATGTCCTGGTTCTTGGCTTCCTTCTGCAGGAACAGGAGCTGCGCCACCACGGCGTTGGCCATCATTTCGTGGACCGTGCCCTGGATGAACACGATGCGGTCTTCCAGCAGGCGCGAATAGATGTCGTAGCTGCGCTCGCCGCGGCTGGTCTTCTCGATCACGAAAGGAAGCGGGTAACCCATGGTTTCTCCAGGCCGGGGGCCGGTCGAATTGGTCGGCTGGCAGGCCGTTGAAAAGGACTTCCTCAACGCCCTGCTAGAGGTACTTCGCCTTCTGCCTCAAAAGACTCAACACCTTGCCGGTCTTCAGTTCTTCCCGCATGCCGGAAAGACGGCCGGTCTGGTTCAGCTCGGTGTTGACTTCTTCGGCAGAGCGGCCGATGGAAGCCGCGATGCGACCCACCTCGCGCTGCAGCTCTTCCTCGGTGATCACGATGCGCTCGGCCTTGGCAATGGCGTCAACGACGAACGCGCGCTTGAGCATGTTCTTGACGTCGTCCACGCCCTTGTCCTTGTTCTCCTGCAGGAAGGTGCGGATGTCGTCTTCGGGCATGCCTGAGCGGTACATGCGATAGGCCTGCTGCTGCACCAGCTCGGCGGCCTTACGGCGGCTGAACTTCTCGGGCAGGTCCATGGTCGTGGATTCAGTGACCTTGAGGATCGCCTTCTCCTCAACGAAGCGGTCGATGTCGTTGTCCTTCTGCGCCTTCACGGCAGCGCGCACTTCGTCTTCCCAGGTCTTGCGGTCGGCGTGGCCCTTCTTGGCGGCAACTTCGTCCAGCGTGGGGCCTTTGAACTCGAGCACGTCGTTGACGATGATCTCGATGTTGACTTCTTTGCCGCGCAGGTCCTCACGACCGAAGTTGGCGGGCAGGTTGGCCTTGATTTCCTTCTTGTCGCCGCCCTTCAGGCCCACCAGTTGCGTCTCTGCGTCGCCGGGCTTCAACCCCGCGATCCATCCGTAGCCCACCTCCAGCAGGCCGCCGCCCTGCTGGAAGATGACCTCTTCGCCGGCCTTGACCAGCACCGAGGCGCGAACCAGGTCGCCCTTCTGCGAGGGGCGGTCCTGCTGGTTCAGCTCGCCCTCGCCCATCTGCTGGGTGCGCATCTGGGCGTACACCTCGTGCTCTTCCACGTCTGCAGCGGGGCGCTCTATTTCGAGCCCCTTGTACGTGGGCACGGTGAACTCGGGGAATACCTCGGCTTCCAGGGTCAGCACCACCGGGCCCGCTGCCGCCAGCTCAGGGTTGCCGACCAGCTCGGGCTGGCCCAGCAGTTTCAACGAGTGCTGGTCCACGGCGCTGCGCAGGGCGTCATCCGCCAGCGTCTGGCGCACATCGTTGACGACCTCACGCCCGAATCGCTTCTCCAGCAGGTGGCGCGGCGCCTTGCCTTTGCGATAGCCGGGGAAGCTCACCTGGCGGTTCAGGTCGCGGTAGCCCTCGTTCAGCTTGGTCGCGACGGTGTCGGCGGGGATTTCGGCGCGGATGATGCGCTTGCATCCCCCGGCGTTCTCGACGGTAATCTGCATAGAGCGATGTCCTGACAGTTCGGAAGTCCCGGGCAGCCCAGCGAGGCGCCCGCGGCTGAAAGGCCCGGCCGGCCGCGGGGCGGGGATACTAGCAACTTCGCACACTGCCTCAAGCGGGGCAGCCTTCGGTACCCCGTTTGATTCTTTTTGGCTTTGCTGCTAAGGTTTTGCGCAGACCGAAAACCCCATGGCGGGGCCGGGAAGGTATTTGGAGCAGGAATGGCGCGCGCGCGGATCCGCATCGTGGATGGCGTGGATGCAGGCCTCGAGAAGGAACTTCCCGAGGAGGGCCAGGTTGTCGTTGGACGCCGCAGCACCTGTGACCTGGTGCTGCGGGTGGACTCCGTCTCGCGCGAGCATTGCCGCGTCGCGCGCCAGGACGGCGCCTACTGGATCTATGACAACGGCAGCAGCAACGGCACCCTCCTGAACGGCCTGCGCATCGAGAAGGCCAAGCTGGTGCACGGCGACGTGATCACGCTGGACCGCGTGACGCTGGAGTACCTGGAAGAATCCGACAGCGCCCAGACGCGCGAGATGATCCGCGAATTTGTGGTGCAGAAGCGCCCCGAGGGCGACGGAACCTACACCGCCGAGAACAGCCTGATCGGCAAGACGCTCAAGCACTACAAAGTGCTCAGCGTGATTGGCGAAGGCGGCATGGCGCTGGTCTACAAGGCCCGCGACGAGCGCAACGGCAGCATTGTGGCCTTGAAGGTTCTCAAGCGCGGCGAGACCGTGGACCAGGAGAACCTGCAGCGCTTCCTGAAGGAGTTCAAGACCGGCAGCAAGCTGAACCACCCCAACATCATGCAGGTCTACGAGATCGGCGAGGTGGACGGGACGTACTTCATCGCCATGGAGTACATTAACGGCAGCAGCCTGCAGGAGATCCTGGACGAGAAGGGCCGCCTTTCCGCAGAAGGCACCCTCAAGATCGGCATCCAGGTGGCCAAGGCCCTCGAATTCGCCTTCAGCCAGCGCATCATCCACCGCGACATCAAGCCCGAGAACATCCTGATCAGCCGCGAGGGCGAGGTGAAGATCACCGACCTGGGGCTGGCCAAAGAACTGAAGAAGTACGTCAGCATCAACATCACCAAGACGGGCGAGGGCATTGGCACCCTGCACTACATGAGCCCCGAGCAGGTGGAAAACACCCGCGACGTGGACCAGCGCGCCGACATCTACAGCCTGGGCGCCACGCTGTACGAGTGCCTCTGCGGCCAGCCGCCCTTTGATGAAGTGGGCGTCTGGAAATTTGTGGAAGCCATCAATGAGAAGCCGCCGCCGGACCTGAACGAGCGCGTGCCGAACCTGCATGCCGAAATCTGGCCCATGGTGAAGAAGGCCCTGGCCAAGCGCCCGGAGGAGCGGCAGCAGTCGCCCACGGAGTTCCGGCAGGAGCTGGAGCGACTGTTGGCGCTGGTGCAGGCGGAACGCCAGAAGAAGATCTCGGCTAACTAGCTGCCGGCGGCGAAAGCCGCCGGTTGGCTGCTGAATGCCGATGAGTGGAGTGTGCCGTGCCCAGGTCGGATACCAAGAAGCGCGACGCTGTCCGCACCAAGGCCGCGATTCTGAACGCGGCTATTGCCGAGTTCGCCGCGCGCGGCCCCGCCGGCACTCGCGTGGACGAAGTGGCGGCCCGGGCCGGCGTCAACAAGAGCCTCATCTACCAGTACTTCGGCAGCAAGCAGGAGCTGTACGCCGAGGCCCTGAACTCGGTGCTGCAGGCAGTTACCGAGCGCTCGATGCGGCACAGTCACGAGTTCGCCCAGGTCACGGCGGCCCAGGGCGACGTGAAGAAGACCTTGCGCAGCCTGCTGGAAGCCCAGCTCTCGTTGCTGGAGGCGGTGCCGGAGTACCCGCGCCTTCTGGCCTGGGAGAACCTGGAAGGCGGCGACACCCTGGGGCGGCTGCCGCTGCAGCAGACCTACGAGAGCTTCCTGAAGCGCCTGCAGGAGATGGCTCACCCGCTGATGGCGCGGGGGGTGCTCTCTTCATCACTGGACCTGCGGCTCGTGGCGCGGTCAATCATTGCGCTGTTGCACTACTTCCTCATCTACAAGGGCGTGCAGCGCTTCCTGTTTCATGTGGACCCGACACAGCCGGCCTCGCGCGGCTTGTGGCTGGACCACTGCACGGAAATGCTGGCCAGCGCCCTTGCGTCGCGGGCGGCGGCGCACCCTGGGCCCTGAGCGCTATTCGCGCCGGCCTCGAAGCAGCAGCGACAGGAAGCGGCGGTCGTCAAAGGTGCCGGTGTCGTCGGCAAAGCGCACAACGGTCAGGCCCAGCGAGCGCGACACAATCAAGCGTTGCTTGCCCTTGCCGGCTGCGTACGCCAGGTCGCGGGGCTGCCAGTCCTCGACCTTGGGCGTTGCACGATCAGGTGCTGGCTCCTGCTCGGGCGAAGCTTGGCCGTCGGCAGCCTCGGCGCCGCCTGAGCCGAGCCACCAGGTCAGGCCGTAACTCGGGTTGCAGGCGCTGGGCTTGAAGCACTCGTCCATGATCTCGGTCTTCAGCAGTTGCTTGTCGCCGTGCTTGCCCCCGAGGCGCACGAACTCGCCCAGCTTGGCCCATTGCTCGACGTGAATGAAGATGCCGTGCGGCACAGCCGGGTTGCCCACGGCGTCCGTGGTCCAGATCAGCTCCATGCCGATCGGCTTGCCGACGCGGCGCATGAAGTACGAGTGGATGTTCTCGCCTTTGTCCTTGAGCTTGCGTTTCAGGAACTCGCCGAAGGCGAAGTACTGGGCGGGTCCGTACTCGAAGCGAGTGCCTGGCTCGCGCTTGCACTTCAGGTTGACGGCGTAGGCGTATTTGTCGCTGGTCTGGGGGCCCTGCAGCGCGTCTTGCTCCGGCGGCAGCCCTGCGCACAACGACAGCAGCATGCGCACGGTAATGCGGCTGCGGCGCGGATCGTCCTTCCACTCGGTCAGTGTGTTGCAGACCGACTCGTCCCAGGTGAACAGCCCGTCCTCTACGGCGCAGGCGGCCGCAATGCCCGCGAAGCTCTTGGTGCCGCTGGCCAGCTCGTGGGGAGTGAATCCGTCGTAGCCGTTATCGTTGGCCTGGAAGACGACCTTGCCCTCTTTCAGGACCAGCAACGCCTCGCCGCGGGTGGCTTTGTGGTAGTCGTGGGCCGCAACCAGATACAGCCCGCTGGCGGGGTCTTTTGCGGGTGTGCCGCGGCTGGGCGTTGCCGGTTGAAGCTCCGCGGCGGCCTTGGCCAGCGCATTGAGCTCGGCGTCGGCAAAGACGCCGTCGCCATCGGCATCGTGGGCGGCGGCAGTCTTGCGGTGGCGTTCGGGGATTTCGGCGGTCGTGAGCTTGCCGTCCCCGTCCTTGTCGAGCTGCTTCAGCAGGGCTTTGGCCTGGTCTGTGAGGGCAGGCGCTTCCGGTTGGGGAGCCTCCTGTGCCAGAGACACCACGGTGGTCAGCAACAGAATGGGGACGACCAACGCGCGTCGTGTGGACATGGCTGCCTCCTGTGCTCGCTCACCTAACACCATGCGCGCTGTGTTGTTGCGCAGAATCTGTTTTCCGGCGAACCGCGCGTGCAAGGCCCGTTTGTAGTGCATCGCACAAAAACGCTGGGCGGCTGCGCTGAGGTGCCGGGACACCAAGACGCGCATAGGGTGTGGCCATGAAGCGTCTTGCGAGTGCATTCCCAGCCGTACTGTTCCTCTTTGCCGGTGCCACGGGCTTGTTTGCACAAAGCTCCGGCCCGACGCAGCCGACCAGCTCCGAGCAACTGGCGATTTACGAAATCAACCGCGCCCGCGCCAACCCGCAGAAGTACGACACCGAAAAGGGCCTGGGCGGCGCGCTGGCCGGCGTGGCGGCACAACAGCCGTTGGCGGTAAACCTGAATCTGACCAACTCGTCGCGCTTTCACTCGACCGAGTTTGGCACTTACGGCTACTTTGACCACCAGAGCGCCATCACAGGCACCTGGCCCAATAAGATGGCGCGCAACGCGGGCTACTCGCTGCCAAACCCGCCCTATGTGGACAACGACAACTTCATCGAGTCGATTGCGGCCGTGGGCTCCAGTGGTGGTGGAGCCAGCTACGCCCCTGCCGATGCAATTCGCGCGCTGATTCTGGATGCGGGCGTGTCGACCTTGGGCCACCGCATTCACCTGCTGGCCATGAATAGCAGCAGCCAGGCCTTCCGCGAGGTGGGCACCGGCTACGCCACCGGCAAGCGTTGGGATTTGGCGGCGGCCTACCCCAGCCCGGCACCCAACCCGCCGGCCGGCAGCGGAGCGTACTGGACCATCCACACCGGCGTGCGGGCTGCCAGCAAGCCGTTCTTGACCGGCATCGTCTACAACGACGCCAACAGCAACGGCCGCTTTGACCTGAACGAGGGCGTCTCGGGCGTCACGGTCTATGCCTGGCAGGGCTCAGGCGTGCCCCTCGCCACAACCACAAACAGCGGCGGCGGCTGGGCCATTGAGGTGCTGGCCGGTACGTGGGGCGTGACAGCCTATGGCGGCAGTTTCGGCGGGCCGAAGTACGCACAGGTCACGGTCAGCGCAAGCAACATTGCCGTGGACTTCCGCAGCAACAGCGACACGGTGGATGTCAACTTCGGCGGGCCCAGCGGCGGCACCGGCACCTGGGGTATCCTGCCCGGCAGCGCCACGCAGGACGGCAGCAGCAAGCCGGCTACGGCCTATGATCCGACCGGCAGCGGGGGCGGCGGCGGTGGTTCCGGCAGTACGGGTACCGGAGGCGGCGGCGGTGGCGGTTGCGCCTCAGGCGATGCGCCTTCGTGGGCGCTGCTGGCCCTGGCTGCCCTGGCGTTGCTGGTGATGTGGCGCCGCTCAGCGGCCCAGCGCTCGTAGCACGGCCGGTCGCAGCAGGGCCAGCAGGGTAGCCTGCGGCTGGGGCTGCCATTGCACGTCCAGCACGCACAGGCCGGCCTTCTTGAGTTCCAGGGCGACCCCGCCCGGTTGCCCGCATGCCAGGTGGGCCACGAGCCGCGACAAGTCCGGCTCGTGGCCCACGATCATGACCGGCTGTTCGCCGTGCTCGGCAAGCGCATCCAGCAGCGCCTGCACCGGTCTGCCCGGCTGCAGGGCCTCGCAGTTCTTCAGCGCACGCGGGGGCAGTCTAAGGCCGCTTTGTGCCAGCAGGGCGGTCTGGTGTGCCCGAAGCAGCGGGCTGGTCAAAATGACGGCGGGCAGCGGCTTGCAGGCGGCGCGAATGCCGCGCACGGCTGCGGCTGCGCGGCTGCGGCCGGCCCTGGAAAGCGGGCGCAAGGAGTCGTCCGGCCAGCGCTTGGCGTCGCGCTCGCCCGCGGGCCCGTGGCGAAAGACATAGAGCCGCATGAGTGACGGCCTTTCAAGCCCGTTCAATGGCAATGTCCGTATCCATGGCCTGCTCAAGCAATTGGGTCGCCCGCCGCGCCGAGAACAGCTCCAGCTCGGCGTTGCCCCGGGTTCCGCATTGCAGCACCAGGGTGCCGCCCCTCCTGCGGCAGCGCACCTCTCGTACAACGCTGCCGCGCCCGCGGTCCAGCCCGTCGGCGATGCGCATGATGCCTGCCAGGATCTTCACTACATGGCGGTCGTCGGGCTCAAGCTCGGAATAGTGCCGGTGGCGGGGCTTGGGGGCGCCTCTGCGGCTGTAGCGGGCGGTGAGGCCGACGATCTCGAGCTCGCGGTCCGAAAACCCGCGCAGGCCGCCGCCGCGGATGATCTGGTAGGCCAGATGCTCGCGGTCGTGCAGGTGAATGGCCCGGCCCAGGTCCTCCAGCAGGCCGGCGGCTTCCAGCAACGAACGGTACTCGCGGGCCAGTCCGTGGGCCTGTCGCGCGCCGTCAAAGATCTGCAGAGCCAGTCCGGCAAGGTGGGCGGCGCGCTTCTCGTCGCCCCCCAGCCGACGCAGCAGGTCCAGCGCACTGGCACGCCGCACGTCCGGCTCGCCGGCCGCCCCGTTCTTGCGCGACAGGTGCTGCAGCACCATGCCCTCGCGCAGCGAGGCGCCGCAAAGCTGCACCTCCTCGGCCTTCAGCATCTCCAGCACGGTCACCAGCACGGCTGCACCCAGGTGCACGGTGTCTGCGCGGCGCTGGTCAATACCCGGCAGGCGCATGCGGCCTGCGGCGTCGAGGTCCAGCAACTGGGCGCTCAGGTCCTGCAATTCACCGGTGCCGATCAGGTAGCCGTTCAACGAGCCCCAGGGGTCACGCCCGCGCAGGCGCAGGCAGGCCAGGCCCAGGGTCAGGTGGGTACCCGATGTAAGGACGACGGTGTCAAAGCCCCGCTTGCGCGTGCGCGCGACAACCGAAGCCGCCTGCTTGCGCACGTGGGCAATCAGCGCCTCGCGAGCCTTGCGCGGCAGCGGGTCCTCGGCGCCAAAGAAGTCGCGCAGGCGCTGCACGCCCAAGGGCAGGCTTTCTGCCAGCCAGATACGGCGCGAGTCGCCCAGAATGGCCTCCAGGCTGCCGCCACCCAGGTCCAGGATCAGGCCTCGGCGGCCGTTCAGGTGCACCGCGTGGCGCACGCCTGTGTAGATGAGGCGGGCCTCGTCGTCGCCGCTGATCGTGCGCGCGTCAATGCCGGTCTCGGCCTTCACCGTGGCCAGGAACTGCTTTCCGTTGGCGGCCTCGCGTACGGCGCTGGTGGCCACGGCCAGTACGCGGTCTACCTGCAGGCGCTGCGCCAGCAGGGCAAAGCGGGAAAGCGCAGAAAGGGCCGCGTCCATGGTCTCTGGACGCAGGCGCCCGCTGCGAAAGGCGCCGGCACCCAGCTTGACCCGCTCGCGCTCGCGATCAATGACTCGGAACGAGTGAGGGCCGGTCGTCTCCGCGACGATCATGTGCACCGAATTGGAGCCGATATCTATGGCTGCCAGCCGCACACTGCGCCCCCCCCCTCTGCCTGGGCTGACTGTACTAGTGCTGCGTTCGTATTGAAATTGGGGCGTCCGTTTTGCTTCGGAGTCGCGACGGGCGCACGCGACACGTGCCCTTCGGGCTTCTGTCGCGCGCTGTGAATGAGACAAGCTACCAGCCGCAGGTGAAGAATGTCTCAACACGCTCTTCTGCTAAAGGCAGCTCGCCTTGCCGGATCGGGGCAGCATGCGCGAACCACGGCCCGACGGCTCGCCGAGCGCCCAGCCCGCCAAACACCAGCGCAGCCGTTTTCACGACAAGCAGCGAGGTGCCGGAAAAGAAATCTGAAGATTCCGCGCAACCGGTTTACCGCGCCGGGGTGTCCTTAGGCGTACCCCACAGCGGGGCAAACCCAGACAACACAGGAGAACGACATGCGCTACATTCTTTCCACCATCCTCGTTGCAGTGCTCTCCGCCGGTGCTCTCTCTGCGCAGAGCGCCGGCGATGGGCAGGGCATCACGGGTGGCCAGGGCGGGCAGGCCGGCCAAGGCCAGTGCCACAAGCGCCATCACTTCATCATGCAGCACCTGAAGTTCCTCGAGCACCTGCTGGCCACCATCAAGAAGCGCATTGCCTCGGGCGAGTGCCAGGACCCGCAGAAGGCCGCTGAGGCGGTTGCCAAGCTGGAGCAGCGCATTGCCAACATCAAGGCCAAGATCGCCGAGCACAAAGACAAGCACCACGAGGGACGCGGCGAGCGCCCCGAGCGCAAGGAACGCCCGCAGCGCCCGGAAGGTCGCGGCGAGGGCCGGCGCGGCAAGGGCCAGTAGAACAGTCAATCGGTGCGGAGCGCAGGGAAGACCTACCCCTTATGGTCTTCCCTGTGTGCGTTTCAGAGCCCGGTTGGGAACTCCGGGCGCCGGCGAAACGGCTGCCGAACAGGCTCAGGCGCCGGCAACCAGCCCGCGCGTGTCCACCTCGGGTGTCAATGCCGCCGCCTGCATGTCGTGCCGCTCGTAGGCGGCGCGCATGGCCTCTGCCACCGCGCTCATGTCGCCCTTGCCCACGGCAATCATGGAGCCGCCCGCGCCGCTGATGGTCGCGCCGTAAGCACCGGCGTCGCGCGCCGCGTGCACGATGTCCTCAAAGCCCCGGATCATTGCCTTGCGGTGCGGCACGTGCAGCCGGTCCTCAAACCCCGCCGCAATCGCCTCGCCGTCGCCGGTCTCCAGGCCGTACAGCAGCGTCAGCAGGGCGCGCTGGTTGGAAACGGCTTCGGTGCGCTTGAGCGACTCGGGCAGCCAGCGCCGGGTGGCGCCGGTGCTTTCCTTCAGCGCCTCGCGGGGCACGCAGACAGCCACGCGCAGGCTTTCATGAAAGGGCAGGGGCTTGGCCCGCGTCTCGCGCCCGAACAGCAGCGCCGCCTGCAGGCCGCCGTACACGGCAGCCGCCGCGTTGTCGCCGTGGCCTTCAATCTCGATGGCGGCCTGGAAGACCTCATCGCGGTCGCAGCGACCCGTGCGCCAGAGCTGTGCTATGGCGGCGCCGGCTGCCACCGCGGCGGCGCTGCTGCCCAGGCCCTGGCCGATGGGAATGTCCGAGTGCACCACGGCCTCCAGGCGCGCCGGCAGGCGGTAGTCCGGCCCGCCGCGCACCACGGCCTTGAAGAACGAAACCGCGAACAGGTTGGGGCGGTCAATCAGTTCGTCGTCAAAGTCCTTCAGGGTGCCCGTATACTGGCGATAGGGCAGCACGCAGCGCTGCCACCAGGACAGCGGGCTGTCAAAGTCGTGCAGCTTGATGGACTCGGACGACCAGCCCACCTCGGCGGTCAGGCGCAGGCCGACGCCCAGCCCCAGGCAATCAAATCCCGGCCCCAGGTTTGCGCTCGAGGCTGGCACCGAAATACGCACTTTGTTCGCGGTCAACGATGTCACGGTAGTTGTCCTTATCGAGCCGGATGAACACCGGACTGCCCTGCACCCCGGGAATGGCGGCAATCTGCGGCAGCAGCGCCAGCAGGCGGGGCTCGTCCACGACGTCCACGATTACGCCCAGCCAGGTCGTGCCGCCGGTTTCCACTTGCGCGTTGGAAAGCACCCGCAGCCCCAGTTTGCCGATACGCTCGATGGCGCGCCATGCATCAGCCGGTTTCACGGGCAGGCGCAGGAAGTAGCACAAGCTGACGTTGTCTTTGTCTGCCAGGCGCAACCCGGTTGCCGACTCGCGCGCGAACACCGGCAGCGCCGAGTGTCCGGGCTCGCGGGCCAGCTTCACCAGGTCGTTCAGCACGGCACTGGCGGTGGGCAGCTGACCGGCGCCCTTGCCCAGGAAAGTGAGTTCCTTGAAGGCCGGGCCCTCAATGATGATGGCGTTGAACTCGGAGTCCACATCGGCCAGCAGTTCGCCCTTGTGCACCAGCGCCGGGTGCACGCGCAGCGAAAGCCCCTGCTGCGTCTGCCTGGCAGCGGCAATCAGCTTGATGCGGTGGTCCATGGCCTGGGCCAGCCGCAGGTCCGCCTGTGCAACGCGGGTAATGCCCTCGGTGTGGATGGCCTCGGGCGGAAAGTAGGCGCCAAAGGCCTTCAGCGCCAGCAGCGAGAGCTTCTCGGCGGCGTCAATGCCGTCCACGTCCAGGCGCGGGTCGGCTTCCGTGAAGCCCTTGGCGGCTGCATCGGCCAGGGCATCGGCGTACTCGCAGCCGGCGCGCTCCATGAAAGTGAGGATGTAGTTCGTGGTGCCGTTGACCACGCCCTTGATGACGCTGATTTCTTCGCAGGCCAGGGAGCGCTCCAGCACCTCCATGATGGGGATGTGCGCAGCCACCGCGGCCTCAAAGGCGACGGCGGCCTTGCCCGACCGGGCAGCCTCGAGGTAGCGAGGCAGATGGCGCGCCAGAGCAGCCTTGTTGGCGGTTACAACAGGCACGCCGCGCGCAAGCGCCTGGCAGGCGACTTCTACGGCCAGGGTGGTGCCGCCCATGAGCTCGACCAGCACGTCCACATCTCGCGCGCCGGCCACCGCAAGGGGGTCGGTTCCGACCCGTATGCCCGCGGGCAGGCCGGGCCGCGCCTTGGCGGCATCGCGCACAGCCACGTGCGTGAGGCGCAGGTCAAAGCCGTTGCGGACGAAATCGGGCCGGTGCTTGTCCAGCAGCTTCAGCAGGACCTGGCCCACCACGCCGCAGCCAAGCATGCCGACGCGGATCACGCGCGGGTCAGTTGTGTGCGAGGCAGCCATGGCGCCCCTATCCGCCCGCGATGGCGGGCACGATGGAAACCTGGTCGCCGTCCTTGAGCGGAGTGGCGAGGTTCTGCAGGAAGCGGATGTCCTCGTCGTTCACGTACACGTTGACGAAGCGCCGCACGTTGCCCTTCTCGTCGCAGAGGCGGGTCTTGATGCCGTTGAACTGGCCCTCAAGGGCGTCCAAGGCTTCGCCGATGGTGCGCGCGTTGACGCTGACTTCGGCCTGGTTGCGCGTCAGGTTGCGCAGCGGTGTGGGAATACGAATTAGGTTCGGCATGTCCGGGGTCTCCAGGCGCGAAATGCGCCCCATGTTGCGGCCCGTGGGCGCGGGACAATAGCACTTGCGCAAAGCACCGCCAGCAGGCGAGCGCGCTTGGCAGTCAAGTTGAAGGACCACTGCCGGCAGTGGTGCCGCGCCAGTTCAGCACCTGGAAATGACCGAAACCTTGGGGATTGTGCACGCACCAGCACGCTTGCACACAACGGGCCTGCGGCGACGCATGCTGCCGACACAGCGGGACCTAACCAGCCAAGGACTGAGATTCGCAGCACAGGTGGTCTACCCGGCGGACACATTTCACGGAGAGCTACACTACAGCTTGTGGGTGTGTCCCTAAGTTGAGAAAACTACCTGTTCGCACATGGAACATAAAGGCGATTTCTGCGGTTTTTTGCCGACATACCTACATGTTGGGTGTTGGCAATTGCACAGGGCACATTCCCTTGGATTTGTGCAATTCCCTGAGACAACCATGCCGCGGAAAAACCGCAACGTGCACAAACGCAAACAGCACCCTGCGTGTCGTCGCGGCTGTTACCGACACCCATCAACACACTCGGCCTCCTCACATCCACTGCTAGAGTCCGCCCCCCGAGGCCAAGATGACCAACTACTTCCGCCGTGCCCGCGTCTATGTTGTCGGCAAGCAAGTCATGCCCCAGGCCGACGTGCAGCGCTTCCTTGATGACGAAGGCGCAGTCTGGATCACCGACACCGACAACCCCGCCCATCGCATCCCCGAGCTGGCGGGCCGCATCTGCTACATGAGCTTCGGCGAGAAGCAGGGCCGCAAGGAAAACGCCCCGTATCTGGCCAATATCATCGAGGTCGGCCACGGCAGCGTCCTTGAGCACTCGGTGATCAGCCTGCTCTTCACGGGCATCTCGCGCAGCCTGACCCACGAACTGGTGCGCCACCGCGCGGGTTTTGGCTACAGCCAGCTTTCCCAGCGCTACGTGGACGAAACCGAAGCCAATTTCGTGGTGCCGCCTGCCATCCAGGGTGACACTGCCCTTGAGGGCATGCTGAAGGATCTCTGCGAGCAAAGCCTGAAGGTCTATGGCGCCCTGACCGACCGCCTGGCCGAGCGCATGGCCGCCCCGCAGGCGCTGGTGGACTTTGCCGTGAAAGAAGGCGCGCTGGTTGAACAGCCGGGGGGCAAGTTCTTCATGCCCGACGGCGATGGCGGCGGCAAGACGCTGGCAGAGTGGCAGCGGCTGGCCGGCAGCGACGAAGCCACCCAGAAGCAACTGAAGAAGCTGACCATCCGGGCGCGGCGCAAATCGGCCCGTGAAGCGGCCCGGGCGGTGCTGCCCAACGCCACCGAGACGAAGATCTTCGTCACCGGTAACGCGCGGGCGTGGCGCCATTTCATTGAGATGCGCGGCGACACCCACGCCGAGGCGGAGATCCGGGCGCTGGCCTGCGACGTGTGCCGCGTGCTGCAGAAAGAAGCCCCCAACCTGTTCGGGGACTACGTGATTGACCGCATGCCCGACGGCAGCGAGCGCACCCGCACCATCCATCGCAAGGTGTAGACGGGGTGCACCGGCACGAACGATCAACCCTGCAGGTCTGCGATGACCGGGAAGTGATCCGAGGCGTGCCGGCAGCCGAACAGTGTGCAGGGCGTGCCCTCTTGCGTTACGGCGAGGCCCGCCGACACGAAGATGAAGTCAATGGTGAGGTCGTCGTGCCACCGGGCGCTGAAGTCGTTGAACGTCGTGTTCAGGCCGAAGTGGCCGGTCTGGCTGGCCAGTCGCGCGTCGCGCAGGCCGGCATCACACAGAACGCGCCAGGGCATTTCCTGCCGCGTGCAGTTCAGGTCTCCAGCCAGCACAACGTCGCCTTCCAGCGCTGAAACGCGTCGAGCCAGCAGGCGCGCGCTCTCCGTGCGCGCCTTCGCGCCCTCGTGGTCCAGGTGCACGTTCAGCACGTGCAGGTTGCGTCCGGTGTAGAGATCCAGCAGTTCTACATGCGTGCAGGCGCGGGCAAAGGCAGCGTCCCAGCCGCGGCTGGGGACCTCGGGCGTGCCGGACAGCCAGGAGGTATCCGCCTGCACAAGCCGGAAGCGGCGACGCTGATAGAAGACGGCGTTGCAGGCGCCCCGCCCGTCACCGTCCTCGGTACCGAGGCCGTACCAGGCCATCTGGGGCAGCCGCTCGGCCAGGTCGGTCGCCATGCCCAGGTAGGCTTCCTGCACGCAGACGACATCCGCGTGGTGAAAGCGCAACACGGCAGCCACGTTATCGCGGCGCTGCGGCCACGCGTTTTCGCCGTCGGTCACGGTATCCACCCGGATGTTGTACGAGACCAGGCGTATGGGCATGCCCGGCAAGGGGGCATTCTGGGCGGCGGCCTGGTCCAGCCGTGTCCGTTGTGCGGCGAAGACGCCGGAGAGCAGCGCAGCCAGCGCCGCCGTGAGCAGAGCCTGAAGCAACACGCGCCCGAGCCGTCTGGGCAAGCAACGCCTCCCTGGACACAGGCAAGAGTAGCCTTGCCGGGTCAAGACCAGGTCAACCTGTTGCAGGGTCCAGGCGAATTCCGCGCAATCAGGCCGGGTGGCGGCGCTGCTCGAAGCAGTAGCCGCTCTGGCCCCGCGCCTTGGTCTCGCCTTTGACCCTCTTCTTCAGCGACGCGGCGATCTGCGCCAGCAGCGCGGGGTGCGGCTTCTGGTCCAGCCGGTCGTTGCCGATCACGGCAAGGCTGAGGGTGGTGAGGGGCACACGGGTGGACTTGCCGGCGCGATCCGTGGCGGCAAACCACCGCTGGTCGCGGTCGAGTGCATTGAACAAATCGAGCTTCTTCTCGTCGAATTCGCGGCAGATGCGGGCCAGGGCCTCCGGAGAAACGGCCGCCCGGGCCACCACCACGAAGTCGTCGCCGCCCACATGGCCCAGGCGCGCCTCCGCCGCCAGGCCCCGCAGGTTCTCTTCCAGGACACGGGACGCCAGGCGGATCATGTCGTCACCCAGCACAAACCCGTAGGTGTCGTTGTATTCCTTGAAGTGGTCCAGATCGGCATACACCACGGTGTACTCGGGAAGCTCCAGGGTCTCCTTGAGCCACTTCTGGATGGTGCGGTTGCCCGGCAAGTTGGTGAGCGGGTTGGAGTCGTGGGCGACCTGAAGTTCGAGTTCGACGCTGCGCGACAGCAGTTGCTTCAGGGTCACCGTGCCCAGAAAGGCCCCGTCCGTGTCCACCACCAGGATGGGATCGTAAAGATCCTGCCGCACACGGTCCATGGCCAGGCGCGCCAGCGTGATGACCGGCATGTCGCTCTGCACGACCAGCACCGAGCGTTTGCTGACCAGGTCCGCCGGTTTGCGCTCGAACAGCGCGTAGCCGTAACGCCAGCCGGTTACCTGGAACAGGTGGTCGCGGGTCATCAGGCCGTGCGGCTTGTCGCCCTTCAGGAACACAACGTGATCCAGCGAAGGGTTGCGCCGGAACACGCGTACCAGTTCTTCAGTCGTGGTGCCGCCCACCGGCAGGGTCTCGCACCGGATCATGAGCCGCCGCACGCTCTCGTCGAGGTTGCTGGACGCCTCGCCGTACCTTTGGGCAAGCTGCCCCAGCCGGCGACGGAACCCGAATTCAATCTCCGTGGGCGTCTCTTCGGGCCGGCCCAGCAGGAACCCCTGGCCATAGCGCACGCCCAGCCGCACCAGCATCTCCAGCTCGTCCCAGCTCTCGATCCCCTCGGCAACCAGAAGCGCGCCGACGCTGGCCGCAAGCGACGACAGCGACCGCACCACCGCCTGCTTGTAAGGGTGCTGGTGCACGTTGCGGGTCACGCCCATGTCGAGCTTCAGGTAGTGCGGGCGGCTGGAGATGAGCGTCATCAGGCCGCTGTGCCCGGAGCCGAAATCGTCCAGGGCGATGTTGAAGCCGTGGTTTGTGTACTGGCGGAGAGCTTCCTCAAACAGCTCGTAGTCGGTGATGGAGTGTTTCTCGGTCAGCTCGATCACGATGTTGCTGAGCTGGATGCCGAAGTCGGCCAGAGCACGCGGGCTGAAGGTCTCAGCAAAGCGGGCATCGCCCAGCATGGCGGGGCTGACGTTCAGGAAGTAGCGCTCGTTGCGCAGTGGCTCCGGCAGCGTCGAAATGCGCCGCAGCGCAGCCAGGCGACAGGCCCGTTCCAGCTCCCACACGATGCCCAGGCGCTGGGCGCGCTGCAGCAGGATGTCGTAGCCCTCGCCTGTCCCGGCGCGCCGGGAAAGCACCTCGTAGCCAACCGTCGAGCCGGTGAACACGTTCACGATGGGCTGAAATACGGGCCGGACGTCCTTGTCACTGATGTGCTTGACCAGTTCCGTGATGCGGTTCTGGCCCGTGTGAGGCTCTTGGTCGGTCTGCATGGGCGGCTCCCGCAAAGTACCCTGCAAGCTACGACCTGCCCGGCAAGGATCCGTGTTGAGCAATTGAAGGTCTGAACAGGAACTTGCGTGCATCCCGCGCGTGCTGCCCGTTCTTTCCGGAACGCAAACCAGCCGGGCTCGCGGGCACCTGCCCCGCGAGCCCGGACTCTTGTGTGTCTGCCGCTACTTGGCGGTCAGCACGTGGCTGTCGGAGTGGCCGTTGCGGCTCTCGTGGTACATGTCAAAGGCCCGCGCGGGCAGGGCCATGAAGCTGCCCGGCGCCACCACCACGCAGGTGTATTCGAAGTCAAGTTCCTCTTCTCCGCCCAGGTCTTTGAAGAACAGGACGGTGCTGGTGTCGCGGTCTTCCCGGGTGACCTCAGGAGGGCGGTACTTCCAGATCTTCAGTGAGCCCTGGATCGGCTCAAGGCACGAGGGTCGGGCGTCTTCCAGGCACAGGTAGCGGTCGCCCGCGTTGGCCTTCAGTCTCAGGCGGACCACCACGACGTCGCCCACGTTCACCGTGTCCCCGCTGCTCAGGTACTCGTCTTCGTACTTCACGCGCTGCTCGGTGTACGTGCGCAGCACCTTGCCGCGCTCATCGTGCACCTCAACTTCCACTTCCCGCACGGTGGCGGTACGGCGCAGGTAGCTGCGCTTGATGGACAGGCCGTTGGACTGCTCGCTGACCCCGGCCGCCACGGGCACAAACGCGTGCACCACCACGCTGCAGGTCACCGCGCCGCCCTTGCGGGCCAGCTGCACGCGCCCGTTCTTCGGCAACTGGGTGGCAGGCACTTCCAGCCGCGACGTGCCGGCCAAGGGCCGTGCCTTCTCGCGAACGTAGCTGCCCAGCCGCTTGCCGTCTGCCATCACGTCCACGGTGGCATCCGCCGTGTCATCCGCCCCGGCGGCGCTGCAAGCTGCGAGGGCCGAGACCACCTGGCCTGTGGCACGAGTGCTTCCCCAACCGCTGCCCTGGCGCAGCCCGCGCAGGTGCTTCATGGCCTTTGCTACCGCGTCGTGCTTGGGCAGCACGGTGGCCACGGCCTCCAGGGCCAGGGCCTGTGCCTCGACGGGCGTATCGTGCCAGCGGTGCTCGGCGCGGCCGTTGTCGGCAAACACCAGCCCGCCCGCGCCGTCGTCCTTGCCTGTGGCCACCAGCACTCGGGCCAGCGACTCGGCCTCGCGGCTGCGCCCGGCTGAAGCCAGCGCCAGCACGAGTGAGCCAAGGCCCGCACCGCCGCCGCGGTTGTTGTCGGCCAGAGCCGCGGTGAGCCGCTCGTTCAGGTCCTGGTGCAGGTTGTTGACCTCGCCCTCCGGGTTGGCTGGGTCGGGCTTCAGGAAGGCAGCCGCCATCGCCGCCGAGCGCAGGGCGCGGCGGTTGAGGGCCGGGTCGTCACGATCGGCAGCCCAGACAAGGAAGTGCGCGCCGCGCAAGAACAGCTCGTCCAGGGCCTCGCGCGAGGCGGGCAGGGCAATGTCGTCGCCGCTGCCGGCAATGGCCCGCGCGCTGGCCAAGCCGGCCAGCACCACGGCACTCAGGTGCACGTCGCTGCGATTGCCGTTAAACCAGCCCCAGCCGCCATCGTGGTTCTGCATCTGGCGCAGGCGACCGAAGCCCTCCTCCACCATGGCGCGCACGGCGTCGGCGTCCTGCAGTTCCGCGGGCCAGCGCTCCTCAAGCACAGCGCCGTCGTAGGTCTTTCGCTGGCGGCCAATCTCGGTCAGCGTCAGGTTGTTGGCCCGCAGCAGGCGCATCACCGACAGCAGCGGCACGAAGCGGTTGCTGGTCTGCTCGGCGCACCCGTAGGGGTACTGCACCAGGGCGGGCAGGGCGTCCACCAGGTCCGAGAGCAGCGAGCCCTGGAAGTGCAGGCTCAACGTGCTGCGCTCCGGTACCGCACCCGGGGGCAGGCCGGTGTCCACGTCCAGGCTCTGCCGGCTTCCTTCCAGGCGCACCTGCTTCACGGTGGTCACCTTCATGCCGCGCGGCTCGACGCGGTACTTCCATACCACGGTGTCCTCGGCATCGTCCGTGAAGGCGCGCACCTTGACCGTGCAATCGCCCCAGCCGGTCACCTTCACACGCCAGCGCACCGAGGCTGCGGCACCTGGGGCCACCAGCAGGGTGGCTTCGGCGGGTGAGGCAACCACGTCAACTCGCGCTGTGCCGGGTGCCGCGTTGGGGGTGAACTCGGCGCTGACTGCGGCGCCGGTCTCGCCCAGGTTCTGCAACAGGGCGGTCAGCTCGACTTCGTCGCCCTGGGTCAGCCCGCGCGGGCCGATCAGGCGGGCCGAGAGCGGCTTGGCCGCGGTGAACCTGCCAACTGCCTGGCCCACAGCCGCGACGCGATCCGTGGACACGGCCTCCCAGGTCCACTCGGTCAGGTTGTCGGGCAGGGTGAAAGTGACACTGGCAACGCCCTCAGCGCTGGTGCGGATGTCCGCACTGAAGAAGGCGCTGTCGCGGAAGTTCTCCCGGGTTGGCGTGTCAGCCGCGTCGTCGCTGCGCCGGCCGCCGCCGCCCCGCGCGCGGCGATAGGCAAAGCCGCCCTTGCCGCCCCTGCCGCCGCCCCCGCCCAGGGAGATGCTCTCCATGGCATCGCCGTAGTAGGGGTCGGCCGTTTCGCCCTCAGAGGGCGGCACCAGATCGTCGCTGTTCTCGGAGTCGCCGGCATCTTCGCCGTAGAAGATCATCGGCCCTTCTTCCACACCGCGTTCAATCAGGGCCTCCAGGTTCGCCCGGCGGGCGCTGGTCCAGCTCAGGGCCCCATAGAAGTAGCTGCCGGCAGGCATGGGGGCCACGCGGTAACGCTTGACCTTGGCTGTGCTGCGCCGCGAGGGTGCCACACGGGTGGCGCGGGTCAGGTTGACGTCCATGACCACGCGCTTGCGGCTGCCCGCAAAGAAATGGCCGTACAGGTCCGTCCCGTCCAGGGCACTGCGGGCGAACTCCTTCAGCGCGGAATCCCACACCGACAGCGCTACCTCGGCCTGCACGGGCTGCTCGTTCACGTCAAAGGTGTAGATGCTCGCCGTGGCAGCTTCTCCAGGCGAGTAGCGGTCCTTGTCGAACAGCACCGTGGTGGTGATGCGACGCGAAGCCGGCTGTACGGACATGGCGTAGCTGGTCGCCAGCAGGTCGCCGCGCCGGACGGTGCGGGCCTCAATGTGCACGTGGGGCGCGAAGCTCTCCTGCACCTCCAGCTCGTGCACCTGCAATGTACCGCTTTGCATCACACGGTGGCCGAATTCACGGCCGTCGGCGTGCAGGTTCAGCAGCACCGGCCCGGCCACGGGCTGGCACACCAGCAGGCGCGCGGGCTGGGTGGCGTCGTAGGTGTCGTACTCGGGCACCAGGGCAAAGGGTGAGTTGTCCAGCCGCCCCCCGGCCACGTACAGCAACTCGTGCATCAACTGGAAGCGCTCGTCGCCCACCGCGCCATCCACGACGATGCGATAGCGGCCGCCGGCCCTGGGCAGGCGCAGGCGCAGCTCGTTGCTGACCTGGTCCTGTGCGGAGTTCCCTGCGTCCTTCAGGCTTGGGTTGTTCCAGTCCTCGGGGTTCAGGGAGCCCTGGTCCGTGATGCGGTAGTAGTGCACCTGGCAATCGGCCGTCACCGCTTGCCCGGCGCCGTCCAGCAGCTTCAGGGGCACTTCAAACTCGCCATCGTCCAGCCAGTTCGCGTCGGGCCACTCCGCTTCCACGCTCAGGCCGGAACCCGCGAGCCTCAGGGTTGCCGAGGCGTGCACCAGCTGCCCGCCGGGCCCGGTGCCGGTGGCTTGCACGGTCAGGGTCGCGGCCTTGCCGCCCGCACGGGTAGAAAGCACCTGGGTGTTCAGGATAATGGCCAGTCGTCCTTCCAGGTTCGTTTCGCCTTCGCCGTCGGGCCCATCAAAGTCACTGCCTTCCAGGGTAGTCCCGCTGACGCTCCAGCTCACGCGCCCGCCCTGCACCACACCGCCCGCCAGATAGGTGAACACAGCCGCCACGTCGGGCGTGCTGCCCGCAATCAGCGGCTCCTTGGGGCCTTGCACTTCCAGCCGGATGTCCTTCTTGAAGTACTCCAGCACGTTAAGGTGGAAGCCGTAAGAACTCTGCAGCCGCTCGCCCTGGGCCAGGATGTCCCACTGCCCCAAGGGCGAACCCACGGGCACGCGATAGTCCGTGGTGGCACAGCCGAATTCGTTCAGGGCAACCTCCACGCGATGCTGCTCAACCTGGCCGTGCAGCAGGCGCAGAGTCACTTTCTCGCCCTGCAGCGTGGCTGCGCCGCCGGGGCTGCGCACCACGACGCGAAGGTGGGCCAGGTCGCCGGGGCGGTACACGGGCCGGTCGGTGTAGACAAACACGCGCAGGTCGCGGGGCGCCTCAACTTTTGGTGCGGGCGCCCAGGGTGCCGGGTCCTCGATGTACTGCGGCTCGCGCGGCTGGTTGACCAGCCAGGTCCGGCCGTTCGCGCTGACCAGCGCCCACAGGTTCTCCATGCCGTGGGGCGGCACAACCACAGTGCAAAGGCCGCTGTCGTCGGTCTCGCCCGAGAACGCGTGCTCGGCAAGGCGGCGTTCCCCGCGCTCAAGGCGCACGTTGTGTCTGCGGCCGGGGTTATCCGGGTCGGGCTGCATTTCCTCGTAGTGCACCGTCACGTGGAGGTTCTCGTGATAGCCGCCGCGCAGGGAGGCGCGGGGCACCGGTTGGCCGCTGCGGGTGGTAACCCAGAACTCCTCGGCAGCGGTTCCGCGGCGGCGGGTAACCACCAGGTCGCCCACCTGCACCAGCTTGCGTTCCAGCACGGGGCCGCCCTTGACCTCCAGCAGGAAGACGCCCTCCTGCCCGGTGTAAAGGGGCAGGTTCTCGCGGCCCACATAGTAGTTGCTGGCGTTCACACTGAAGGCCTGGTCCATGACGCTGCCGCCCAGGGCAGCCTCAAAGCCGGGCAGTTTCTCCAGCTCTTCCAGGCGGCTGAAGACGTGCTCGGCGCCCTTGGCCCCGGCCAGCAGCGTGCCCAGGTTCAGGGGCCGCAGTGAAACCTGCACGCGGTCCAGGTTGCGGGCATAGACGCTGACAGCCAGAGGCTCTCCGACGCCGACAAACGCGGCGCTGCCCTGCACGGCGGCGCCCGAAAACGACGTGAAGAGCTGGGGGAAATCAACCACCTGCACCAGGCGCCTGGCCTCGCCCACGTAGCGGCTCTTGGGGTGCTTCTGCTCCAGCACCGCGAACTCGCTGCGCGCGGCAGTGAAGTCATTCAAGTAATAGCCCACGTAGCCCAGCAGAAACTGCGCCTCGTCGCTCCAGACGCTGCCGGGGTGCTCCTTCAGCAGGCGGCGCAGCAGCGGTCGCGGGTCTTTCACGGCGTCCGGCTCGTGCACGCCCGGGTTGCGCCAGTCCGTCAGCCTGGCATTCAGCGTGGCGTTGGCGTACAGCCCCACGTTGAACTGCAGCATGGCGCGGCGGTACAGCACCATGGCTTCGGCGGGCTTGTCGCCCAGGTCCTGGGCCAGGCGCTGGGCAAGCTCCAGTTGTGTTGTGACCAGCGGCAGGTTGGGGTAGCGCGGCTGGTTGAAGTAGCCGCGGCGGGTAAAGGGCTCCTGCTCGGGCCCGGTGACGTTGCGCAGGGGCTCTGCCTGCTCAGCTACGGGCTCGTCCTCGACGGGCTCTTCTTCAAGCACTTCCTCGGGGCGCTCAATGGCCTCGCTGCCCGGCGCGAACAGGGCCATTTCGTTGATGTCGTTGGGGCCGTTAACGCGGTCGTCCAGCTCCATCAGGTCGCAGTAGTCCAGCGTAATGGCCAGGTGCCGCTGGGTTACTTCGCGCGGGCGGGGCGAAACGGCCAGGTCAAAGGCCGCGCGGCTGGCCTCGTGGGCAAGCTGCATCAGGCCGCGGGCCGCCGTCACGTCGTCGCGGGTGGTGTTGCGATAGCTCCACGCGCGGCGCTGCAGGTCCGGCAGCTTCTCCCAGTTCATGGCGTAGTCGCGCAGCTCGCGGTTGTAGTGGTAGTCGTGGTCGCGCGAGGCGAAGTACGCGCCCAGGGTGCGGGCCGAATCCGCGCGCAGGGCCAGGTCGCGAATGCCGCCCAGCTGCGCCACCCAGGCCCGGGCTTCATCGCTGCCGACCTTGTCCAGGGCCTCGTGGTCGCCTGCCAGTGCCAGGCACAGGGGGTGCCGGGCCAGGGCGCGGTCTTTCTCGGCGGCGGGCAGGTCGCGCTTCAGGGCTGCCGCATAAAGGCCCGCAGCCTGTGTCCACTCCTTCTTGGAATAGGCTGCATCTGCCCCTGCCAGTGCCGATGCCGGTTTGGGGTCCTGCGCCAGCGCCAGGGCGCCCAACGCAACAACGAATGCCACAGCGGCGGCGGCGCCGCCTGCCTTGAATACAGGTCGCATGCCCAGCTCCCGTGTGTGCGATTCCCCGAGGCACCACCGGCAGTGGTTCGCCAGCCAGTGCGGTTGGGGGCAGCTCTTTGCGGGGTGATGCGTCCCGTCGCAGCCCCCCGGCCTGCTGAAATGCACACCTCTGTGAACGGGCCATGATACTCGGGGTTCACCCGACGTCACAAACCAACAGCCCAATCCGCGCGTATTGGCAAAGGCCCCCGGCTCGCGCGACTGTACGGGGCCGGCCGGCGAGCGGCCTCACGCTGCGAGCCGGGCGGTAGCAGGCAGTTGAAGAAGGCGCCGCTGGCGCCTTCTTCAACTGCCTGCTACGCTCCGCGCCCGCAACGGACAAACGGAGAATGCACCATGGCCATTGAACGGACCCTGATCCTGATCAAGCCCGACGGCGTGCAGCGCGGCCTGATTGGCTCCATCGTCGAGCGCTTCGAGCGCCGCGGCCTGAAGATCGCCGGCCTGAAGCTGATGAAGATGACCGAGGCGCTGGCTGCCCAGCACTACAAGGACCACGTGACCAAGGGCTTCTACAAGGGCCTGGTCGCCTTCATGACCTCGGGCCCGCTGGCCGCCCTGTGCGTGGAAGGCCCCAAGGCCATTGAGGTCGCACGCAAGATGATGGGCAAGACCTTCTGTACCGACGCCGAGCCCGGCACCATCCGCGGCGACTTTGGCGTTTCGCGCGGCATGAACCTGGTCCACGGCAGCGACGGCCCCGACGCCGCCAAACGCGAGCTCGCCCTGTTCTTCAAGCCCGAAGAACTGTTCGAGTACAGCCGCGCCCTGGACGCCGCTGTGGTCAGCGACGAAGACCGGGCGTAGACCTACTCCAGCCAAACAAGGGCGCCTTCGCGCGTGACTGCGCGGCGGCGCCCGTCTGTTTCCGGGGCCAGCGCGGCAATGGCGTCTCGCCCAGGCACCAGCTCAAAGCCCGTCTGCGGCGCCGCCTCGTGGGCGGCCCAGCCGGGGAAGTCTGCTGGTGCCGCGGGGTCCGCCAGCTCGTGGGCCTTCAGGCCCAGGTCGGCAAGCGCCTTGGGCCAGCCGGGGCCATCGACCTCGCGCCGCAATGCCGCCGCCCGCAGGTCCAGCAGGCGGCGGTCGCGGGCCTCGCACAGGCGCGCGCGCCGTGTGCTGTCTTCGCGCGAGGCGACAAACCAGCCCCGCTCGTCGTGGCCAAAGTGCCGCACACTCAGGCTGCCGTCTTCGCGCACCACCTTGAGGCGCAGGGCGCGCCAATCAGCGGCCGGCAACAGGGGCAGGTCAATCAGGCCGTCGGCCGGCGGCAGCGCAAAGCGTTCGGCCTCGCCGGCGGGCGTGGCCGGCGGAGCGATGTCTGCCGTGGCAACCAGCGTGCACAGGCCGCGGGTGTTGCGGGCCAGGCGCGCCTTGCAGGCCCGCCCCTCCAAGTTGCCCCACAACTCAAGCTGGTACGCCAGCACGCCGGGCGGGCAGGCATGAGCATCAGCGGGCAACAAGCCCAGCGGAGCGGCGCCTTTCTCGAAGTAATCGCGCAGACCGCTGCGGCGCCGGTACACCGTGCGGCCGGCTTCCAGCACGTCGGCGGTCAGGGCCTGCTCGCCGTAGCCCATGGCTGCCTGCAGGCCCGCGTCGTCGCCCGAGCGCAGGCAGCGCAGCACAGCCGCCAGGTCGTGCTCGCGCCCCTCGACTCCCAGGGCAATGCGCCAGGTCTCGGGGTCCAGCCGCGTTGCCAGTTGCCGGGCAAAGCCGGCATGGCCGGCGTTCAGCCCCAGGGCTTCACGAAACGCCGCAACATCCGCGGTGCGCAGCGCCCCCAGCGCCGCCTGGGCGCTGCCTGCCTTGGGTGCTTGGCTTGGTGCGGGTGTACAGGCTGTCAAACACAGCAGCACGAGGACCGGCAGGCATGCCGATCCTCGTGCCGCATAGTAGCAGGCAGACATCCTTAGGCCGTCTTGGCAGCCTGGCGCTTCAGGCGCGCCTTCAGGCGCGAGGCCTGCCGCGTCTTGATCAGGCCGGTCTTGGCCGCCTTGTCCAGGCGCGATTCCACCCCGCTGAGCTGCTTCTGCACCTCAGGGGTCTTGCCGGCCAGCGCGGTGCGCAGGCCCTTGATGGCGGCGCGCAGCGACGAGCGCTGGGCGCGGTTGCGTTCGTTGCGGCTGCGGTTTTGACGGATGCGCTTGCGGGCGGAGTCGCTGTGTGCCATGGATACCTCTTCGGTCCTTAACAGGGGCGGCAAAGATAGAACTTTCGCCGCGCCGCGCAACGGGGCGCAGGCGTTTTGCACCTGCCTGCTGCATCAGCCGGAGACCGTCACGTTGTAGCCCGCCTCCAGGTTGTCCGGATCCAGCAGTCGGGCCGTGTGCAGGCAGCGCCGGGCCTCTTCATCTTTGCCCAGGGCGTGAAGCGCCACCCCCAGGTTGTTGTGCGCACCGGCATAGCGCGGGCGCAGGGCAATGGCCTTGCGATATGCCTCCACGGCGTCCTTGGGCTTGTCCAGGGCAAACAGCACGCACCCAAGCTGGTTGTGGGCCTCCGCCGAGCGCGGGCGCAGGGCAACCGCCTTGCGGCTGGCCTCCAGGGCGTCGCGGGCTTCGCCGGACCGTAACAGGGCCAGCGAAAGCGCATGCCAGGCCTCGGCGTGGGAAGGTGCTTCTTTCAGCACTTTCTTGAACAGCCGTGCCGCCGCCGGAAAGCTGCCCTTGGCGTAGAGCGCCATGGCTGGGGCCAGTTCCGGCGCGGCTGCCACGGCAGCCAGGCTGGGGTGGGGGGCCAGGGTGCGCTCCGGCAGGGGCTCGCGTGCCGTGGCGGGGCTGTCGGCCAGCAGCCGGTCGAGATCCTTGGCACTGGCCGGGATCGCCGCCGGTGCCGCAGTGGTCTCCGCAGGCTGGACCGCGGGGTCAAGGGCCGCAAGCAGTTCAGCCGCCGACTGGAAACGGCGTTCCGCGCGGGCAAAACAGCGCAGGAAGAACGGGTCCACCCAGGCCGGCAGGCCGGCGGCAAAGTCGCTGGGCCGGTCCCCCGGCTGGGGGGGCTCGCCGGCCAGCATCTCAAAGAAGACCAGCCCCAGGCTGTAAAGGTCGCTGCGTGTGTCCGGCTGGGCGCCTTGGCGCTGCTCGGGTGCCATATAGAGGAGAGTTCCGGCCAGGCGGGCGGCCGACTCGTTGCTGGTGTCGGCGCTGAGTTGCAGGCTCTCCTGCCAGTCCAAGCGGCGGCAGAGGTTGAAGTCCGTCAATTTGGTCACGCCGTCCACGGAGACCAGCACGTTCTCAGGCTTGATGTCGCCGTGGACCACGCCCGCTCCGTGGGCAATCTGCAGCGCCAGGGCAATGGCGCGGGTGTGGCTGACTGCCTCGGGCAGGGGCAGGCGGCCGCGGCTGAGCATTACTTCGCGCAGGGATTGGCCTTCCACGTATTCGAGCAGCAGATAGGGCGGGTTGCTGCGGATATTCAGGCCCAGTACCTTCACGAGGTGCGGGCTTTCCAGGGCGGCAAGATCGGCCTGCACGACGCCCTCCGCGTGCAGCTGCTTCAGGAAGGCTGGGTCCGTGGGCACCTTCACGGCGGCCAGCCGGTTCTTCCATATGTGGTGACGGCCCAGCCACACCTCGCCGAAGCCGCCCCGGCCCAGGGGGCGTTCCAGGACGTACTCTCCCAGCAGGTTTCCGCGCTGCAAAGCGGTTTCGTCAGACATGGGCCGGCACCTCAGCGCCCAGACTCAGAAAGAGGGAAAACGGGCCCAGTTCGCCCTCGAAGGGCTGTTCAAACTGCACCCGGTTGCCCGGCGCCACGACGCGCAGGCCCGCCCCCGCAAGAATGCGCGGGAACCGGAACACGACCGCCGGGTCGGCCCGGTTGATGTGGGCGACAGCCAGGCCGGCCACCATGTTGGCAATCTCGCAAACACAGTCGCTGAGCAGGCTGGTGGTCAGTTCCGGTGCAGCGCCTTGCAGTAGGCGGCTGGCCAGCGCACCCGCCTGCGCGGAGGTGAAGGACAAAGCCAGAAAGGCGGTGCCGGCGCCCTGCAGCTCAACCAAGGCGGTGAAGTCGGCAGCGGGCAACGGCCCTTGGCGTCGGCGGGCGCGGCTCCGAATGACGGGGGTGCGCAACTGGGTTGCGAAGGTCTCTTGGGCAGAGCGGACGAAGTGGCGTAGGTTGCGCAGTCGCACGGCCGCAGTTTACGCTTTTTACAGTTTCCGACAACTTCAACGGCGGTGCATCGGGTGCAACGGCCTGCTTGAGCGGCGTGGACAGTTTGTGGGCAAATATGCCATTTTGCGGAAGAACGCCGTTGCATTGCACAGGTTGCAAGCTAGACTTGCGCGGGTATGTCGGAAACTCCAACGATGCAACGGCGCAGCCACGCTGGCGCGCCGGGTTTGGCGGTTTCTGCGGGCGCTGCCTGAAAGGAGGTAGCTGCTAGCGGCTGCGGGCGCGGGGGATAGGGAAAAAAGAACCCTGCGGAAAGAGTGAAGTTATCGGACGAACGAGGCCGATAACCCCGCACGATGCTACAAGCGCCGGCCAAGATGGCGCGAAGGGGCGGGCAAGCATGTTAGGGGCTTGTCAGCCGGGGGTCAAAAAAGGCCCCAGATGTGTGTTGACATATGGTAATGCATGGCTATGGTCTGCCTGCCCTAAGGGAGCCGTAAGCTGGTGGCGAAAGGCTTGAACACGCCTCGGAAAGGAACGTGTTCAGGCTCTCCTGAGGCGGTGACGGACGGTGACTTCTTTTTTTTGGGTCTATTGGGAGAGCAAGGCATGGGTAATTTCTGGTCAAAGGCGGCTGCGTTCGCACTGAGCGCCGGCGCCCTCGCAGCGCCCGTCATGGCGCAGGATGCAGCAGGCACCAACACCGCACTGGGTGACAAGGGCCTGAAGTTCAGCACCGACGGCTTCGAACTGGGCATCAAGTCTGGCGTCAAGGCCAGCCTGACCTACCAGAACGAAGTGGGCAACGGTGAGAACGGCACGAACGGCCGTGACTTCATCAACTTCCGCATTCGTCGTGCGGAAACCACGTTTGCCGGCCACATCTTCGACAAGGACCTGCAGTACACGGTCCGCCTGGTCTGGACGAACAGCTCTCAGGAAATCCTGGACATTGCCAAGTTCCGCTGGGCTTGGAACCAGTACCTGAACGTCAACGTCGGCCAGGACAAGCTGCGCTGGAGCTGGGAGCAGTCGGCCAGCAACTGGAGCATTGACTTCGTTGACCGCGGCTATGTGGACGCCGTGTTCAACCAGAGCTACGCCAAGGGCCTCTGGATTGACGGCCAGGTGGGCGAGGACACCCCCTGGGTCAAGTACTGGTTCGGCTTCTACAACGGCGTGCTTCGTGGCGACAACGACTTCCGTAACCACGACATTGGCGTGAACGCGGATTCCTTCAGCGACGGCGTGGTTGACGGCGACATGATGATCAACCTGCGCGTCGAGACGCACCCCATGGGTGCCGTGGCCGACAAGATGTACGACGACCGCGCTGAGGATGCCTACAGCGACGTCCGCTTCGCGGTTGGCTTGGGCTTCAACTGGTTCATCAGCGGCTTCAGCAACAGCGGCATCCGCCCCGACACCGGCGCGGGCACGCCCGCCTCGCTTCGTAACCGCACCAGCCAGGACACCATGGCGGTGACCTTGGACGGTCACTTCCGTTGGCACGGCCTGAGCGCTGACCTGGCTTGGTACTGGCGCCACAGCGACCTGCACAACAAGGGTCGCAACGACTTCCGCCCCGGCCAGGGCAAGGCCGGCATCGCGGACCTGGAAGACAGCGGCATCACCTTCAACGTTGGTTACTTCATCCTGCCCCAGGACCTGTACGTCGGGTTCCGGTACAACATGCTGAACGCTGACGACTTCTGGGACGGCGATGCTGCTTCGTTTCCCCAGGACGACGCACGCAAGTTTGGCATCCGTCCCGACACGACCGAGATGGGTATCACCGTGGCCTACTTCGTCCACGGCGAGAACCTGAAGCTGACCATGGATATCTTCTACGTTGACCAGCAGCTCTCGTTCGACAACGGCTCGGGCCAGCTCGGCGTCTACAACACCCTTCCGGAGCGCCGTCAGTTCTCGACCACGGGCGATGGCGATCACTTCCAGAGCGCCGATCACAACGCGCTGTGGATCGTGCGCTTCGCCCTCCAGTGGCTGTTCTAAGCCTTACCACTGGTGTAGCAGACACAAAGGGGCGGCCGGTAACGGCCGCCCTTCTCTTTTGTGGCGCGCGCAAGCCGCCCGTCACTCACGACCGCGGCGGCAGAAGCGCCTACTTGCGGGCCAACAGCCGCGCCGCCACGGGCGCAAAATAGGTCAGGATCATGTCCGCACCAGCGCGCCGGATGCCCGTCAGGCTCTCCAGGATCGCGGCATCCTCGTTCAGCCACCCGCTGGCGGCTGCGGCCTTGATCATCAGGTACTCGCCGCTCACCTGGTAGGCAGCCAGAGGCAAGGTGGTGGCGTCGCGCAGCGCGCGGATCACGTCCAGGTAGGCGCCCGCGGGCTTCACCATCAGCATGTCGGCGCCCTCGGCCTCGTCCAGCGCGGCCTCGCGCAGCGCTTCGCGGCTGTTGGCGGGGTCCATCTGGTAGGTCTTCTTGTCGCCCGCCTTGGGGGCCGAGTCCAGCGCGCCCCGGAAGGGGCCGTAGAAGGCGCTGGCGTACTTGGCGGTGTAGCTGAGGATGGAGACCGACTCGTGGCCGGCATCGTCCAGGGCCTCGCGCAAAGCACCCACGCGGCCGTCCATCATGTCGCTGGGGGCCACGATGTCGGCACCGGCCTCGGCCTGCACCAGTGCCTGCCCGCACAACACCGCCACTGTTTCGTCGTTCAGGATCACGCCGCGGCGCACGATGCCGTCGTGGCCGTCGCTGTTGTATGGATCCAGGGCCACGTCGGTGATCACCACGGCCTCGGGCATGCGCTTCTTGATGGCGCGGATGGTGCGCGGGATGAGGCCCTCGGGGTTCAGGGCTTCTTCGCCGGTGGGGTTCTTGGCCCGGTCGGGCACCTTGGGGAACAGCACAAAGGCGCGGATGCCCAGCTTCAGGCCCGCTTCGATCTCGCGCAGCAAGCCCGCCGGGCCGTACCGCTTGACGCCCGGCAGCGATTCCAGGGCGTGGTCCGCCTTGTCCTCGTGCAGGAACAGCGGGTACACCAGCTGGGCCGCGTCCAGGCGCGTCTCGCGCACCAGGGCGCGCACACCCTCTGACTTGCGGTTGCGGCGCGGCCGAAGGGGCAGGTCCAGCGGTTGCGGTTCCATGGGCATTCTCCTTCGGGCTCTCTCAGGCGCGCATCATGCCGCAAGGTAGACTGAAATCCATGCTGCGCCTGCTGTTCCTGTGCGTGCTGCTTGGCGGGACCCTGGCCGCCCACCCCTTGGACGACCGCGCCTTCATGACCAGCGAGCTGTCGCTGCTTCCCGGCGGGGGCATGGAGCTGGCCGTTGAGTTCCGCTACAACGACGTGCTGGCCAGCTACACCGAGTTCGGCAACGGGCTGGACCGCAACCGCGATGGGTGCGTTACCCGCGGCGAGTGCAACACCCGCCTGCTGGAGGTGGCCGACCTGCTGGCGTTCTCGGTGCAGGTGCGCGTGGACGGCTCCGTGGTCACATTGGAGGCCGCCATGGAGCGCGCCGAGTTCCGCGACCTCAACGACGCCACAGCCACGCCGGATCAGCCGGGCGGCATGCCCCTGTCCAGTACGCGCATCTTCTATCGCCTGGTGTTTGCAGGCACGGTGGCGCCTGCGCCGGGCCAAACACGGCAGGGCGAGTACGAGTTCTCGGGCCTGCAGAGCGTGATCGAGCGGCCCACCGAGCAGATGGCCATCGTGGACGCTCGCAACAGCACGCGCCTGAAGCTGGAAGCCGCCCACGGCACCGGCCCCACGGGCTTCCCGCTGGCGCGCTTCTCGTGGCAGGACGTCGCCGCACCTGCCGCTGCGCCATCTGGGCCGCCCCAGGTTGCCGCCCCGGCACCGACAACCGCGCTGCCACCCGCGCCAACAGCCCTGCCACGGCTGGGGGGGCTGCTGTTCGGCCTGGCGCTTGCACTGGCGGGCCTGGGCATGGGGATCGCCGGCCTGCGCGGCACCAACGGGCGCGCCGGCAGTCTGCTGACTGCCGCGTTGCTGCTGCTGGCCGGCGCCGCCGTGCTGGCCGGCGCGCTGCTGCAACCCGCCTGATGCGGCTGGACAACGGCGCGCCGGGGGAGGATGCTCACGGCCCGTGAACGAGATTGTCTTGCTGTGCAGCCTTGTGTTTCTGGCACACGCGGTGAAGGGCCTCACCGGCGGCGGCAGCGCCATCGTCTTCAATGCCTGCTTGCTGGTGTCCCTGATGGCGGGCCTGGCCGGCGCACTGGAGCTTAAGGATGGTCTGTACTTCCTGGCCGGGGCCGACCTGGTGGTGACTCTGGCCATGGCGGTGCTGCTGTGGCGCGAGCTGAAATTCGAGAAGCTGACCGTGCTCTACCTGGCGGGCTTTTTGCCCGTGCAGGCCCTTTTCACCCTGGTGCTGCCCAAGCTGGAACTGGAGTGGCTGACCCTGCTGCTGGCGCTGGCCGTCACGGGCGCCGGCCTGTGGCTGGCCCTGCGCGACGAGAAGCCCCCCGCGCCCAGGGGCGCCATGCTGAAGCTGGCGCTGCCGCTGGGTGCCGTGGCGGGGACGATCGGCGGGCTGTTCGGCATGGCTGGGCCCGTGACCTTCCTGCTGTTCACCATGGCGGATTCAGACCCCGGTGTGATCCGCCGCCGGGTAGTGTTTTTTACCATTGCGGCCAACACCAGCCGCACGGCAGTGCTGGCCTCAGAGGGCGTCTTCACCACGACTCGGCTCACCTGGGTGGCGTGGGCATTGCCGTTTATGCTGACGGGCATGGCGCTGGGTATGTGGCTGCACCGGCGGGTTAAACCGCGGCCCTTCCGGGTCACGCTGGGTGTGCTGGTGGCGCTGGCGGGTCTGGCCGCGCTGGCGCATTTCGTGGTCAAACACTGGCTCTGATCAGGTCCTCGCGCGAACCTTCCGCTGCATGTGGCGCGGAGAGCAGCGCACAGCTGCGGCCTTCGACTGCACGGCCCACCCGCTGCCAACGCCGCACGTCTACTCGTCGTCGCCGGCAAGTCCCAGCAGCTCGGCGGCCTGGCGCCGGAACTCGGCGGCACCGCCGTGGGCGGGGTGCCGCAAGTGGGCGACCACTTCCACCGGCTTGCCCTGCACACGCAGGCGCCCCAGCGCCTCCGCCGCCACGTTGCCTACCGCCGCCACCTTGGTGTTCGGGTACAGCCGCTCAAAGAAATACGCCAGCACCTCCAGCCCGGCTGTCACCGTGGCGGAGTCGGGCTCGGCGTTGGAAAGCGGCTGTGCGGGCTGGTGGGGGTGCCAGGGGACGACATTGAAGCAGGCGACGTTGGCACCCGCTCCCAGGGTCTCCATGACCACGCCGGCGGTGGCCTCGCGCCAGGGCTGGGGCCGGCGGGCGGTGCGGTCGTAGCACGAGCCCGGAAAGCACAGGCGGTGCTCGTCGCTGAAGGGAACGCCGGTGAAGCGCGCGCCGCGGTAGCCGGGGGCAAGCCCCACCAGCACGAAGGCGGGCTCGCGCAGGGCCTTCAAGTAGCGGCGCAGGTTCTCGCGGCGGCGGGCAGCCCCGCCGCGCAAGTCCAGGGCGGGGTCATCATCGCGGTAGAGGTTGAAGACGTGCGGGGGCAGCTCGGCCCGGCGCAGGCGATTAAGCAGCTTCTCGATGGCTTCTTCAAAGGGCTTCTGGGGAACGGGCTGGGCGTCCATGGCGGGGGCGAATTACTCCTCTTCGGCGGCAAACGGGGCAGGCGGGTTTCGCAGGGGCGCAGTCTCGACCTCGGCACCCTCGACGGCGCCGGCCGCCAGGTCCGCCTCACGGGGCAGCTCCGAGACCGACTTCAGGCCGAACACTCGCAGGAACTCGGCGGTGGTGCCGTAGCGCGCCGGGGCGCCGGGCTTGGCGCTGTCGCGGTCGGCCACCTTGACCAGCCCGCGGTCCAGCAGGGCGCGCACCAGGTGGTCGCAGCCCGCGCCGCGAATGCTCTCCAGCTCGGTGCGGCTGAGGGGCTGCTTGTAGGCGATAATGGCCAGGGCCTCCAGGGTGGCGGGCGAGAGCTTCTGGGCCTCGCGCTGGCGCACCAGCTGGGCCAGCAGGGCGTCATGCTCGGGCCGGGTGGTGAGCTGGTAGCCCTGGGCCAGGTTCTGCAGAGTGAAGGCTGAGCCCAGGTCGTCGTAGCGCTTCTGCAACAGCTCCAGCGCCTGCTTTACAGGGATCACCGATTGCAGGCCCACCAGTTCGGCAAGGCGCCGGGCGGCCACCGGCTTGGAGTGCACAAACAGCAGAGCTTCAAGACGCGCCGCCAGGGCGTCCTGGGGCAGGGCGTCGGCCTCCGGGGCTGGGGCGGTCTCGTCGGTGGGCGGCTCAGGTTGCGGGTCGGGCATAGCGGGTCCTGTGGGTCCGGTTACTCGTTGGCGGCGCAATCCAGGCCGGGCAGACGGCGTTCGCAGGCGTAGCGTTTGGAGGCCACCACGGAGCTGCGCCAGGCGTCAAAGCGCACTTCGTCCACGTTGGCGCCGGCCAGGCACTCTTCGCGCAGGTCGGCAAAGGCGGCTTCGTTGGCCAGCACGCTGCTGGCGCGCTTCACGAAGTAGAACTGGCCATACTCCACCTCGATGGCGCCCGAGCATTCGCCCTCGGCCAGTTTCCAGAAGGCTTCGTCCACCTTGGCGTGCAGACGGCCGTCGGCGGGATACACCACGCCCACACGGCCGGACGCCTGTTGCGCGTGGGTGTCAATGCTGTACTTGCGGGCCAGCGCCCCGAAGTCCTCGCCCTTGGCCAGGCGCTCGCGCACGGCTTCCATGTCGCTGCGACTGCGCACCAGGATGGTGAACGCGTCGGCGTGGACCGTGGCGCGCTCCCAATAGCCCACCACCAGGCGCTTCAGCAGGGTGCGCTCGGCCTGCTCGCGGAGCAGGGCATTAAACTCGGCCTCCGTCAGGTCCAGGCGTTCTTTCAGGAAGTCCGGCCAGGCGGCGGTTTTCTCGGGGGCGCCGCGGCGGCGCTGCTCCTCTACCAGTTGCTTGTTGTACTGGTCAAAGGCCTCGCGATAGACCTTCTGCATGGACTCGACTTCGGCCTGCAGCTCGCGGGACTTCGCCTTGGCTTCCAGGCGCTCGGCCTCCTGCACCAGCAGCCGGTCCGCCACCAGCGAGTCCAGCACCGCCGTGGTGCGGCGGTGGGCGGGCGGTACCTGGCGCTCGGTGTCCACCAGGCGCTCAATGAAGTCCTCCGCGGTGATGATGCTGGAGCCCACGCGGGCGACCTCGTTCTTCTTCAGGGTGCAGGGTGCTTCAGCGGGGGCCTGCTGGGCGCCCATGGTGTAGCCGGCCAGGCCGACACCGCCCAGCAGCAGCAGGGCGCAGGCGGCGCGCGCAACGGGGGGTATTCTCATGGCTCAGTCCTTTTTCGGCGGCAGTTCGTTGGCCTTGCAGTCATAGCCGGGCAGGCGGCGTTCCACTTCGTATTTCTGCGTGTTAAAGACCCACCTCACCCAGCGGTTGAAGCGTTCGTCCTCGACGTCCGGGCGCTTGAGCAGCTCGGGGCGCAGCTCGGCGAACTTCTTGGCTGAGCCGGCAAAGGTCCGGCTGCGCCGGAACAGGTGCCACCCGAACTGCGTCTTGACCGGCGCGCAGAACTCGCCGTCGGAGAGCTTCCACAGCGCGTCGGCCGCCTCCTGCACCAGTGCACCGTCGTTGCGATAGATGCGCGGCAACCGGCCCTGGGTTACGCCCGCGGCAGGGTCCGTGCTGTGCTGCACCGCCAGCTCCTCAAACTTCGCGGCCTGCTCTGCCTTGGGTGTGGCGGACAGGCGCTTGTGCAGCTCTTCTGCCGTGGACTGCTTGGCCACCAGGATGTGCGATGCTTCCAGGCTCTCGGTGGTTTCCTCGAACCAGGTCACCAGCAGCCGCTTGAGCAGGATCACCCGCGAGCGGTCGCGAACGTAGTTCTCGAAGCCTTCCTTGGTCAGGCCCTGCTGCTGCAGCCATTGCTCGTAGGTGATGGTGCCCAGGGTCTTCTGCTTGACCTCGGCCTTTACGCGCTCAATCTGCTGGGTAGCGGCGTCGGTCACTTCCTGGGTGGTCACGTTGGCCTGCAGGCGCTCGGCCTCCAGCTCCAGCACAGCCACGTCGCGCAGGTAGTTCAGGCTGGGCGCCAGGATGCGCTGGTCCTGGGGCAGTGCGGACTCGTTGTCCCAGATGCGGGCCACCAGGTCTTCGGCGGTGACGACGCGCGAGCCCACGCGGAGCACCTGGCCCACCTGCAAGGTCTGCTTGGGCGCGGGCGGAGTGTTCTGGGCGCCGGCGCCATAACCGGCGGCCAACGCGCCTCCCAGCGCGGCGACAAGGCAAATACCGCGCCACCAATGGCGGCTGTTCATGCGATTCTCCGGGGTAAGTCCGGGGCCCCCAGCATGGTAGATCAGCGCAAGTGGCTTGCAATGCGTGCGGCGTGCGGCTTTCGCTGTGAGGCGGGCGGGGGTAGATTGGAGCCGGCGGGTGACAGTTGCGCAATGGAACGGCCAAAGGGCCGTCCGTTGTCATGTCGGACTCCGCCGCCCCGGAGCCCGCCGTGTCGCCCGAGTCGGAAACCGTACCAGCAGGCACACCCAGCTCCGGTTCCAGCCAGGTGCCCGAGTTGCGGCCGGACACCAGCGAGGCGGGGCAGTCGGCCCCGGCCCTGCACCCACTGGAAGCAAACTCGACGCCCAAGCTGGCCCCGGTGCCGTCCGAGTCCGGCGATTCAGGCGACTCGACCCTGCTGCATCCCGACGACACTTCGCGCAGTGAGACCGGCACCAACGGATACACCGGCGGCACGTCGCAGGGAACCGCATATCCCGGCCAGGCACCGAATGTGCGCGCGCCCGGCTGGGATGCCTCCGGCAGCCGCACGGCGGGCGAGGTGGCGGCGCGGGACTCCGCGCGCCACCGGCCCCAGAGCGCTCCTGAGTTGCAGCCGGCATCGGTGCCGAGCCTGGCTTCGCTGCCCATGCAGAAGCCGCGACCTGCCGGCGCCGATCAGCCGGAAGTGCACGTGATCGCCGAGGTCGAGGCGACAGGCGTCGAAGTGGCCCTGCCCGAACCCGCGCCGGCACTGTCGTCCAAGCCGCCCGGCCACGGCCAGACGCGCGCCATCCGCTCGGAGTTTGCGGCTGTGGACGAAGCCGCCCGCGAACTGGCCCGGGCCGCCCTGGCAGCCGAAATCGAGAAGGAAGACCAGAAGGCCCTGAAGGGCTACAAGCCCGACGAGGGCGAGGTGCCGCCTTCGCCGGAGGTGGCCAAGCGCTTTGACGTCATCCTGCAACTGGGCAAGGGCGGCATGGGCGTGGTTTATCTCTGCCGCGACCCCCGTCGCAGCGGCAAGGTGGTGGCGGTCAAGGACATCCGTTCCGAGATCAAGCCGGGCATGAAGGTCGAGCAACGCGTCGAACACGAGGCCAACCTGCTGATGCAGCTTGACCACCCCGGCATCGTGAAGGTGTACGACTTCCTCAAGTTCCCGCGCGGCTCGGCCATCGTCATGGAGTTCATTGACGGTCTGCCCCTGGACCACGAGATTGGCGCCGGCCGCCGGGTGACTTGGGACTTCGGCGTGCGCGTGCTGCGCGACATCGGCAAAGCCCTGAACTACGCCCACCAGCAGGGCGTCATCCACCGTGACCTGAAGCCCGACAACATCCTGTATTCCGAGCGCCACAACGTGATGAAGCTGGTGGACTTCGGCCTGGCCCGCATCTTTGACGAGCAGCAGGACGTGCACCTGACCCGGACCGGCATGGTGGTGGGCACGCCCCACTACATGAGCCCCGAGCAGGTCTCCGGCAAGGCGCTGGACCAGCGCAGCGACGTGTACAGCTTCGGCGCCACCCTCTACTACCTGCTTACCGGCCAGCGCCACGTTGAGGGCACCAACGTGATGGAGATCCTGGAACAGCAGCGCAGCAAGCCCATCCTGCCGCCCAGCCACCTGGTGCGCGATGTGCCCTCGTGGCTGTCCTACATCATCGGCAAGATGATGGAGATCAGCCCCGACGACCGCTACCCGACCATGGGCGAGGTGCTCGCGGACCTTGACCGCGCCCAGGACGACCCTGAGGGCTTCCTGGCTGCCCAGCCGCGCGGCACGGTGAAGCGCTATGCGGGCCAGCCCCTCGCGGCCTACGCCACCGAGCCTGCGGGCGAAGAGGTCTACGACCTTACGCCCGAGCCCGAGGAGGGCCTGCCTTCGAACCAGGCGGAATCGCTGGGCGACCCAGCCACGCGGCGCCACACGCGGCAGAAACGCACCACGCGGCGCACCACGGCATCGGCGCAGCAATCGGCACAGGCAGAAGGCTCGCCGCCGGTGCCCGACGCGGCCTCGGACCAGACGGCCAAGCTGCCCCCGGACCCCGAACAGCCTGTGCCCGCCGCCGACGTGGCACAGATCTCGGCACTGCTGAAGGAAATCAGCGGGCGGCTGGAGCGCGCTGAACAGCGACTGGTGAGCCCCGGCATGCAGGTGGTGGTGGTGATGCTGAGCGTGCTGGCGGTGGCGCTTCTGCTGGTGGGTGGGCTGCTGTGGGCCGACCGCGAGGGGCTGCTGGCCAGTCTGCTGGGCCGGTAGCGCGGCTCAGGGTTCCTCGAAGGGGGCAATGCCTGCCTTGGCGCAGGCCGCGCGCGTGGTTGCGCTCTGGCGCTCGAGTTCGGCTTTGTCGCCTGGTTCGCGCAAGATCGCCGCGCCGGTTGCGGTGTCTGGCGCGAGGGCCCGGCGCGCATGCCAGGCCGGCTCCTCAGCTACGGCATCCGTGGGATGCGGCTGCATCTTGGGCGGGTCAATGGCGTCCAGGGGCGGGGGCTCGGGCGCCCTGCCGCCAAACACGTCTTCGATCAGATAGAACGCCAGTTCGTGCAGCCGCGCCCGGTCGCTGGGCATCTGCACCTGGTAGGCGGCGTCGCGCAGCAGGGCGTGACGGAAGAGATAGGCCAGTTCGGCGTGCACGGGCGCATTTTAGCGAGGGTTGTCATGGCGCGAAAACATGAGCGCGAGCCAATGGCCCTGCCACGCATTCGCAAGGACCGCACCCGTGGCCGGGCGCCACATTCTCCCCGGCCAGTTCCTCGCCTTACCTGCTGCGAGTCATCTCCGGCTCGTGGTGCAGGTCGTCGCGGTTAGACCTCGGCCTGGGCCAGGCCGTGCTCCAGGTCGCGGATGATGTCCGCTGCGGCCTCAATGCCGATGCTGAGCCGGATGCCGTTGGGGGCAATGCCGCCCTCCAGCCGCTTGTCCTCAGGGACGGCGGCGTGGGTCATGGCACCCGGGTTCTCAA
>JADLBZ010000266.1 GCA_020847415.1 Planctomycetota bacterium
GATCTGCCGGGAGCCGCGCCTTTCGGCTTGCTCCCGCCGGCCCATCCATGGGCCGGATGCACAGCGCTTGGCGTCTCGGGCCATCCTGGCCCTCGACTTCGATCTGCGGGGAGCCGCGCCTTTCGGCTTGCACTCCGTTCTGCACTTTCAGCAGCGGCCCGGTCTCCCGGGCCGCTGCTTCTGTTGGTGACCCCAGCGGGATTCGAACCCGCGTCGCCGCCTTGAAAGGGCGGTATCCTAACCGCTAGATGATGGGGCCGTGTCTCTGTTTCACCGGCACAGCAACCCGTCGCCGGGCCGCAAGTAATTACACTGGCGTCCGGGCTTGCGCAACCCCGGGTTGCCCGGCGGGCAGACTGGCAGCTTGGGGCCGCTCAATCAACAGGCTGGGCTCCGTCCCACTTTCAACGCGCGAGAGATTCTGCCGCAGCATCTCGGACTTCGGCCGCTGCTCCAGCGCCCGGCGCAGCACACGGGCCGCCGCCTCGCCGGAGCCATTGCGAAACAAGGCCACGGCCAGCAGCACGGTTCCGGCGGTTTCGCCGGGGCGGCGCGCCAGCAACTTCCGCAGGGCTTCAGCCGCACGCAGATTGTGACCGCGCCGAAGCTGGAGCAGCGCCAAGGCGGTCAGGGCCGGGGGGTAGTCTCCGCAGCGACGGTACAGCACCGCCGCCTCGCGATCCTGCCCCATGCCCTCTTTGGCGGAGCCCAGCGCGAACAGCACCGGCTGGGGCCCGATCCGGTAATCTGTGAATCTCAGCAACTGAACGAGCAGGAATTCGGCGACCTCGAACTTGCCGTTTCGCATGGCGGCGTCGGCCTCGCGCCACAGGCGACGCACCTTGCTGCGGCGGGCCAACAAGAAGGCCACGTACCCGACTTCAAACAGGGTCAGCAGCACAATGGCAAGCAAGGCCCCCGTGGCGCGGGGGCTGCCGGGCTCGGCGTAGTTGTACAGCACAGCCGCGCGGGCCAACATGTACCCCGCGCCTCCGGCGATCAGGCCGTGCGCAAGGTGCAGCGCCGATGGCAGCCACAGTGGCGGTTGCAGGGGCTGCTTCATGTGCACCTTCAAACGGCAATGGGACAAGGACGTTCGGGGTTCCCGGCGGGCGCGCGAGAAAAGCTGGTCACCGTGTGAGACAGCGTAAACTAGAAAAAACGCCAAATACATTGAGCCGTGTCGCCAGCCCGGTTACGGTTTACTCGGGCCTCGGGCAGGCCCAGAGAACTGGGAGCGGCCATGGGCAAGCGCGTGCTGACCGTTGATGACTCTGCCACCATGCGCCAGACGGTGGAGATGACCCTCAAGAAAGAGGGCTACGAGGTCGTGACTGCAGTGGACGGCAAGGATGGACTCGCCAAGCTGGCCGCCGGCGCTTTTGACTGCATCCTCACCGACGTGAATATGCCCAACATGGACGGCATTACTTTCACAGCCGAAGTTCGCAAGCTCAGCAGCTTCGCCAGCACGCCGATCATCATCGTCACGACCGAGAGCCAGAGCGACAAGAAGACCGCAGGCCGCAGCGCCGGCGCCACCGGCTGGATTGTAAAGCCCTTTCAGCCGGAACAACTGCTGGGCATTCTTAAGCGTGTCTGCGCCTGACCCCTCGCCAAGGGGCGTTTCGCGCCCTACATTCTGCGGGCCGGCAGGGAAACGGGTGGAAACCCCGTGCGGCCCCGCCACCGTAAGCGCGAAGCGCGAGTCGGACCTCCGCCGGCCGGGAACCCAGCTCCGTTCAGGCTCGAGGGAGGCCTAGGAGACGCGACACCAGGTTCGCGTCCCTGCTGTTCAGGTTGCGCTCATGCGCCTCAAGGAACCGCTTGCCGTGGCTTTGCTGGCAGTGCTTGCCGGCGTGGCTGCGTGGTTGCTGGCTGGGCGCGAGACGCCGGTGCCGGTCTCGCCCACGGAGACGCCGCGCATTGTCTGCCTGATGCCGCCCATTACCGCGACGCTGATAGAGCTGGGCGCGGAAGACCTGCTGGTGGGACGCTCGGACTACGACGACGAGCCCCAAGTGGCGTTGCTGCCGGCCTGTGGCTCCACGCTTCAACCCAACGTGGAGGCCATTGCGCGCACCCGCCCCAGCCTGATCGTGGGCGAGGCCAGCGTGGGGGCGGCCCGCGACAAGCTGGAAGCCCTGGCCCCCTGCACCTTTCTGCCCTGGCTGACCGCCGGCGACGTCGTGGAGAGCACACGCAAGCTCGGCGCGCTCAGCGGGCACAGCGCAGAGGCCGACGCGCTCGCGGACGACCTGCAGCGCGCCCTGGTGAGCCGGGCCGGGCCCAACAGCCCGCGGGTGCTGCTGGCCATGAGCCACGAGCCGGGGCACCTGTCGGCTGTCTACTTCATGCGGCCCAATTCGCTGCATGGCGCCATGCTTGAGGCAGCCGGCTTTCGCAACGCGGTCGAACAGGAGATCTCGGGCGTGCCACAGCTCAGCATCGAGGCTGTGCTGGAACTTGATCCCGATGTCATTGTCGTGCTGGATTCGTCGCCGGAACTGCCCCCTGCCCGCCGCGCTGCCCTGCTGGCGGACTGGCAGGCCCTGAAGCCGTTGCGCGCCGTTGAGGGCGGTCGCGTCTTGGTGTTGAACGGCAAGCATCTGTTTCCTGCCGGGCGCGGGATCATCGCGATGATCGGCCTGCTCAAGGCCAAGGTGCCGGGAGCCACCCGGCATGACTGACGCGCTGGCCATGCAGGGCGTCTCGGTCACGGTCAGGGGGCGTCGCTTGCTCGGGCCCGTGGACCTGGTCATTGGGCAGGGCGAGTTCGTGGCTGTCGTGGGGCCTAACGGGGCCGGGAAGTCCACGCTGCTGCGCGCTGCGCTGGGGCTTGCTGCCGGCGCAGGGACTCTCCTGGTTGGCGGCCATCCGTTGCAGAGTCTGGGTGGACGCGCCCGGGCCAGCCACATGGCCTGGCTGCCCCAACAGCCGCAAGTGACCGAGCCCCTGAGCGCCCTGGAGCTTGTTCGGGCTGCGCGCTTTCGCTTCACGGAGAGTTCCGCCGCGGCTGAGACCGCCGCCTTGGCCGCGTTGCAGCGCACAGGCGCGGCAGACCTGGCTGCATGCCGGGTGCCGGATCTCTCGGGCGGCGAGCAGCAGCGCGTGGCGCTGGCCTGCCTGCTGGCCCAGGACGCGCCCACGCTGTTACTGGATGAACCGGCCAACCACCTGGACCCGGCCCAGCAGATCACCGTGTATCGGCTGATCGGGGAGCTCTGGCGCCAAGGGCGAACCGTGCTGTGCGTGACGCACGACGTGAACCTGCTGCGCCATGTGGGGGCTCCCGCCGCCCGCCTGGTTGGCCTGAACGGGGGCGCGCTCGCGTTTGATACGAGGCTGTCGGACCCGCTGCTGCCGGGCCTGCTGGGGAGCCTGTTCGGCGTGCGCATGGCGGAAGTCTCCGGGCGCCTGTTCGCGGAGGCGCCGTGACGCTGCGAGCAGCTCTGGTGCTGTTGGCTTCTCTGGCCGCGATTGCCGCCGCCCCTTGGGCTGGTGGGCTCGGAGACGCTGCCTCGTTTGTGTTGTGGGAGCTGCGGGTGCCCCGCGTGCTGGTGGCTGCCTTGGCCGGCGGCACGCTCGCACTGGTGGGGGTTTGCTACCAGACGGTGTTCGCCAACCCGCTGGCCTCGCCGGACACCGTGGGCACGTCAGCCGGGGCGACGCTGGGCGCGCTTTGCGCGGTCACGTTCGGCGGCTGGGCGGGCTGGCAGGGGGTAGGCGACGCCTCCGGATTGCCCGTGGTGACCCTGGCGGCCTTTGCGGGCGCCTTGCTGATCTCGCTGGCCATTTCCGGCATCGCGGCGCGCCGGGGGGCCTCGGTGAACGACGTTCTGCTGGCCGGCATTGCCATGACCCTGGCCACCGGGGCGCTTTCCACAGGGCTCCAGTTCACGGCCGACGAAACCGCCATGGTTGCCGCCGCCCGCTGGTCTCTGGGGCATCTGCCGCAGGTGGGTTACCGGGGCGTGCTGGCCTTGCTGCCCTTTGCTTTGCCGGTGTGGGTGCTGCTGGTGTGGCAGGCGCGGGCATTGGATGCCCTGCTGGGCGGCGAGGCACGGGCGTGGTCCCAGGGTGTCGACACACATCGTGTGCGAGCTCTGGTACTGGGCGGTGGCGCGCTGGCTGTGGCAGCCTGCGTGGCGTGGTGCGGGCCAATTGCCTTTGTGGGCCTGATCGTGCCCCACTTGCTGCGCCTCGGCGTTGGCGCCAGCCGCAGGGTTCTCTTGCCGCTTGCCGCGCCCGCCGGCGCCGGGTTTCTCGCCGCCTGCGACATGGCGGCGCGGCTGGTGGTACCGGGGCGTGAGGTGCCGGTGGGGGTGATCACCGCAGGACTGGGCGCACCCCTGCTGGTGTGGCTGATTGCCCGGCGCCGCGCCTGATTTCTTCCGGCAATGACGAGTCCTGGGCGTTACATTGCCAGACCCGGAGGTAGCCATGGCCCTGGTAGACGAAAGCGACCTGCGCCCGGCCCGCGAGCCCGCACGGCGGCGCAGCCCGCTGCTGTGGGTGCTGGCCATCGTGAACGTCGCCGCCCTGGCGTTGGTGGCGGTGCTGGCTTGGCCGCATCTCAATTGGCCATGGCCCACAGCCGGGCAGGGTGCCGCAACGTCAGATGTGTCGGCCCTGGACCCGGAGTCCCTGCGACTGCCCAGCGGCCGCACCATGCGCCCCGTGGTGTTCGGCGGCTTCATGTTCGAAGTAACCCGCGTGGCCTACTTTCCCGATGTTCGCAGCCGCTCAGTGACCATTACCGTTCCCGGCAAGCCACCCCAGCAAGGCATCTTCCGCGTGGGCGAGAGTTTTGCCGGCGGCAAGGTGCGCGTGGTTGACATCTCGACTGTGGGCGTCGTGCTGGAAACCGACGGCAAACAGCAGGCATTCACGGTAGACGGCACCGACCCCGCAGCCGCCATGGAAGGCGCAGGACCCTCCGGGTCGGTGGTGATTCCCGCCGGTCGCAGCGACCTGTTCCCCGCGGTGCCCCCCGGCCAGATTGCACCCCCCGCGCGCCCGGTAGTGCCTGCTCAACCCTCTGCCACCGATCCCCAGCCCGCCGATAGCGGGGCCACGGATGAAGCTTCGCCGGAAGGCCCCCGCACCATTGAGGACCTGCCCGATGAACGCCATGCGCGGCTGGAGCGCACGGACTACGACTCGCTGGTGCGACGCCTGCCTGATCTGTTTGAACAGGACATGGTGCTGGCGGTCGCGCTGGAGGCTGACTCCGGCGTGCCCTACGGCCTGGAAGTGAAGAACCTGCGCGTAGACTGCGCGCTGGCGGCCTACGGCCTGGAGAAGGGCGACGTAATCCTTTCGCTGAACGGCATGGATATCCGGCGCGTGCCGGACCTGGATATCGCGGCACGCAGCAACAGCTTCCAGCAGGAAATCCGGCTGTGCGTGTGGCGCAACGAGGACCCGGTTACGTTTGTGCTGCGCCCCGGGCGCGAGTAGTTTTTTGGTGAAACCTGGCGGGGTCCCGGTAAGAATGCCGGGACCCCGTTCGTTCCCCGTGGAATCGCGAATGCGCTACGCTTTCCTGCTGCTGTTGGCGGTACTCCCGTCGTTTGCGCTTGCCCAGAGCATTACACTGGTAAGTCCTGTCCAGCCGCCGACCGGCCCGGTAGCCACGGGCGCAAGCAACCATTTGCTGTTGCGTTTCCGGCTTTATCGCGCCACCGGCGACCCGACCTGCAACCTCACCCAGCTCAAGCTGAACTTCGACCCGGACAAGACGGCTGTGCCGGCGGTTGAGAGCACCGCCATTGCCGGGACAGACTGGACTCAGGTGGAGCTTCACCAGGATGTGGACCACAGCGGCACGCTGAATGCGGGCGATACGCTGCTGCAGACGGCGAACACCACGGTCTCTACCGCCACGGACGAAAAGGCCACCCTCAGCGGCCTGAGCGTCGCGATCCCGGAAGGCGCGGCCAACGCTGCGGATTTCGTGGTGGTGGTGGATGTGGCGGTCGGCGCCACCGTGGGCCGCACCATTGTGGTAACGGTGGACAACGCGGACATGGTGGTCAGCGCCGGCACCGTGTCCAGCACGCCCTCAGATCCAATCTCCGGCGTGCACACCATCAAGACCGACAACGGGTGCGAGATTGACGTACGCGACGGAAGCACGTCGTTGGTGGGCGGCGCGCTTTCGCAGCACAACATCGGCTACATTGACCCGACCGTCATACCGGGCGTGAACAAGGGCTTTACGATCTACAACATCGGCACAGGCAGCCTTGACCTGACCAACAGCCCCAACTTCGTACAAATCTCCAGCGCCGTGCAATGCACCGTCACGGTTACCGTGCAGCCGTCCGGCAGCATCGCATCCAGCGGCAGCAGCGGCTTCACAGTGCAGAGTAAGCCGGTGGCCGGGGTGCTGTTCTCGTTTGTCATCAGTATTGCCAGCAACGACTTCGATGAAGACCCCTTCACCGTGGCCATTGTAGGCGCGAGCTATCAGGTGCCCGTGATGCGCGTGGAGTATCCCGGCACCACCTATGTTGCCGACGGCGGCAGCATCAGCGAGGGCAGCAAGACCGCTCCCAACAACGTCACCATGAACTTCACCATCCGCAACAGCGGCACTGCAAGCCTGGGCCTGACCAACAGCCCGGACTATGTTGAGGTCACCAACCCGGTGAACGTGCAGGCCAGCGTGACGGTCCAGCCGGGCTTCACCATCGGCGTGGGTGCAACCACAGCCTTCACCGTGGTGTATCACCCGCTGGGTGGCGGGGCGTTCAGCTTCAAGCTGCAGATCTTCAACAACGATCCCTACGCCAACCCGTACAACATCAACATCTCGGGCACGGCGCCGGCAATCACCGGTACCAAGCTCACGGTCTGGCGCAACGCCGTGGCCCCTAACGCCGGCTCCCTGTTCAGCACGCAGCCCATCGTGGCCATCACCGACGCGGCCGGCGCCGTGGACACCTCCAACAACAGCACCCAGGTACAGGGAGCCATCACCGGCGGGACCGGCGCCACCGGCGCTGTGTTGTCCGGGACCACCACGCGCACGGCGGTCGGCGGGTACGTGAACTTCACCAACCTGGCGATTGACTTGCAGGGCACGGGCTACACGCTGACTTTCACGGACCTGGGACCAAGCAGCTTCCCGGCCGTGGTTTCCGTGAGCTTTGACGTGGGTCCGCCGATTACTCCGCCGGCACCGCCGCCCAGCAACAAGAAGAGCAGTGACGACGGCGGCGGCTGCAGCGGCGCGGGCAGCGTCCTGCTGCCCTGGGCCCTGCTTGGTGTAGGGCTGCTGAGCCGCCGGCGCCGGCGGACGGCCGGCTAACCACTTGTCCTGGCGCTCATTACGGGATTCCTGACCCCCTTTGCCCCGCCGCCGGCACTGTTACGGTGATGGCGATGGCAACCGTGCCGGAGCTGGGTCTTGAGGAACTTGTCCGCGTGCACCAGCGCGGCGTGTGGCGCTACTTGCGCTTCCTGGGAGCCGGGCCTGCGGAAGCCGATGACCTTACGCAGGAGACGTTCATCGAGATCTGGCGGCGGCCCTTTGAACAACGGGACGAGCGCGCCACGGCGGCCTATCTGCGACAGGTGGCCCGCAACCGCTTCCTGATGTTCCTGCGGGCCCGGCGGCGCAGGCCCGAAGTGGACATGGAGACTGCAGATCAGGACTTCATGGACTACACGGGCGATGACGGCGGCGACCTGCGCGTGCAGGTGCTTTCGGATTGCCTCAGCAAGCTGGAAGGGCGCGCGCGCGCGGCCCTGGACTTGTGCTACGCGCGTCAAGTCGAGCGCGCCGAGGCGGCGCGGCAACTCAGCCTGAGCGAGGAAGGCCTCAAGACCCTGTTGCGCCGGGTGAAGCACGCGCTGCGGGAGTGCGTCGCGCGCAAGATACCGCAAGCGAGGTTGCCATGACCGACCAGCGCCCATCAAGCAACCGCAGCCGGCTGGAAGACCTGAGCCTGACAGAGGCCCTTGGCCGCGACACGCCGCCGGACCTCACCAAGCGAATCCTCGCTGCGGCCAGCCGTGATGACGCGCCAACACCCGTGCGGGGTACACCCAGCCTGCCCGCCGGCCGCACAGCAAAGCCCACCATGGGCCTGTCGCGCCGCCATTGGGCCGGCATCCGCTTTGTGGCTGCATTTCTGCTCGTGTTTTCGGTGGGTCTGGTTGCCTTGCTCGTCCTTCGCAAGCCCCGCCAGCCGGAGCCCGCCGCGACGGCGCAAGGCAACAGCTCTCCTGCCGCCGTGGACGTGAAGGGCAGCCGGAATGGGGGCGAGCACGCTCCCGTCCCGGCTGTCCCCGGTCCGCAGACACCGGTTGTGCCGCCACCGGAGAACACGCTGCCTCAGGAGCTGCCCCCGGCCCCGGAGCCCGGCCCCACACCTCCCCAACCGCCAATGCCTGCCCCGCCGTCGGAAACGGTCAAGCAGCCGCCACAACAGCCGGCACCCGGCACTCCGCACGAGGACCCGCCCAAGGAGCCCGGCCAGGGCCCCGTCATCGAGACGCCTGAGCCCGCGCCGGAGCCGACAGAGGCCGCGGACCCCTGGAAGGCCGTGGCTGCGCGGCCGCAGGCCGGGCGAGTGGTTTCCGGCGAGGTTCTGGTTACGTACGAGGTCGGTGGCAAGCAGCTGCTGCCTCCCGCGCACCTTGGCAGCGCGGAGTTGCGGCAAGGTGCGCAGGTTGTTGCCAATGACGCGTGCGTGCTGGCCTTGGAGGGCGGTGCCTGTGCGCAAGCCAGAGGCACGCTGCTGCTGGAGTGCGATAACCTCGGAGTGCTCCTGCAACCCGCAGACGGCGAGATCTACGCCGATACTCTGGGGGCCGGGCGTGAAGTTCGCTTGCGCGGGTTTGGACACACGCTGGTGCTTTCCGGCGGGGCGCTGGTCGCCGAGTGCAAGCGAACTTCCCTTGAGTTCAGTGTTCTGGAGGGCCAGGCCGATTGCGACGGCAAGCGTGTCGTTGCCGGCAAGGGCAGCAGCGTCAGCAAGCGCGGCCTGGGCACAGTGGGAGAAGCGCCTCGCGGATTGCGTGACAGCCGCCTGATGCGCGGCTTGGCCGCCATGACGCTGTGGCGGCAAGGGTTTGATGCGGCGCCGGTACAGGGCCTGCAGGGAGCCCAGGTGGAACCGCGCAGCGCCGGGGAGCTTGGTGAGAGCGCGCCCGGCTCCGTCGCGGCAGCCGGGGGGGCCGATGCGTCGGTGGGCGTGGTGTTCGACACGTTCCACACCACCCTGACGCACGAGGTGATTCGCGTGCGATTCCGGCAGCGGGGCGCCGGCTCGCTGATCCTGCAGTGCTTCAACCCCGACCGAAACGACAATTTCGGGCGCGACTTGCCAGCCGGCAAGCCCGGCGAGTGGCAGGTGATCGAGATTGCCGCAGGCGAACTGCGTGACCGCTCCACCGGCAAGGTGGCGGCTAAGGCGGGCCTGCGCTTCAGCAGCCTCAGCCTCCATGCCATGGGCGACGGGACGAACCTGGAAGTGGACTGGATCGAACTGGTGCGCAGGCCCACATTCGAATAGAGCTCAGTGCCCTTTGAACTTGCGGGTTCCATGCAACGCTTGCGGTCGTTTCCGCGACAGCGAGCGATAGAAGCCCGAAGGGCGCGTGTCGCGAGCGCGCCTCGCGGCCTGCCGCGTCGGCGCGACGGAACTGACGCACCCAATTCAACAGGCATGGTTCACCAGCCCGATTTCTGACCCCGTGGCGGCTGCGCCCGGCACTTGGCTGGTATCCCGTGCCTGGAGCCGCCATGAACAGGGTTGCCCTGCTGTTGCTGCTGGTTTCTTCGCCCCTTGCCGCCCTGGACTACACGGCAGCACCAACGCTGGCCAACCCGGCTGGTACAGCCGTGGTCAGCGTCTCGACAGCATCAGCCCTGCAGACCGCCATCACGAACCTGCAGAGCAACCAGGTTATCGAGCTGGCTGACGGCACCTACACCCTGACCCAGAGCCTGTTCGTGAACTACGGCGGCGCCACCACCCTGACCAACGTGGGCATCCGCAGCGCCTCGCGCAACCCGACAGCCTGCGTCATCCAGGGCGCCGGCATGAGTGGGGCGATTCCCCACGGCATCCATGTCAGCAAGGTCAACGGTATGCTGATCGCCGACCTGACCATCCGGCTGGTGGCCAATCACGCCATCCAGCTCGCGGGCGAATCCGGCGTGACCAACGTGCGCATGTACAACCTGCGGCTGTACGACACGGGCGAGCAGTTCATCAAGGGCACCACCTCGGGTTATGGCGCGGGCAGCGACAATGGCATCGTCGAGTATTGCCTGCTCAGCTACACCACCCAGGGAACAACCTACACCAACGGCGTAGATGTGCATGGCGGCGACGGCTGGATCATCCGGCACAACCGCTTTGAACGCGTCAACGTAATCCCGGGCGGAATCGGCCCTGCCGTTCTGATGTGGAACGGCAGCAGCAACACGCTGTGCGAGGGCAACACGTTCATCAACTGCGAGACCGCCATCGCCTACGGCCTGATTGACCTCACCGCGCCCCAGGCCGACCACAGCGGCGGCATCATTCGCAACAACTTCATCTGGCGAGCAAGCGGAACGCCCACAGGCGTGGACACCCCGGACTGCAGCATCCTGGTGTGGGACTCGCCAAACACCAAAGTCCTCCACAACACCGTGCTTCAGAACGGGAGCTACGCCAACGCCATTGAATACCGCTTCAGCACCACGGGCGCCGAGTTCCGCTACAACCTCAGCGATGCCGCGGTCACGGATCGCGGCGGGGGTACGTCGGGCAACACCGCGGGCGGCAATGTGACCAGCGCGGTCAGCGGCTGGTTCGTGTCTGCTTCCACGGGCAACCTGCGCCTTTCAGCCGCTGCGCCAGCCTCCGTCGTGGACGCAGCTTCCACTCACGCTGATGCAACCACCGACTACGATGGCAGCGTGCGCGGCAGCAGCCCTGATATCGGCGCGCACGAGTACAACGCCACGCCTTCCGCACCGGCGACCCCCACAGGCTGCACCGCGACGGCGCTCTCCGGCCTGCAGGTGCTGGTGAGCTGGAATGATGCGAGCAGCAACGAGGACGGCTTCCGCATTGAGCGCAGCACCGGCGGCGCCTTCAGCACCGCGGGCACCGTGGCGGCAGGCGTCGAGAGCTATACGGACTCGGGCCTGACGGAAGGACAGCTCTACACGTATCGCGTTGTTTCCCACAACACGGTGGGCGACAGTAGCGCCAGCAACACAGCCGGGGCGACAGCCGTAACGACCGCGCCCGTGGGCAGCAGCTCAACAGGCGGGGGTGGGGGCGGCGGGTGCAGCACCGGGGGCGCCGCCGCTTCGTGGGTGCTGGCGCTGCTGGGCCTCTGGCTGGCCGCCCGGCGCGTGAGTTTTGAGACACCGGTTTGAATTGACGCCAAAGCCTCCCCGGAGGAAAGTGCAGGTGCAAGGACTTGCACACCTGAACAACGAAAGGGGAGACCATGCTGCACTTTGTGAGTGGGGATATTCTGTTGAGCAAGGCCGCGGCCATCGGCCACGGGATAGCGCCGAACGACGACTTCAAGCAGGGCTTGGCTTTGGCGCTGCGCGAGCGCTTCCCCTCCATGGTGAAGGACTTCCGGCACTACTGCCACACCAACCACCCCAAGGCCGGCACTGCTTGGGCATGGGCCGGCGTTGGTGCTGATGGGCATGCCACGCGCGTGATCAACCTGCTGACGCAGGAGGCCGCGCTTGAGCACGGCCAGCATCCCGGCCGCGCCAAACTGGAAAACGTGAACCACGCACTGCACGCCCTGAAGAAGCTGATCGAGCAGGAGAAACTGGCCAGTGTGGCGCTGCCTCGCCTTGCCACCGGCGTCGGCGGCCTGGAGTGGAAGGACGTTGAGCCCCTGCTGAAGAAAGTGCTGGGGGACCTGAAGGTCCCGGTTTACGTGTACTCCGAGTACAAGCGCGGCGTTGCCGCCAAGGAAGCCTGATCGGGCTGAGCATCCGGGGGCGCGGTCACCGCGCCCCCGGATGTTGCGTGTCAGGCCCGCACCCAGCGCACCCCTTGGGGCGTGTCTTCGATCTGCGCGCCGCGGCGCAGAAGGTCGGCGCGGATCTGGTCTGCTACGGCAAAGTCCTTGGCCTTGCGCGCGGCCTGCCGCACCGCCAGGAACAGCTCAATCATGGCGGGGTCCAGTTCTTCCACGGGCGAGAGATCGTCCACAGACGGCAGCATGCCGGCTTCCAGCTTCTCCCACAGTTGTTCGCGGTCCGGCATGGCAGACCAGTGCTTCAAGGCCGCCGCCTTCTCCGGCAGCTTCGCTGCATCCAGCCACGCTGCCGTGGATTCCCGCGCAATTACACCCGTGCGCTCACTGTGGTCCAGCACATCCAGCACTTCGTCAAAGCTCTCCATCAGGCGCAGGGCTTCGCAGGCCTCAGCGGGGCCAAGCTGCATGGAATTGAGCTCACCCACGAAGCGAAACGCCGCCGCCAAGGCGTTGGGCGTGTTCAGGTTGTCGTTCAGGGCGTCGTCAAACTCCTGCTCGGCACGATTCACCAGCCCCAGCACCCGGTCGGAAGCAACCCCGTGCACCTCCGGGTTCTGGCAGTCGCGCACCTGCTCACGCAGGCGGTCAAACCGCGTTTGCAGCCGCTCCACGCTGGCTTTGGCCTGTACCAGCAGGTCCAGCGTGAAGTTCATGGGCTGCGTGTAGTGGTTGCTGACCAGCGCAAACCGCAACACGGCAGGCGCCACTCGCCCGCCCGCAAAACCCAGCGCCTCCAGTTGAGTTGCCAGGTCACCGCGGTTCTGGCTGTGCGGGTCCAGCAGGTCTTTCACGGTATAGAAGGTGCCGTCACGCTTGCTCATCTTGCGATTGTTCACCAGCAAGTGGCGGCCGTGCACCCAATAGCGTGCAAAGCTGGGCCTGCGGTTGCCTTCGTCGGACGCGCCGTGGGGCGCGGGTACGTGGGTGTGGTAGGCGCCGTGGCTCTGGGCGATTTCGCACTCGTGGTGGGGGAAAATGTTGTCTTCGCCGCCGGTGTGGACGTCAATCACGTGCCCCAGGTGGGCGCGCGACATGGCGCTGCACTCGATGTGCCAGCCGGGAAAGCCCGGCTTCAGGCGCGCGTCCACACCCTTGGGGCAGAGTTCCTTGAAGCGGGCCCAGTCGGCAGGGGGCCAGCCCTTCTCGCTGTGAGGGTCCCACTGCATCAGATGCTTGGCGTCCACCTTCCAGAGGGCAAAGTCCTCGGGGGCCTTCTTCTCGCCGCGAACTTCGACACGGGCGCCGGCCTCGAGCTCGTCAATCTTCTTGCCGGAAAGCCGGCCATACTCGGCAAACTTGGCCACTTCAAAGTAGGCCTCGCCGGTGCTCACCACATAGGCAAAGCCGTTCTCCAGCAGCTTCTGGATGGCCGCCAGCATTTCCGGCACATGGCCGGTAGCCCGCGGGTGCAGGGCCGGGTCGTCAGCCTCGCCGCCGCTGTAGATACGCAACCGAAGGGCGCGCGCATCCTGCGCAAAGGCCTTCTCGAAGTGCAAGGCCACCTTGTACGGGTCGCTGCCCAGTTCGCGCGCCGCCTTTGCCAGCTTGTCTTCACCCTGGGCGTCGGCCAAGTGATCCTCGGTCATGTGGCCGACGTCAGTGATGTTCATGACCTGCCGCACGTCGTAGCCGTTGCGTGCCAGCACACGACGCAGCACGTCGGCCATCAGGAAGCTGCGGAAGTTGCCGATGTGGGCAAAGCTGTAAACGGTGGGACCGCACGAGTACATGGTGACCCGCCGTCCTTCCGGGTCGAGCGGCTGAAAGACTTCCAGTTCGCGCGTGTAGGTGTTCTTCAGTTTCAGCACGGACATGCCGCCCCCGGAGCTAGTCTTCCGTTGCCACCGCGGGCCGCAGCAGCACCACGGCCTGCGTGGAAATGGCGTCTTTGCGGCCTACGGCGTCAAAGCCCTCATTGGTCTTGGCCTTCACGTTTACCCGGTACGTCTCCACCTCCAGCAGCGAGGCAATGCACGCCTCCATCTGCTGCTTATAGGGCTTCAGCCGCGGCATCTGGGCAATCACGTTGCAGTCCATGTTCTCGACTTCCCAGCCTCCGCGGCGCACGCGCTCCATGGCTCGCTTCAGCAGCACGCCCGAATCCGCGTTCTTGTAGGTCGGGTCGGTGTCCGGAAAGTGCTCGCCGATGTCGCCCAGGCCGGCGGCGCCCAACAGGGCGTCTATCACCGCATGCAGCAGGGCATCAGCGTCCGAGTGGCCGTCCAGGCCCTTCTCGCAGGGTATGTGCACGCCGCCCAGGATCAGCTTGCGGCCGGGAACCAGGGCGTGGATGTCGTAACCAATGCCGACACGCATGGGGCCTCCGCGCTGCCGGGATGATGCCTTGGGCGGGTTCTTAGGGAAGCGCCGGGTTTCGGCCGCTCGCCCGGTTTTCAACGCGCGGCCGCACGCTACCATCCCTTGAAACCGCAAGGAACAACCATGGCGTTCTCGCACACCTTTGGTGAAGGCACCAGCGACTACGAGAAGTACATCCGCACGCAGGACCTGTACCGCCTGCAGAAGACGCCCGACCAGTGGGCTAACGAGGAGGAGTTGCTGTTCCAGGTCATCCACCAGGCGATGGAGCTGTGGCTGAAGGTGGTGATCCAGCACTGCGAGCAGTCCACCCAGTGGATCGCGCAAGAGAACCTGCACGAGGCCGCGCGTTTCCTGGGCCGCTCGGCGGGCATCCTGCGCTGGCTGGCGGACAGCCTTGAGTTTCCGCGCAGCATGGCGCCCTGGGACTACCACAAGATCCGCATGGGGCTGGGGCAAGGGAGCGGCCAGGAGAGCCCCACCTACAAGGCGCTGCACAAGGCGGTGCCGCCCATCGGCGCGGCATTTGCCGGCCTGCTGAAGAAACACAGCCTGACCGCGGACCAGGTGCACCAGGACCGCACCCGGCACCAGGGCATGTATGACCTGATGTTCGCCATGGTCCAGTTCGACCAGGAACTGATGCACTGGAAGTACAGGCACTTCCAGCTGGTCAAGCGCATCATTGGCGACGCGGTGATGAGCCTGAAGGGCGTGCCCGCCAGCAGCCTGAAAGACACCTGCCACGAAGCCCAGTTCCCGGACCTGTGGACGGTGATCAACCGCACCACTGGCGCCTACAACGAGAAATTCCGGCCCAAGGGTGGCGGTGGCTACGCTGCCACAAAGTAGAATCGTGCGCACTGTAACAGGAGCGCACCATGACCAAGAAGCTGGGGCTGATTGTGCTGCTGCTGGGCGTCGCCATCGTCGTGGGCGCCCTGGTGGACGTGTTTGGCATGAGCAGCGGCTTCAACCTGAACGTCGGCGTTACCCAGTTCAGCGAATGGCCCAAGGAGCGCCTTGGCCTGCTGGCGGTGGGAGTGCTGCTGGGTGTTTGGGGGGCCTACTCCCTGAGCCGTCCGGGCAAGAAGAAGAAGTAGCATTGGCGCCTACTGCATCACGGCTGTTGCATTTGGGGAAGTCAGGCCGCCCCGCCTAAGCGTCAGGCCGCGACGGGCGCTCGCAACACGCGCCCTTCGGGCTCCTGCCGCTTGCTGTCGCGGAAACGACCGCAAGCGATGCATGAAACCTGTGAGTTCAACCGGCATGAGGCACTACTTGCCTCCGCTGCGCGAGTAATCCTTGCCGTTGAAGCTGTGGACGACGTCCTTGCCTTCTTCCTTGCTGGCCAAGTGCACAGGACGGCCCCAGATCCGGTGCAGGTTGGACAGCGTTTCGCGCGTGTAGCGCGCATCCAGGTCAAAGCCGTCGTGGCGGTGGTGCAACAACAGCTCGCCGCGGTTGGAGTGGTTGCCGTCCTCCACGCGTATGTGGGGCTCGCCCATGTTGGTGAGCTGCACCAGCAGCTTCTGCTTGATGGCCTGGAAGTCGCGGCTGCTGATCTCGTACTCGCCGCTGGTGGGGTTGTAGTCGTAGGCAAACAGCTTGGCACGCTTGCAGAACTCGGGCGTCAGGAACTCGTCCAGGAACGTCAGGTCGTTGTAGATGCGCCGCACCTCGAAGATCTTCTTGCGGCCTTCGCCACGGGCACCGGTGTCCCAACGGTCGCGCTCGCCCAGCCGGTCGCAGCGCTCCCATTCCAGCCCGTGCATGCCGCGGTCCCAGCGGTACTCGATGTCGCGGAACAACTCGAGGCCCAGCTTGTAGGGGTTCACGCTGCCGCGGCCCATGGCCATGGTCATGCTGTGGTAGTCGGCGAAGTCCACGATATCGGCGGCGTCCGCGGCCTTCTGGGTCATGATGGTGCTATGCCAGTAGCTGGCCCAGCCTTCGTTCATGATCTTGGTCTGGCGCTGCGGCGCGAAGTAGTAGGCTTCTTCGCGCACAATGCCGATCACGTCGCGCTGCCAGTTGCGCAGGGGCGCATAGTTCATGAGAAACCAGAGCACGTCCTTGATGGGCTGCTCGGGGAACTTCTGCGCCTGGTGGGCCTTCTTCTCGTCTTCCTTGCGGCGCTGCTCCAGGATCTCCGGCGGGTTGATGTACCGGTCCATGTAGTCCTTGGACTTCAGCTTGGTGACCTCAACCCGCGTGGTCTCGTCTTGAAGGTCTGAAGCCTCCTTGCGCACCGGCTGCCGCGTAAAGGGCAGCATCGGGTCCACCAGGTTTTCCAAGCTCAGGCAGGCGTCTATGAAGCGCTCCACCTTGTCGCGCCCGTAGTGCTCCATGTAGCGGCGCACGCGGGCCGAATGGTTGGCCATCTGGTCCACCATTTTGCGGTTGGTGCGGCTGAACCAGAGGTTGTTCCGGAAGAAGTCGGCGTGGCCATAGACGTGGGCCATCACGAGCTTCTGGGAGACAAAGTCGTTGCTGTCCATCAGGTACGCCACGACCGGGTCGTTGTTGATGACCAGCTCGTAGATCTTGCTGATGCCGTAGGTGTAGCCCTTCTGCAACTCCTCAAAGGCCATGCCGAAACGCCAGTGGGGGTAGCGCGAAGGAAATCCCCCGTACGAGGCAATCTCGTTCAGGGACTCGTGGTCCAGCAGCTCGAAGTGGACGTCGTAGAACGTGAGCCCGAAGTCGCGGGCGTACTGCAAGATGCGATCTTCTGCTTCGCGCAAGTCGGCGGTGAGCTGCATGGGGACCTCCAATCCCCAAAGGTAACCCTGAAACAACGAGTGAACCAGCCCATGAGAAGTGGCCCAGCCAGCTGCGCAAGCATGAGCGCAGTGGCCCAGCGCCGCGTCACGGACCTGCCACCGATAGTGGCACAGCCATGACACTTCCCTGACTGTCACGCGAAGTATTTGCCACGTAAGGATTTCTGTCGAACCACCGACGGGGGTGTGCGTTTGCAACATCACTGGGCGCATCACTGCAGTTCGTTCTTTGACTCGTTTCGGACCAGGAGGCCACTATGCGGAACACCACCGCGTGGGCTTGCTTGACCTTTGCTGTCGCATTGGGTGCATGGACTGGATACCCGCAGGCGACACTGCACAGCCAGGCGGCCCAGCCTGCCGGAAATCCCGGCAGCAGCCTGAACCTCGGCGATGCCTTTGACGGCATGGCCCAGGCAACCTTCGAGGCGCAACTGGACCCTGCCCAGCGGGCTGCACTCATCAAGCTGAAGTCCCGATTCGAGACCGCCGACCCTGACTGCCCGCTGCCGACGTCCGAAAGACAACCGTTCTACGTGAAGTTCCGGGAAGCCATTTCCCCGGAGCTTGCGGCACGTTTGCTTGGTGCCGGCGCGTCGTTCGTTGGCTACAGCAACGAGAACACCCATTTCCTGCGCGCCGCCGACGCGAACTCCCTGGCCGCTATCGGTGCCATTCTGCGCGCCGAACCCACCGTGGCAGGCACCCTGCTGCGCAGGCCCATGGACGCCTGCAACGCGGAAGCGTGGCAGGCACTGGCCGCCGGTTCCCCTGCGGGCGAGTACCGGCTGGTCTTCTGGCTGGATGTCGGCGCCGAACGCGCCATTGAGGTGCTGGAACAGGCCGGGGCGGGGATCCTGGAAGCCGACTTCGCGTCCTTTGATGACCCCGAAACGCGCCTGAAGGCCCTGAATGCGTGGCTGCCTGCCGGCGCGCTGGCCGACCTGTCTGCGCACGCGGACATCGAGGCCGTGGCGGTGCTGCACGCGGTGCAGGTCGAGAACAAGAACTCGGTCATTCTGGGCCAGGCGGCACCGGTTCTGGTTGGGCCCGGCACCAGCTACGGCCTTGACGGCAGCGGCTTGATCGCCGGCGTGTGGGACGGCTATCGAGCCAAGGATACCCACGGCGACTTTCAGGGTGCAGCCACACCCAGCCCGATCAACAACGGCACCAAGCGAGTGCTGGACCTGACCGGGGGAGGAGGCAGCAGCAGCCAGCAGTACCACTCAACGCACGTGACCGGCACGATTATCGGCGACGGCACCGGCGACGCCAATGCCAAGGGCTTCTGCCCCAAAGGCTACGTGCTGAGCCACTACTTCGGCAGCGGTTCGGTGGGCACAACCCAGCGCGCGGCGCGGTACAACTACCGCCATGTGGTTGAGAACCACAGCTACGGCCTGAACTACAGCGGCATGGGCTACGGCGGCTACGACACCTATTCGCAGGAGCACGACGTGATTGCCCGCGACCTTCTGCAGCTTGTGTGCCGCTCGGCGGGCAACACAGGCAACAGCAGCCAGAGCATCGCGGACGACAAGGGCAGCAAGAACAACTTCATTGTGGGCGCAACCGATGAAACCGGTGTGGTGTGGACCTACAGCAGCCGCGGCCCCTCTGATGACGGTCGCCTGCAACCCAACGTCACCATGATGGGCTCAGGCTACGCGACCTACGGCGTCTATTCCACGACGAGTCGCACCACCAGCGGCTACGAGTACTTGCAGGGAAGCAGCATGGCCGGGCCGGCGGCGGCAGGCGCGCTGATGTTGATCACCCAGCACTGGCGCAACAAGTACGCCAAGCGGCCCTTCCCCATGGATGCCGCGCTGGCGCTGGTGGGGGCAACCTGCCTCGACAAGGGCAACGCGGGGCCGGACTACCAGTACGGCATGGGCATCATCCAGGTCAAGGATGCCTGTGACCTGGTCAACGCCGATGTGACCTCTGGCGGAAAGCAAATCGTCCGTGGGGCAGCGCGCCACGGCCAGACTTACGAGTACGACATGGTGGTCTCCAGTGCGGCGACGCCGCTGCGGCTGGCCTTGGCCTGGCTGGACCTTGATGCGACCACGTCGTCCACGGTGAAACTGGTCAACGACCTTGACCTGAGTCTGGAGTCGCCCTCCGGAACCACCTATTACCCGTATTCGGGCCTCACCAGCGGCGTGGGACAGAGCCAGACCTATGCGTGGACCACGACCGGCTTCAACCGGCGCGACAACGTCGAGGTCTTTGACCTGGACAACCCCGAAACCGGCACCTGGAAGGTGCGCGTGAAGGGCCAGAACATTCCCGTCAACGCCCGCGGCGTACCTAACGGCGTGCAAGGCTATGTGCTGGCCGGCAACCGGGCATTGACCCACCACGTTTCGCACGTGGCGGATGCCGTAAACACGGGTACTGCCGTCAGCATCCCGGACAACAACACCACGGGCCTGGCACGCACCTTCAGCGTCTCCAGCACCGGCACGGTCAAGGGCGTGCGCGTCTACGTGGACATCAAGCACACGGCCCGCGGGGACCTCGAGATCGTGCTGGAGCACCCCGATGCCACAACGGTGACCCTGGAATCCACGGACACGGGGACAACCGACGACCTGCTCGCGGTGCTGCCTGACACGCGTCAGTTGGCCAGCGATGTCACCACCCTGATCGGCAAGACCGCCAGCGGCACCTGGAAGGTCCACATTCGCGACAAAGGCACCTTGGGCACCGGCACGCTGCAGTACCTTTCGCTGGAAGTTGACACGTCGGCACCGGCTGCTCCCAACAACCCGCCCAACGCCGACGCCGGGCCGGATTCCAGCATCACCGAAGGCAACACTGCCAACCTGAACGGCAGCGCCAGCAGCGACCCGGACGGTGACACCCTGACCTACGCGTGGACCCAGATTGCCGGCTCTCCGACCGTGACGCTCACCGGCGCCAACACCGCCACGCCCAGCTTCGTGGCGCCTTCGGTTTCCGCACCCACGCCCCTGACGTTCCGGCTGACCGTGACCGATGGTCGCGGCGGCACAGACACCGACGACGTGGTCATCACCGTGCTGGACTCTGCCACCAACAACCCGCCCAACGCCAACGCCGGTGCGGACCAGGGAGCCATGTTCAACGCGACCGTCAACCTGAGCGGCTCCTCCAGCAGCGACCCGGACGGTGACCCGTTGACCTACTCGTGGACCCAAATCGCTGGCTCTCCGACCGTTACACTGACCGGCGCCAACACCGCCACGCCCAGCTTCACGGCGCCTGGAGTTGACGCGACGCTGACCTTCCAGCTCACGGTCAGCGACGGCCGCGGCGGCTCTGACACCGACACGGTTGTCGTCCATGTCAACGCCACCGGTACGATTCCCACGGGCGGCGGTGGTGGGGGCGGCAGCAGGGGAGGCGGTGGCGGTGGCGGCGGCGGCTGCAGCGCACAACCTGCCGCGCTTGGCCTGATTGCTCCGACTGCCATGCTTGCACTGGCCATGCTGCGGCGCCGGAAGCGGCTTGTTTCAAAGTCGCGGCAAGCACAGTAATTGTGGAAACACTTATTCGCCCGCAGCGGAGACGGCATAAGGGCCGTCTCCGCTTGCATTTACCGATACTTGAAATTCGCATTGGCCGGGTCCTCCCGTACTGCTACGCTGCACGCGGTGCAAGCGCCGCCCATGGGCGGCGAGTTCTTTGACAGTTCGTGTGCAGACAGGAGGCTCCATGCGGTGGCAATCCGCGTGGGCGTTTCTGGCGCTCGTGGGTGGGGTAGTGGCAGTCTGTGCAACCCTGACCCATGTGAGCAGCCAGGAAGCGACCTTGGCCAAGGCGCAGGAGAGGCGCCCGGCCGGCAGCCTGGAGTTCGGACCCGTTTTTGACGAGCCCGCGCGCCAGGAGTTTGAAGCTCAGCTGACCTCCGCCGAGCGGGAAAGATTGATTCGCCTGAAGTCGCGCTCGATTCTTGCTTCACCCGATTTCCCGCTGCCGACGCACGAACCAGTACAGCCGTTTTACCTCAAGCTGCGTGGCCCCATGCCGCGTTCGCTTGCCAGCCGCCTGGCGGCAGCCGGTGCTTCGTTTGTGGGCTACGTCAACCCGGACACCCACATCATGCGCGCCGTGGATGCGCCATCGCTCACGCGCATCGCGAACTTGTTGCAAACCGAAGCGCTGGCTGCCGGCACCGCACTTCAGCACCCCGCCGACAAGCAGTCGCGCGGGCTCCTTGAACGGGGCCTGCTGGCACCGGTTGTTGGCGAGCTTTCCATCCTGTTCTGGCGCGACGTGTCGCCGGAGACGGCCGAAGCGCTGCTGAAATCGGCGCGCGCTGCCGTGCTGGATTCCGTGGAGCCCTCCTGTCCTCCGGGACCGGAGAACCCGTTGTTGCGCGTGAGCGTGGACGCTGAAGGGGCGGCGCTGCTGCTGGCCAGCCCGTTGCTGGAGAATCTCGCGCTGCCCGGCTGGAAGGTGGCCGACAACCAGACCAGCGCGGCCATTGCCAAGGCGGACCCTGCCACGATTGGAGCCGCTCCCTACAGCCTGGACGGAACCGACCAGATTGTCGGTGTGTGGGATGGAGGCGGCGCCCGCGACACGCACGAGCAGTTCCAGAATGCGCCCACCCCCAGCTTGATCAACAACGGCGCGAAACGGGTGCGGAAGATAGACGGGGCCGCCAACGACGACCACGCCACGCACGTATCCGGCACGATCATCGGCGATGGCACCAACCGGGCCCAGGCCAAGGGCTTCGCGCCCAAGGCCTACGTGCTGAGCCACGACTGGAACAGCATTGACAGTGAGCGCCGCAGCGCCAAGCACAACTACAACCACGCGGCAGACAACCACAGCTACGCCGACTTCAACGGCGGCAGCGACGACTGGGGCGACTACACTTCCGGCACGCAAGTCGTGGACCGCACTAACCGCGACTTCCTGCTTTGCCAGGTGCAGTCCGCCGGTAACTACCAGGCCAGCCAGCCGAGCGGCAGCGGCACGAAGCCCTTCTCGGGCGGCACTTGCACCGTTCCCAGCTACAACGCGCATCGCAACGGTTTCATTATCGGCGCCGTTACGGACACTCGCGACATCACAAGCTTCTCCAGCCTGGGCCCCGCACTGGACGGCCGCCTGGTACCCCAGTTCTGCGCCAACGGTGAAGGGCTGGAAAGCGCAACCGCGGGTAGCAACACCAGCTATGCCAGCTACAGCGGCACCAGCATGTCCGGGCCCAGCTTCTGCGGCGGCGTGGCATTGCTGGCCCAGCTCTGGAGGCGTGAACACGCTGACCAGCTTCTTGCCCCGGACGTCGCTCGCAGCCTGATTGCCCTGACCTGCCAGGACCGTGGCAACGCCGGGCCCGACTACAAGTACGGGTTCGGCATCATTGACGTGCAGGCCGCGGCCGACCTGGTGCTGGACGACAGAGCCTCCGGCGGGTTGCGCATCGTGCGCGGGCAAGTGCGCCAGGCCGGCAGCGTCGAGTACCCCGTCACGGTGGCCAGCACCGCTACGCCGCTCAGGGTCGTCTGTTCGTGGCTGGACATTTTTGCCAGCACCACGGCCGCCACCACCCTGGTGAATGACCTGGACCTGGAACTGGTGGACCCCAGCGGCGGCGTGCACTACCCGTTTTCGGGCGTGCAGGCCTGCGCCGCCGGCAACGCCAACTACACCTTCACGGCCACAGGCCCCAACCGCCGCGATAACATCGAGCTGGCCGAGGTTGCCAGCCCCGCGGTCGGCACATGGCTGGTGCGCGTCAAGGGTTTCAACCTGCCCGCCAACCCGCAGACCGGCTACCCCAACAGTGTGCAGGGCTTTGCCCTGGCCTCCAGCCACAACCTGGGCGCGCAGAAGCTGTTCGTGGATGACGCCGTGAACGGCGGCACAGCCGTGGCCATCCCCGACAACAACACCGCCGGCATCACCCGCACCTTCTCCGTGGCTGACTCGCGTGTGATCACTCAGGTGCGCGTGC
>JADLBZ010000267.1 GCA_020847415.1 Planctomycetota bacterium
ATTCGTCAGCGCGCGGCTTGTTTGCCAAACATGCCTTTGCGGTAGGCGACGATGCGGCCGGCAAAGGCGCTGGCGGCCACGGTCAGCGGGCTGGCCAGGTACAGCTTGCCGGGGCCGCTGCGGCCGGGGAAGTTGCGGTTGATGGCGCTCACCGAGACCTGTTCTTTGGTGTCGCTGACGCCGGGGCCGCAGCCGATGCAGGCGCCGCAACCGGGGTTAATCAGCTCGATGCCGGCCCTGGCAAACAGCGCGGGATAGCCCTTGTGCTCCGCGTAGGCCTTCACGGCCTCGCTGCCGTACTGGATGAACATCCTGACGCCCGGTGCCACCTTGCGGCCCGCGGCCACGGCCTCCTGCACCACGGCAGCGTAATAGTCAAAGTCGTCCACCTTGCCCGCGGTGCACGAGCCGCCGTAGGCGATGTCAATCTTGACCTCGCCCAGCTTACCGATGTCCTTGCCGTAGGTGGGGTCGCCGGGTTCCGCCACCATGGGGGCAATGCTTGACAGGTCAATGGTGAACTCGCCGCCGTCGTAGCGGGCCCCCTTGTCGGGCGCCACGGCGCGGGCCTTGGCACGGGCAAGCTGCGCGTCGGTCAGCTTGCGGGTGTCTTTCAGCCACTGCCACAGCACGTCGTCGGCCTCGCAGATGCCGGTCTTGGCGCTGCACTCGGTGGCCATGTTGCACAGGGTGGCGCGCTCGTCCATGGACAGCGACGCCAGGCCCGGCCCGCCGAACTCCATCACCCGGTCCAGGGTCTCTTCCTTCTTTGCGTGGGTGTTCAGGATGTGCAGCATCACGTCCTTGGCCGTCACGCCCGGCTGCAGGCGGCCCGTCAGGTCAAAGCGAATGCTCTGGGGAACGCCCACAAACGTGAAGCCGCCGTAGATCAGCCCGGCGTACTCCGTGGCGCCCACGCCATAGGCCAGGGCGTTGCCGGCGCCGCCCATGCAGGTGTGGCTGTCGGTGGCCTGGACAAAGTCGCCCACGTCAATGAAGTGCTCGCGGGCCACCTGGTGGCAGATGCCGGGGCTGATGCCGTTCTTTGCCTGGTAGTCGCGCACCTTGGTGTGGCGCTGGAACTCGCCCTGCATGTCAGCCAAAGTCTGGATCTTGCCTGCAAACTTGGCAAAGCGCGCCACGCCCTTGGCGTAAAGCAGGTGATCTTCAAACACCGCGAACTTCTCGGGGTTGGTCACGCGGTAGTCGCGACCGTACTCGTTCTGCAGAAAGTAGTGCACCTGGGCGGTGGTGTATTCGTGGCTGTAGCCCGCGTCCACGTTGACCATCACGGCGTCGCCGGGTTTGACAAAGGGCTCGCCCTGGCCGGGCACAAGGTGGCTGGCCACCAGCTTCTCGGCCATGGTCATGGGGCGCTTGCCGTTCTTCAGCTTGGGCAGGTCCAGCTTGCCGGCCTTGAGCAGCTTGCTGAACTCGAAAAGGCCGCCGCTTTCCAGGATGATGCGGGTGACGGGGTCGTACCTGCCGCTGAACTCGGCCAGCGGCAGGGCCTCGCCGCGTTGCAGCCGCGCCAGCTGGGCGTGGTCGCCCATCACCTGGCCCAGGTTGATGTTATTGCGCTCGTGGATGGGGGCGAAGCTGGCCGCGATGACAATGCGGATGCCGGCCCACTTCTCGGCCTGCGGGGCGGTTTCGCGGCTGCTGCCGGTGCCCTTGCGCTGGCCGGAGACGATCACTTCAAAGCCGCCCTGCAGCAGGGCGTTTTCCTTGAACACGCGCTCGCCGTCTTTGTCCACCAGGCCGGCGTAGGCGTTGCGGGCGATATCCTCGGGCCGGTAGTCAAAGCAGACCCAGTTGGGCGTCATGGTGTCGGTGTTGATGTCGTCCAGCAGGTCCTCAACCTTCAGGTCCTCCATGCGCAGGTTGAGGCCCTCGTAAAGCTGCTTGCGCAAAAGGTCCAGGTTCTTGGTCAGGAACAGCACGCGCTTGCCGGCAGTGAGCTTGATGGTCTTGGGCAGAGGCATATCTTCCCCGCTGGTCGCACAAAACACCGGCACGGCCGCAGCCGTGCCCGGAACATCCTGCCCCGCAGGCATTACCCGCGAGAGCTCGCACCGCTTGATCTTATCAAACAGGGGGGCTTGGCCTGCAAGGCCTTGCGAGGCTTCCCGGCGCACGAGGCGTCAGGGGGCCTTTCGGGGCATGGGCGGCGGCGTCGGCTGGGCCACGGGCGCGGTTGCGGCTGGGGCGGCGGGGCCCTTCAGCCGCTCGTAGACCTTGTGGTCGCGCTTGGCCAGGTCCTCGCGGCCCATCAGCTTGTGAACCTTGGCACGGTTGTAGTAGGCCGCTGCCATGCGCGGGTTGTGCTGCAGCGCCATGTCCAGGTCGCGCAGCGCGCCCTCCAGGTCGTCCACCCGCGAGCGCACGATGGCGCGGTGATAGAACACCTCGGCCTCGTCGGGCGCCGCCAGGATCGCCTGGGTCAGGAACGCCTGGGCATACTCCAGCTTGCCCTCGGCCTTCAGCATCAGGCCCTTGTACATGTGGCCTTCGTAGCGGCCCGGGTCGAGGTCAATGAGCTGGTTGAATCGCTCCGTGGCGGCCTCGTGGTCGTCCTGCTCCATGGCTTCCTTGCCCTGTGCCAGCAGGGCGTCGTAAAGCCCGGCGCGCAGGGGAGCAAGCTGGTCCGCCTGGCGGCGGTCCAGCCCCTCGGTTACCAGCCGGCGCCACGCGCGCAGCCCCTCAGCCAGGTCGCCGGACTTCACCAGCGACTCAATCTGCCGCACCAGGGCCTGGGCCGATGGCGTAAGCGGCGCCGCGGGCTCCGGCGCTGCCGCCGGCTGGGTGCGGGCCGAGAAGCGCTCCAGGCTCACCGTGCCGGTGCGCTCAAGCTCCAGCTCCAGCTTGATGTGGCTGTCTATGCCCAGGTTCACGAAGGTGGTGTGGTTTTCCATGGAGCCCACCACGAGGGTGAACTGTGCTCCGCGCTTGTCCAGGATGTTGTACGTGTCCACCACCCAGCGGATGTCGCTGCCCTGCGCCACATAATCATGGTCCAGCGCCACGGCGGCATGGCGCACCGAGGGCGGCAGCGCCTCCACCACATCAAACAGGCGCTGCACCTCAGGCACCGAGAGCGTCTTGGAGCCGCGCACGCGCACCAGCAGGCGCCCCTCCTGCGGCTGCAGGGCAAAGCGCTCGCCGCACTGCAGGGGCTCGGTACAGCCGGCAATGGCAAAGCCGTTGGCGGCGGCGGCGGCCAGCGAAACGCGGCGCTCGCCGCAGCGGGCCTCCAGAAAGTCCTGGGGCAGCAGGGGCGGCTGGCCGGTTTTCAGGTAGGTGACGCCCAGGCGGGGCATGATCTCGCGCATGGGCTGCACGGGCTTGCCGGCGCGGAAGGCCTCGCGCTGCTGCTCGAGGGCACGATAATAGAGGTTCTCCGAGCCCTGGGCCGCGCAGTTCACAGGCTCCGGGTTCAGGGGCCGGCGGTTCCAGGGGGCAGCGGCGGCAGGTACCTGGTGGCGGCGGATCAGCTTCAGGTCCAGCAGCAGGTCGTCCACACTCGCGTAGCGCTCGGCGGGGTTCTTGGCCATGGCCTTGAGGATGACCCGCGAGACAGTCAGCGGGATCTCCGGGCGCAACATGCTGGGCGCCACGGGATCTTCTGCGTGGTGCCGAACAATCAGGTCCCAGTTGTTGTCGCCGCGGAAGGGAAGCTGGCCGGTGAAGCACTGGAAGGCGGTCACGCCCAGCGAGTAGATGTCGGTGCGGGTGTCCACCGGCATGTACTCGGACTGCTCCGGTGACATATAGGCAATGCTGCCCATGAACTGTCCGCGCGACTTGTCGCCCTCGGCCTCGTCCAGCCGCGCCAGGCCGAAATCCAGCACCTTGATGGTGCCGTCGTCGCCGATGACCAGGTTGCCGGGCTTGATGTCGCGGTGGATGATGCCGTGCTTGTGGGCGACAGCGAGGCCGCGGGCGATGCCCTCGAAGTAGCGCAGGGCTTCGTCCATGTCCAGCGGCCCGCGCTTGAGGCGGTCTTTCATGTTCTCGCCGCGGGCCAGTTGCATCACAATGAAGTTGTACTGGCGGTCCGTGCCGACGTCGTAAATCTGGATGATGTGCTCGTCTTCCAGCTTGGCAGCCAGGCGCGCCTCGCGCAGGAAGCCGTCCACGTGCTCGGGGCGCTTGGCCCATCGCTCGTCCAGAAGTTTCAGGGCGACTTCCTTGCCCAGCGAAAGCTGTTGCGCCAGGAACACGGCACCCATGCCGCCCGTACCCAGCAGTTTCTTGATCTGGCAGCCGCCGATGGTCTGGCCAACCAGCTTGAAAGCCGTGTTGTCGTTGGACATGGTGTCCGCGCCGGGGAACGGGTAGGGGGCAGGCGGCACCGGCTTTCTTGCCGTGCCGCGCACGCCACCATGATAGATCAAAGGGCAAGGCTTGCCAACGCAGGCTGTCCGTGTCCGTTTCAAATGCCGGGTTTCGGAGAGTGTATGCGCCTTGTGCTGATGTTGCCCCTGCTCCTGCTGCTCGCCGCCTGCACAACCGTGGAGGTGGACGACGAGGGCAAGCCGCTGGACCGCAAGCTCTCGGAGGACCTGGTCCTGGACACGGACGGCCGCATCGTGGCGCGCCCCACGCGGCTGATCGCGCCGCACACGGTGATCATCAACGGCGGCACGCCCACGGAGCGCGAGATCCGGCTGCTGGGCGTGGAAGGCCTGCCGGAAAAGGAAGCCCCCGCCACCTTTGCCCGCTGCCAGGAGTGGATGCGCAAGTACCTGGCCGAAGAGCAGGAGCTGTTCGTGAAGCCCGCGCTGGATTCTGACCTGGGCGCCGGGGTGATCTACGGGATCGTGTACGTGCAGGCCCGCGACGAGGAAACCGGGCAGGTGATCGCCGGCGGGTACGTGAACGCCAACATGGCGATGCTGTCGGAGGGGCTGGTGCGTATCCGCGACGCCAAGGAATTCCAGGACGAGCGCCTGCGCGCCCGCATGAAGGACGTGGAAGCCGAGGCCAAACGCGAGAAGCGCGGCCTGTGGGGCGAAGCGAAGTAGCAGCGGGGCACGGCACGCCGCGCCCCAGGCGCTTCATGGTTGCAGCTACGGCTTGCTCAGGGGCAGTACGCCGCCCTGGTTGCGCAGGTCAGGAATGCCGCCGCCGGGGATGTCCGCGCGCTTTCGAGCCACCAGTGCCGCGTAGTAGAGGCGATCTCCGCGCATGCTGCGGCGATGGCAGTAAACGCGGTAGGCTTCAATCTCGATGATGTCGGCGGCAATCATCTTGCGCAGCAGCGACGCGAACCCGCTTTCGTCCCGCGCACTCAGGAACGTCAGCTTTGCGTTGAACGCAATCCAGGCGCCGGGCGCCACCAGGTTGAACGCGGCCTCAAAGGCGGCTGGTGGGATGTCCCCGTAACCCAGGGCCGCCACCGTGACCAGGGCATTCGGCCGCAGCGCCTGAAGTGCCGCTTGCTCCGCGGCGTCGAGGTTGGTCAGGTCGCAGACGAAGTACTCATCGTAGACACCCGGCCGGTCGCGCTGGGCGGCATCGCGCGCTTCCGGGATGATGTCGACGCCTGTGATGCGTGGGATGCCGAGCTGCCGCAGTTCCTGCGCCACGACGCCGTTGCCGGCGCCGACCTCCAGAACGCGCAGATAGGCCGAGGCCTGGCCGCGCTCTCGCAGCACATCCGCGAGCATGGACGAGACGCGGCGGTGCGAACTGCACTCCAGGCGCTCGTAGAACACCTGTTCGTAAAGCCCTGGATGTTCGTAAAGGCGGCCGTAGTCGTGGAATCGAACACGCTGCCACTGCCCATCGAGCAGCACCTCGCAGAACTCGCCGTCCTGGTCAAGTTCCGGGTTGGAGGGCGGAAACCGGATATCGTAGCGCGGCGTGGCCGGTGCAGCGCCGTCTTCCATGGTCGATGCAGGTCGGTGGTAGTCCGTGGCAGCCATGAGGGTGTCTCCTTTCAGACGACGAGTTCATTGCGCCGCGTTCGGGCGCAACACGCCATTGAAGGGAGCCACGCTGCTGAGGCAAGAAAAACGGCCCGGCAGAAAAAAGAAATTCGGCTACTTGCCGCGCAGGCGGGCCAGGCGGTTCTGGGCCAGGTTGTCCGTGATGCGCACGCACAACTTGCCCTTGGCGCCCACCATGCCCACCTGCCCCAGGAAGGTCGGATGGCCGTCCATCTCCAGCTCTACGGGCTGGGTGCTGGCGTGGTCCAGCCGGATAATGTCGCCGACTTCCAGGTTGCTCAGCTCACGCAGGGTCATGCGCACGGGCTTGAAGGCCGCCGAGATCTCAACGGGCGCGTCCTCAATCTGCCGGCGCATGTTGCGCTGGGTGTCCTCGGTGCGGTGCACCTTGCTGCCGAACCAGTAGCCCGACATGCGCGACAATACGGGCTCAATGGTGTTGTGCGGCAGGCACAGGGTCATGGTCCCGTTCTGCTCGGGACCAAAGGTCAGCTCAAAGGTAATCAGCACCACCGGCTCATTGGGGGCAATGTTCTGGGCCAGTTGCGGGTTGGTCTCGTGGGCGGTGTAGCGCAGCGTAAGCGGAAACAACCCTTCCCAGGCGTTCTTGAGCTGCGAAAGAATGCGATCCAGGGTGGGGCGCATCACCATCCACTCCAGGTCGGTCATGGAGCGGTTGGGCGGCTCGTACTTGGCGGTGCCGCCCCCGGTAAGCTTGTCAAACATGGTGAAAACGAGCTTGGGGTTGATGTCCAGGATCCAGTCGCCCTCAAGCTGGTTCGCTCGCAGAAAGTTGAAGCAGGTGGGGTTGGCCACCGCCAGGGTAAACTCCTGGTAGGTTGCCTGCTCGGTGCCCACCAGGCGGCAGTCCAGCAGGGTGCGCAACTGGCTGGAAAGGGTGGCGCCCACGTTGCGGGCAAACACCTCGTGCAGGCGCTCCAAGGCGCGGATCTGGTCCTTGCCCACGCGCTCGGGGCGCTTGAAGTCGTAGGGCGAAACCTTGGCCTTGGTTGTGCCGGCTTCTTCTTTAGATTGCTTTACGACCTGCTCGATGCCGCCTTCATTGACGGCGGCAAGCAGGGCATCAATCTCGTTCTGTCCAAGTACGTCAGCCATGACGCATCCGGCGCCAGTTTACTACTTTTGCTAGATTATAGCAACTTGTGTGTTGCAGAAACGCCGGCTCGGCCCGATACCACCACCATGCAACGCAAGAAACCGCCCCAAGACCACACGTCCGGCGCCGTGGCGCCTGAGGCTGTCCAGCTTGCCGTGATTGGGCACGTGCGCTCGCCCTACACCGAGCGCTTCGGCACGCCACGCCAGCCCACCGTGCAACAACAAACACTGCTGGACCGCGCCGTTGAGGCAAGCATCGAACTGCTGCCCGGCTGTAACTACGAGCAGGCGCTGCAAGACCTGGAGGGCTTTGAGTACATCTGGGTGATGACCTACCTGCACCTGAACCGGCACTGGAAGCCCACGGTGGTGCCGCCGCGCGGCCCCAAGGTGCGCCGGGGCCTGTTTGCGACGCGCAGCCCGCACCGGCCTAACCCGCTGGGGCTGTCGGCGTTGAAGCTGCTGGGTGTGCAGGGGCGGGTCATTCGTGTGCTGGGCATTGACCTGCTGGACAGTACGCCGGTCCTGGACATCAAGCCCTATGTGCCCTACGCCGACGCGTTCCCGGGTGCCCGCGCCGGGTGGCTGGACGCCCTGGGCGAGGCGCCGGACGCGCCGGACCGCTGGGAGTGAAAGCCGGCCCGGCCTGCGGAGACTCTGCGTTTGACACGAGGGGAGGAGCCGCCACGGCATGCAGCCCGACGACATCACACAGGGTTGGCCTCAGGCGGTGTGCTCGGCGGGTTGCAGGGCTGAATTCACCTGCTCAAGAAACTGCGGCAGGCTGAACGGCTTGCGCAGCAGGCGGTAGCGCCCCAGCGTTTCGGCCGAGGCGACTTCGTCATCGGCGTAGCCCGTGATCATCAGGATGCGCATGCCCGGCCAGGTTTCGCCCACGCGCTGGGCCAGGGCGGCGCCGTCCAGCTCGGGCATGATCAGGTCCGTGACCAGCAGGTCGGCGGCCCCGCCTTGCTCGGTCAGCTTCTGCAGTGCGGCGGCGCCATTGGGCGCGGTCTGCACGTCATAATCCCGGGCCTGCAGGGCGTGCTCCAGCAGGTTTCGAATCTCGTCGTCGTCGTCCACCAGCAGCACGCGTCGTCTGCCCGCCGCCGCGGTCGTGCCGGCCACGGAGGCCTCCGCCGGCCGGGCAGCCTCAGCCAGCAAGGGCAACTGGACGACAAAGCTGGTGCCCTTGCCCACCTGGCTGGAGACCTTGATGTCGCCGCCGCTTTGCTTGACGACGCCGTAGACCGTGGCCAGCCCCAGGCCGGTGCCCTTGCCCTGGCCCTTGGTCGTGAAAAAGGGCTCGAAGATGCGCGGCAGCACCTCGGGCGCGATGCCGGTCCCCTCGTCCCGCACCTCAAGCAGCGCCCAGGGCGGGTCGCGGCGCAGTGTCACAGCCACCCGGCCGCCGTCAGGCATGGCGTCGCGGGCGTTGACCAGCAAGTTCAACAGCACCTGGTCCAGTTGGCCGGGGTCGGCCTCGACGGGCACTTCGCCGAGTGGCAGCGAGGTTTCGACCCGCACGCCCGAGCCCAGGCTGCGGCTGAGTGTCTGGCACAGGCCGCGCACCTGGGCCGCAAGGTCAATGCGGCGCGGCTGCAGCTTCTGTTTGCGGCTGAAGGCAAGCAGTTGCTGGGTGATGGCGCCGGCGCGCATGGCGGCCGACTGGATGGCTTCCATGGCGCGCAAGTTCGGGTCGTTGGGCGGCAGGCGGTGGCGCACCAGGTCGGCCTGGCCGCTGATGACCGTGAGCAGGTTGTTGAAGTCGTGGGCGACTCCCCCGGCCAGGCGGCCGATGGCCTCCATGCGCTGGGCGTGCCGGTATTGCTCCTGCAGGGTGCGCAGTTCGCTGATGTCTGTCAGGGCGCCCAG
>JADLBZ010000268.1 GCA_020847415.1 Planctomycetota bacterium
CCGGCACCGCCATCACCACCACGGCGGCGCCCTCCAGCATGGCCGGTAGCAGCGGGCCGGGCTGAAGGTCCAACTCAAAGTTGGGCAACAAGGCCGCCAGATGGCCCACCTGCTCTCGCCCGAACCCCACGACCAGCAGCCGCGCCTTGGGGCCTACGTGCACCACACGCCCGGCGCGCTGCGCGGGCTCGCCCGTTGTTTCCGCGACGAGTTCGTGCCGCCCCGGCGCCGGCACGCCCGCCGTGAATCCCCCCCCCGCGTCTACAGCCACCGGCGCTCCATCCAGCCGCAGAGTGACCCCTGCCGGGCCGCGCAGAGTACCCGTGAGCGGCTCGCCGTACTCCAGCTTCAGCGGCACGTCCAGCACGATGGCCGCGGCTGGGGCAGCCTTGTCCTGCGACCCAGTGTGGACCTCGCAGGGCAAGCCCAGCGCCGCCACGGCGTCGCGCACCGGGGCGGCCTCGCGACGGCTGCCGGCAACCACGACACGGCGTGGCGCCTCGCCGACCGCCAAAGCATTGCGCAGACGCGTCAGAAACGCGGCTGGGGGCTCGGCAAAGACCTGACCCCCCGGCGGCACGGCGCCGGGCAGGTTCAACACCCACGTTTCGGCCACCTGGGGCGGGGGCGGCATGTCGGCGTTGGCGGATGGGCGGGCCAGCAGCAGGCCGATCAGCCCGCACATCAGCACGCGCAGCCCCGCCGCAGCCAGGCGAATGCGCAGTTCGTGACGCCGCGCCAACACGAACGCCAACACCGCGACAACGGCGCCCGCGCCAAGGGCTATCGGCAGCAGGCCGGGCTCCAGGAGGCGGATGTCTGCGACCGCTACGACCATTGCACCCCAACCACGGCTTGTGGGTCTGGCCACGCCCATGCATAGTGCCGCCCGACGAACGGACAAGGCGCCACCATGGGCAGTGTACAGGTAAGCGATCTCAAGAAACACCTTGGCGAAACGGTTGAGCTGCGCGGCTGGCAATATAACCGGCGCGGCAGCGGCAAGCTGCTGTTCCTGCAGTTCCGCGACGGAAGCGGCACCGTGCAGGTTGTGGTCAGCAAGAAGGACGTGCCCGAGGACGTGTTCGAGACCGCCAAGCGCATCGGCAACGAGAGCAGCCTGATCATCACGGGCCTGGTCACCGAGGACACCCGTTCTGCCCTGGGCGTCGAAGTGCAGCTCAAGACCCTGCGCGTCCTGCAGGAAGTGCACGACTACCCGATCCAGATCACCGAGGACGTTCCCAACATTGACAAGCTGCTGGACGTGCGCCACCTGTGGGTTCGCAGCCGCACACCCCACGCCATCCTGCGCGTGCGCAGCGAAGTCGAGCAGGCGATTCGCGACTTCTACTACCAGCGTGGCTTTGTACTGTTTGACGCCCCCATCTTCACCCCGGCAAGCTGCGAGGGCGCCAGCACGCTGTTTGAAGTCCCCTACTTTGAGGACAAGGCCTATCTCACGCAGTCCGGCCAGCTTTATGGCGAAGCCGGCGCGTTCGCATTCGGCAAGATTGTCGTATTCGGCCCCACATTCCGGGCCGAGAAGTCCAAGACGCGCCGCCACCTCACCGAGTTCTGGATGGTGGAGCCCGAGGTCGCGTTCCTGGAGCTGGACGGGATCATGGACCTGGCTGAAGAGCAGGTCCGCTATGTGGTCTGCCGGGTGCTGGAACGCTGCAAGGAAGACCTGAAAGTCCTGGAGCGCAACACCGCAATCCTTGAGAAGGTGGCGGAGCCCTTCCCTCGCGTCTCGTACAGCGAGATGCAGGATGTGCTGCAGAAGCTGAAGGCCGAGTTCGCTGCCAGCTCCGACCCGGAACTGGTCAAGCTCTCTGCTGACATCCTGAAGAACGGCCTGGGCGACGACCTGGGTGCAGCCGACGAGACCGCCGTGGGCCTGCACTACAAGCGGCCGGTCATGATTCACCGCTACCCCAGCGCGGTGAAAGCCTTCTACATGAAGCGCGACCCCGCCAACCCCGACTACGTGCTGTGCGTGGACGTAATCGCCCCCGAGGGTGTGGGCGAGGTCATCGGCGGCGGCCAGCGCGAAGACAACATGGACCTGTTGATGAAGCAGGTGGAGAAGCACGCCATTCCGCTGCAGAGCATCAACTGGTACCTGGACCTGCGCCGCTACGGCTCGGTGCCCCATGGCGGTTTCGGCATGGGCGTCGAGCGTTGCGTGCAGTGGATCACGGGCTGCCAGCATGTGCGCGAAGCCATTCCCTTCCCGCGCACCATTTATCGCACCAACCCGTAGCACAAAGGGCGGGCAGCCTGCAGCACACGAGAACGCATCGAGGTCACTTTGCCGCAAGCCATCATTATTGACGCACCCGACGTGCTCACCGACGAATCCGCCAACGACAAGGAGGCGATTGCCCTGGTGCGCCAGATTGTGGCCACTGCCGGGGTGCGCGTTTCTGAGCAGGCCCTGCAGCAGGCCGAGGCGTTCGCCGTGGACTCGTTTGCCCCGCACGAATACGACGCCATGATCTTCAAGCTGGTCAACCGCGACGCCACCCTGGCGTTGCGCTGCATCAGCGCCTTCAAGAAGAACTTCAACGCCAAGCCCAACCTGCGCAAGGAAGCCAAGGCCCTGCTGGAGGCCTGCAAGGCCCGTGGCTGGAAGACCGCGCTGGCGGCCGCACCCTCTGCCGAACTGGCCACCGCGCTGCAGAAGGCCGGGGCCTGGAACCTGCTGGACGTTAAGGGTCCGCCTGCTGCCATGAAGATCGAGTTGCCGGACCCGCGGCTGCTGGAGTTCGTGGTCGGCCTGTTGGGCATGATGCCCGCGGATTGTGCCCTGCTGGGAACGCGCATTGACAACGACATCCGCCCGGCCAAGGCCATGCGCATGACCGCCATTCACCTGCGGGTGGGGCGCCACGGCCAGCGCCAGCTGCCCCGCGACCTGCGCGACGTGCCGGACTACGAGGCCGCCGACGTTGCCGGGCTGGTCAACCTGATCCCCATGGTTACCTGACGCGAGGCACCGCCATGGCACACGCGACAGCAGTGGACTACGAGCCCGTCATCGGCCTTGAAGTGCACGTCCAGCTCAAGACCGCCAGCAAGATGTTCTGCGGTTGCCGCGTGCAGTTCGGCGCGCCTGCCAACTCACTGACCTGCCCGGTCTGCCTGGGCCTGCCCGGCGCCTTGCCCATGGCCAACCGGCAGGCTGTTGAGTTCGGCATCCGCGTGGGCCTGGCCCTGAACTGCCAGATTGCGCACCGGGTGAAGTTTGACCGCAAGAACTACTTCTACCCGGACCTGCCCAAGGGCTACCAGATCAGCCAGCACGACGAGCCCCTGTGCTTTGACGGCGAGTTGCAGTTGCCGATTCCGGACGCCACCGGCGCCCCCAAGGTCTGCCGCATCACCCGCGCGCACATGGAAGAGGACGCCGGCAAGTCCATCCACATGGATGCCTCGACGCTGGTGGACCTGAACCGCGCCGGAACGCCCCTGATCGAGGTCGTGGGCGGGCCGGACCTGCGCAGCCCCGAGGAGGCCTACGTCTACCTTACTACGCTCAAGCGGAATCTCAGCTATCTGGGCGTCTCTGACCTCAGCATGGAGAAGGGCAGCCTGCGCTGCGACGCCAACATCTCGGTGCGGCCGCGCGGCCGGCAGCAGTTCGGCGTGCGCAGCGAGATCAAGAACCTGAACAGCTTCCGCGCCGTCAAGGCGGCCCTGGAGTACGAGATCAAGCGCCACATCCGGGTGCTGGAGGCAGGCGGCACCCTGCACCAGGAAACGCGCCTCTGGGACGAAGAGAAGCTCGAAACGCGCTCCTTGCGCAGCAAGGAATCCGCCACCGACTACCGCTTCTTCCCCGAGCCCGACCTGAACCTCTTTGACGTGCCCCGCGCCTGGGTAGACGGCGTGCGCGCCGCCCTGCCTGAGATGCCGGAGAAGCGGCTGTTGCGCTTCCTGCACGACTACAAGCTGGCCCGCGCCGACGCCGAGTACCTGGTGGGCGACCGCGCCATTGCGGACTTCTACGAAGCCGCCGTGGCCCTGCTGGATAACCCGCGAAAGGTGGCGGCCTGGGTGGTGGTGGAGCTCGCCCGCGAACTGAACGAGCGCAACTGCGACCTGGCCGACCTGAAGCTGACGCCTGCCACACTGGTCGAGCTGATCGGTCTGCAGGATGCGGGACGACTGAACAACATTACGGCCAAAGAGGTGTTCCGCGCCATGGTGGAGAGCGGCGAGGGTGCCGAGGCCTGCGCCCGCCGCCTGAACAAGCTGATCGAACGCGACGACAGCGCCGTGCAGGCTGCCATTGCCGAGGTGCTGGGCGAGTTCAAGGACGGCGCGGTGGCCGACCTGCGCGCCGGAAAACAGGCCGCCATGGGCTTCCTGGTGGGCCAATGCATGCGCAAGCTGCGGGGCAAGGCCAACCCCAAGGACCTGCCGGCCCTCATTGAAGACGCCATCCGGCGGGAATAGCGATGCTTCAGCCACCCCGCCCGTTGCGCCACGCAGTCGTCGTCATCATTGAGGACGGCGCCGACACCCTGCTGATTGAGCGCGCCAAGACCGACTCCTACCCCGGCTACTGGAGCGCCGTGACGGGCTCGCTCGAAGCAGGCGAGACGCAGGAGCAAGCCTGCGTGCGGGAGGCCATGGAGGAAGTGGGCCTGGCTGTGCAGCCGGTGCGCAAGCTGTGGGAGAGCGTGAC
>JADLBZ010000269.1 GCA_020847415.1 Planctomycetota bacterium
CAGGTTCATGGTGATCAGCACGCCCACGAAGAACAGGGTGCCGATCCAGTACAGCCACAACGAGAGCAGGTTCACGCGGGGCAGGGCCAGGTCCTTGGCGCCCAGCTGCATGGGCAGGATGAAGTTGCCCAAAGAGGCCGGGATGCCGGGGATGATGAAGAGGAACACCATCACCGCCCCGTGCAGCGTAAACATGTTGTTGTACCAGTGGTTGGGCATGACGAAGTTGTCGTCAGGCGACAGCAACTCGGTACGCAGCAGCAGGGCGAACAGGCCGCCCAGCAGCAGGCCAAAGCTGACGCCACCCAGGTACATGATGCCGATGCGCTTGTGGTCGAGGGTGAACAGCCAGCTCTTGAGGCCCTTGGTGTGGTTCAGGTAGTTGGGTGCCGCGCTGCCGCCTGCGGGGGCGGCATGGTCTGCGGGTTTGTCCAGGGTTGCGCCTGCCATTGTCTTCTTCCTTGCCTGTCACTGTGCCCGAAACACGCCAGCAGCCGCGGCTACTTGAGGGACTTGAGGTACAGAATCAACGCATCCACTTCATGCGCCTGTAGCTGCTTGAACTCCGGCATCACCGGGTTGAAGCCCTTGACGACCTTGGCCTTGGGATCTGACAGCGATTCGCGGACGTAGGCTTCGTCGGCAGTGGCTGTGGTACCGCCTTCGAACTCGCGCTGCGAACCCAGCAAACCCTTGAAGGTTGGTCCGAGGCCAGCCTTGCCGTCCTTGCTGTGACAGCTCGCGCAGTTCTCAGCATAAAGGCGCGGCCCCAGTTCCTCGGGCGGGATGCTCTTAGTATCGGCGGCCTTGATCACGGCCTGTACCATCTCGGCTTCGGTCTCAAAGACGTGCACCCAGGCAGTCATCTCCGAGTGGTCCTGGCCGCAGTACTCAGTGCAGTACAGGCGGAACGTCCCGACCTGTGTCGGCTTGAACCACAGGCGGTTGATGCGACCCGGCACCACGTCCTGTTTCACACGGAAGGCCGGCACAAAGAAGCTGTGGATCACGTCCGGCGAGACCATAGAGAGCCGCACCGGCGTGTCCTTCACGACGTACAAGTCCGCAACGCGGGCGGGCGACTTGAACGGCTCGCCCTTGTATTCGAACCACCACTTCCATTTCCGGCCTTCCACCGCCACGTCCAGGGACTTCTCGTTCATGGGCGGGTTGACCATGTGCCAATACCAGTAGGTTGAGACGCCGAAGAACACCATCAGCAGCACGGTGGGAATCGCCGACCAGGCGATTTCCAGTGTGGTGTTGTGGGTGCTGGTGGCCTGCTCTTTGTGCCCGGCGCGCTTGCGGTACTTCAGCACGAACCACGCCGAAGCGCCCGTGATGAGGAAGAAGAAGACCGCACAGACACCCAGGATCAGGAAGAACGTGAAGTCGTGCCCGGCTGCCACGTCGGAGGCCTGGTCCGGGAACCAGAACCCCGCGGACTGTGCCAGGGGCAGACCCACGTTGCCTGCATGTACGCTTGCGAGACTCATTGCGTAACTTCCACTTGGACAGAGATGGTCTTGCGCTTGCGGGCCTCACGGACCCAGAAGTACCCGACAAACCCCACAACCAGCGCCAGCACGCCCACGCCGGCCCAGCGCATGGTGCCAAAGGCCCGCGCCACGTTTTCGGTGTAGTCGTTGGTAAAGCAATCCGCGCCAAAGCCGGCACTGCTGGGCAAGCCCAGCTCACCCTTGGCGGCTGCCTTGAGGCTCGTTTCCAGCAGGGCGGGCTCGTAGCCCATGCCGTGCACGTAATGCGAAATCACGCCCTTGGGCGTGGCCACAAACAGCGCGGCCTTGTGCTGGTACTCTTTGGTCGTTTCGTCCCACACGTAGCTGAAGCCCAGGGCATCTGCCACTTTGCGGACGTCGGCTTCGTTGTCGGTGGTCAGGAAGTGCCAGCCCTTGTCGGCCGCGGCGTTATCGCACTCGTTCAGGTAGCGCACCTTGGTATGGCGGGCGCGCTTGTAGCCCTCACTCGGGTCAATGCTGATGGTCACCAGCTCAAAGTCGTCGCCGGGCTTCAGCGAGATTTCGCGCAGGGCCCGGGCCAGCTCGGTAAGCTGCAGGTCGCACAGCCGCGGGCACTCGCTGTAGTTCAGCGAAATCAGCACGGGCTTGCCCGCGCCAAAGTAGCGAGCCAGCGTCACGTTACGGGCGTTGTCGTCCACAAAGGGCGTGTCCAGCGGCAGGGGGCTGCCAATGCGCTCAACGACGTCTACGCCCTGGCCGCTGTTGCTGTACTGCTTGATCGGCGCCTGGGCGCAGAGAGGCGCTGCCCACGCAGCCGTGAGCAACGCGAGAAGCAGACCAGGCATCAGAAAGCGCATAGGTTTGCAGGTTTCCGTGGTCGGCATGTGCCACCGACAGGGACAGCTTTACCATTGATAAACGTTGAGGTGTAGATAGTTCTTGTCCCGAAACTCAAAATCTTCGAGGATATGAGGGATAACTGGATCTACAGGTCCGAATAGGCTCGGCAGTGTGCGCAGATTCCGGCACTGGTTGCCCACCCTGTGGCGTTCCTATGCTGTCGCACCCGCGCCGAGTACCCGAACCTGGCGCCACCGGGATGGAGAAGCCCGTGCAGTCGTCACCACAGCCCCTGAACCCGTGGCAGCGCTGGGCGCACTGGCTGGCCTTTGCCTGCTCGGGCCTCACGCTGCTCATGATCATCGTGGGCGCCATGGTCACCACCATCCGCGCCGGCGACACCGACCCCACCTGGTCCTGGCGCTTCTGGGAGTGGGCTGTGGGCTGGTGGCAAAGCCAGGGCGGCCGCGCCTATGAGCTTGGCCACCGCGTCATTGGCACCGTCATCGGCTTCTGCCTGATCGGCTTCACCATTGCCCAGTACAAGGGCGAAACCGGCCCGCGCCGTTGGCTGGGCGTGGCGGCGCTGGCTGTGCTGGTGCTACAGGGGGTGCTGGGCGGCGTGCGGGTGCTGGTGGTTTCTGACACCGACGTGCGCCACGCCGTGCTGGACGCCACCGGCGGCGGCACAGGGGTGGAGGCCCGCCGCGCGGCCCTGGCCATGGCCCACGGCGTGGTCGGCCAGGTCACCTTTGCCATTCTCTCGGCGCTGGCGTTGCTTACTTCGCGCGGCTGGCTGGCCCCCATGAGCCCGCAGCCGCACCACGGGGCCCTGCGCACCCGGGCCCTGGCGCGTTCGGCACTGGGGCTGGCCCTGGTGCAGCTCTTCCTGGGCACGCTGGTGCGCCAGACCGGCCAGCATGTGATGCTGCACGTGGGCGGCGCCTTTCTGGTCTCGGCGTTTGTGCTGGCCTTGGTGCTGCGCGTGCACCGCCTGCACGGATCGGTGCGGCCCGTGCGCAAACTGGCCTCGCTGCTGGGCTTTCTGTTGCTGGCCCAGGTGTTCCTGGGCCTGACACCCTGGATGCTGACCCAGGGCTTGCTGGTTTCGCCGGCGCCCGCCAGCGTGGTGGCCCTGTTGCGCACCGCCCACGTGACCACCGGCGCCCTTCTGCTGGTGCTGCTGGCACTGCTCGGCCTGTGGCTGCGGCGGCTGGTGGTGATGCCGCAACCGGGGCAGCAGGCCCCGGCCGACGACCCTGTGGGGCGGCTGCAGGACTACTGGGTGCTTACCAAGGCGCGGCTCTCTTCGCTGGTGCTGGTGACCGTCGGGGCGGGCTACCTGCTGGCCAGCCGCGGCGAAGTGGACTGGCCGTTGTTTGTGCTGGCCGTGGGCGGCGTGGGCGCCGTGGCGGGCGGCACCGGGGCCCTGAACCAGGTGCTGGAGCGCGAACGCGACGCCCGCATGGAGCGCACTCGCAACCGGCCCATTCCCTCGGGGCGCGTCAGCGCCGCCGAAGCCACGCTGTTCGGCATCCTGCTGATCCTGCTGGGCTCGGCCATGCTGGCCCTGGGCGTGAACCTGCTCTCGACGGCGCTGGCGCTGGTGACCAGCGCCATCTACCTGGGCATCTACACGCCCCTGAAGACGCGCACCACCCTGAACACCCTGATCGGTGCCGTGCCCGGCGCGCTGCCCCCGGTCATTGGCTGGACCGCCGTGACCGATGCCCTGACCATCGAGGCCTTTGTCCTGTTCGCCATCCTGTTCGTGTGGCAGTTGCCCCACTTCTGGTCCATCGCCTGGCTGTATCGCAAGCAGTACGAAGAGGGCGGCATGCGCATGCTGGGGTGGTGGGACCCGCAAGGCGGCGTGCTGGCGCGGCAAATCACCATCTGGTGCGCGGCCCTGCTGTTGACCAGCCTGTTGCCCGTGGTCACGGGCATGGCGGGCATCACCTATGCCGTGGGCGCGCTGGCCCTGGGTTTGGGCTTTCTTGGCGCGGGTGTGGTGCACGCCTGGCGCCGCAGCCAGGGCACCACGCGGGGCGTGTTTGTGGCCAGCCTGCTGTACCTGCCCCTGCTGCTGCTGGCCCTGCTGCTGGACGCCGCATAGGCGCAAAGGTCCGGATGCTGGGACAACTACTTCGCGCTGCCCAGGCCACGGGCGCGCAGGGCTCGCAACAGTTCCGGCGCGATGTGCTTCTCCAGGTGTCCCGCCACCAGCGGCTGCCCGGACTGCGCTGCCAATAGGGCTTCTTCGGCCTTGCGAACACCGGCCAATATCGAGACGCCGGGGTCAATGCCCAGCCGTTCCACCTCCGCCCGGGCCTCAGACAGGGAGACTTGCGCGGCGGCGAGATCCCCGCGCGCCAGCTGCAGGGCAGCCCGCACCGGGGCCGCTGCTTGCAGGCGCAGCGTGGCAGCAGACTTCCATGCCAGCAC
>JADLBZ010000270.1 GCA_020847415.1 Planctomycetota bacterium
ATGAGACTGCGACACCCGCAGCCAGGGCGCCCGAGGCCCGCCGCGGCGACCCGCCGCCCCCGGCAGCAGGGCGATCAGCCGGGCCGGATCACGATGGCGGCGAGGGCGGTGTGCCGGTCGCGGCCCAGGGCCGCGAAGGCGAGGCACGCCGACCTGCTGCCTGAGCGCCCGGGTACCGGTACTCTTTGACATCCTCGTCATGGGTTGTGTTCTCGGCAGCGCGGGCGAGGACGGCCACGCCACAAAAGCAATTGCTGTTCTCAGCGGGCTCTGCGTCTTTGCGAGAGATTGCAGTTCGAAGCGGTTTTTGCGGGCGAGGACGCCCGCATCACGAACAGCTTCTGCGGGCGAGGACGCCCGCATCACGAACTGCCACATCACAAACAGCTTCTGCGGGCGAGGACGCCCACATCACGAACGGCTACTGCGGGCGAGGACGCCCACATCACGAACTGCCACTGCGGGCGAGGACGGCCGCATCACAAACGGGTTTTGCGGGCGAGACGGCCGCATCAGGAATAGCCTCTGCGGGCGAGACGCCCGCATCACGAACAGCCACATCACGAACTGCCTCTGCGGGCGGGACGCCCACGCCACTGCGGTTGCGAGCCCCTGTTGTTCGTGGCAGGACTGCGCCAATCAGGAGATTGGCGTGCCCAGAGGGCGGGGTCGCGCGGCCCGTCTGTCGTTCGTCCGCGATGGGTCTGTCAGCCGCATAGCGACCGGGGGCCCGCTCTTCAGGGTGCGCGGGTGCACACGGCCAGTGCGGTCCAAGTGCCGGCTGGCCGAGCGTGCAACATGGACAATCGGGGCGGTTCAGGCAGCCGCCCCGGTTGTCGCGATGCAGGAACCCCTGCTTGCTCAGGCGATGTTACAGTTCGGCCCGCTTCCATCGTTGCCAGAGGTCGGCCATGAAGGCCCTGGGGTTGTCGCGGACACCCAGCTTCTCGAAATAGTGGAAGGTGGTCTCGACGTCGTGGGCAAGCAGGTCGCGGGCGTTGGCGTTGAAGCGCGCGTCCACGCACTGTGGCAGGTCGATAATGCGCAGCGGGTCACTTGAGGAGTCCAGGTCAACCAGGATGTTGTACGGGCTCAAGTCACCGTGCACGCAGTCGGCCTGCAGCATCATCTCGATGTTCGCCTTCAACAGGTTCCACAGTTCCCCGGCCCGGGCAGGCGGCACCTTTGTCTGTTGCAGTGTCGGGCAGGGGCCGTCCTTTGTGCCGAAGAACTCCATGAGTATGGCCCGGCCCGCGTGTTTTACCGGCACCGGCACATGGACGCCGGTTCGGTGCAGTTTTGTCAGGTGCTCCCACTCCTGGCCGACCCAGAGCATGAAGGGGGCCTCGAGGCCGAACTCGCTGCCGTTCTCGTAGGCCCGCCGCACGCGAGTGTTGTGGTACATCGCCGTGCGGTTCTCCTGGTAAGCGGCGTCATTGCGGAAGCTGCGTTCGCGCAGGTGCTTGTAGACCTTGGCTGCAAGCCACTCGGTGCCGGTGTTGGGGTGCGCCCGGCAGGCGTAAACGGTGGCTTCTTTGCCGCTTTTGACCGGGTACATCACTTCGGTAATCAGCGCCAGCTCGATGAACGGCTCAAGCGCTTCCTTCGTTTCGTTGTCCAAGGCTGAGTTCCTTTTGTGGCGCGGACAGCCTGTCCGCGCCGTTCGAAGTTGGGCGACAATTCAGGTTGTGCATGGCACACCTCCCGTGGAATGTGATGGGCGCAAAATGCGGGCCGGCAGCCCGCACCCAGGCTGCACCACAAGAACAAGGCCGGTCGCGAGGACCGGCCTTCAATGGGTTGAAAGGAACGGTTCCCGCTAGCAGGCCTTGTTGCTGACAATGGCACGCATGGAAACCCTCCATATTGCAACGTGGCCATTCCAGCACGCTGGTATGGACATGTCAAGACCAATCACGCGTGTTCAGCCTCGATTGTTGTTTGGCGTCTTGAGCAGGTTTACCCCTGGCTGGGCACCCTGCAGCACAGCCGCGGCAGAAAGCGCAATGCCTTCGTGGGTCAGGTGCGGAAGCACCTCATCAATGGCCGCGATCTCCGGCGCGATGTGCGCGCCGTAGCCCCCCGTGGCCAGCACCGGCGGCCGCGTCTCGTAGGTCGCCAGCAACTCGCGCAGGATGTTGCTGATCAGGCCGATGTACCCGTAAAACACGCCCGAGTTGATCGCACTCACCGTGTCCGTGCCGATCACCGGCGGCCTGCCTTGCGGCCGCACCAGCGGCAGCAGCGCCGTCTTCTGGTGCAGCGCCTCCATGGCCAGCCCTATGCCCGGCGTAATCACCCCGCCCCGGTAGCTGCCCTGCTTCACCACGTCGAAGGTAATGGCGGTCCCGAAGTCCACCACGAGCACCTCAGGGCCGCGCCGCGCGCGCGCCGCCAGGGCATTCACCAGGCGGTCCTGTCCTACGCGCTCCGGCTGGCTGGTGGCGTTCTCAATGGGCACCTTGATGTCACGGCCCAGTTGCAACACGCGGTTGCCGCCCAGGCTGCGCCAGGCGGCCTCCAGGGCCTCCGTGCCGCGGGGGTTCACGCTGGCAATCACCAGCGGCAGCAACGAGCTGCCGGGCAGCTTCTGCCGCAGCACCGCGGCCAGGTCGTCGGCGGGTGCGTGGCTGGAGACATCGAATTCAGCCAGCACGTCCAGGCCGCGCATCTCGGCGATGGTGGCGCTGGTGTTGCCGATGTCGGCAGCCACAATGTGCGCGCTGGGCTTCATGGCAGGGTGGTCCGCACGACCACGACATTGCCCTCGGCGTCCACGGCCAGCAAGTCCGAGCGGCCGTCGCCGGTGAAGTCGGCCAGCGACAGGTTGGTGGCGCGGAACTCGCCCAGGGCGCGGCGCAGGCTGGTGCCGGCTTCGCCGCTGTCGGCAAAGGCGCCCGTGCCGGTGTTGGCCCACAGGGTCAGGGCCACGGCGCCCTCGACTTCCTCAGAGACCATCAGGTCCAGGTCGCCGTCGCGGTCCAGGTCGTCCAGGGCCAGGTCCAGCAGGCGGCCCTTGGCGCTGGGCGAGCCGTCAAAGGGCGCGAACTGCCGGCCGGCGTCCAGTTGCAGCAGGGTCAGGCGCGCATCCTGGCCGGGTGTGCCAAAGCCAAGCGCCAGGTCCAGCCGCCCGTCGGCGTTGAAGTCGGCGGGGGTCAGGTCAAAAATGCGGCCGCGAATGGCCGCTGAAATGACGGGCCTGAACGGGCTATCCTCCTGCCCGGTCCCCTCCAGCAGCACCAGCGACTGCGGCCCGCCGTCGTCGCCGGCCTGCATCACGGCGGCAACGTCGGCCAGGCCGTCGCCGGTGAAGTCCGCGCAGCACAGCTCGCCCGAAAACTGCAGGCGCATGCCCTGTGCGTCGCGAACTTCGATTTCCGCGCGCAGGTCGCGCCAGCCGCGCTCGCCTTCGTTGATCTGCACGCGGCCCAGGGGGCTGGGCCACAGGGCGTCCAGGTCGCCGTCGCGGTCAAAGTCGCCCAGGGCCGGTGCCCCGCGCAGGCCGGTGGGG
>JADLBZ010000271.1 GCA_020847415.1 Planctomycetota bacterium
CGGGGCTGTTTCATTGAACAGGGTCGCCGCCGGTTCGTTTGTACTTCCATGCGCTCGTGGTTTGTGGGCTTCATGCTGGGGCTCCTGCCGGTGATGGCGGCAGGCGGAATCGCGCTGACCTGCGTTGATTTCGCTCCGGTCGCGGTGCCTGTTGATGCAGCAACCGCGCCGGTGCAGCCTGAGCACGTGGACCTGCTCCACGTGGCGGCGTGGCCGCTGCCGGTTCGCTGTCATGCGCCGTCTCCGCCTCCGAAAGAGGACTGGCGGTGGTGCTACTGCCAGCCCACCGAACCCGGTGCCTATCGGGTTCATGTGCGAGCATGGCGGGAAGACTGCGGATTGATTTCACACACGGTGGCACTGCGCTACGTTCGATCAACAAGTGACGACCAGTCGTTGGGCTGGGCTGAACCGTCCGCGTTTGATCACGTGTGCCGCAAGTGTGGCGAGCACTTCGAGTCTCAAACCTTCACATGCGAGGGCACGGAGCGGGGCGTTCAGATCAGCGCGAGCTACGAATCTCGTTACCGCCACGAACCTGCCGTGCACCTTGAATGCGCCTGGGATATAGACGTGGCCGCCATGGCTGGCGCCGCACCCCGGCAGCGGATCACGGCCGATGGCTGGCTGACGGAAGTTGTGGTGGAGCGGTAGGGGACCCACAGACGTGTTGAACGAAGCGCGGCGGCGGGAAGCCCGCCGCCGCTGCATTCTGGTACCCCTAACGGGATTCGAACCCGTGTCTGAGCCTTGAGAGGGCTCCGTCCTGGGCCTCTAGACGATAGGGGCATTGGCGCGAATCTGGCCGCCAAGGGTCACGAAAGGTAGCGAGGGTCTTTCGGAAGTCAAGCACAAGCCAGCCCACTGATTTGTAATCATCGCTAACATCATCCAGGGCCAACAGTTAGCAACGCGCGGGGGTTGCTGCGGCTGTCAAGTGTTGTTGACGGTGGGGGTCTCGCGTGATACGGTTGCGTGTTCGTTAGGTGGCTGCCAAAACGGCAGATTAGGCGTCCTGTGGCGCGGGAGTTCGGGCTTGAGCAGGGTTTCGCGCGACAGCATCGAGGAAGTCCGCCGCGCCGTTGACATCGTGGACTTGATCTCGGCCGTTGTGCCGCTGAAGAAGCGTGGCGCGGGCTATTGGGCCTGCTGCCCCTTCCACGACGAGAAGACGCCTTCGTTTCAGGTTTCACCCTCGCGGCAGGTGTACAAGTGCTTTGGCTGTGGCGTGTTCGGCAACTCCATCAGCTTCTTGATGGAGCACGAGAAGCTGGATTTCCGCGAGGCTGTCGAGAAGCTCGCCTCGCGCGCCGGCATTGAGCTGCGCTATGAGGGCGGCGGGCCCAGTGCCGCTGAGCGCAGCCTGCGCACGCGAGCGCTGGACATCATGGCGTGGGCCCAGCGGGGCTTTGCCGGCTGTCTGCAGCGCCTTCCACAGGCGCAGCAGTATGTAGAGAGCCGGGGCCTGGGCGGCGAGATTGCCGAGCGCTGGGGGCTGGGCTTTGCCCCCGACGAGTGGGACCGGGTGGGGCAGGCGGCCCGGGCGCGTTTCAAGGACGACGAGGCGCTGGAGGCCACGGGCCTTTGCCGCCGCAACGATGCAGGGCGCTGGTACGACTTCTTCCGGGGCCGGCTTACGTTTCCGATTCGCGACGCCCAGGGCCGCATTGTGGGCTTTGGCGCGCGGTTGCTGGACCCGGACGCCAAGGCCCAGAAGTACGTGAACTCGGCGGAAGGGCTGCTCTTTCACAAATCGCGCCTGCTGTATGCCATTGACCGGCTGGCGGAGTCCAAGCGCCTCAAGGAGACGGGCCGCGCCCTCATTATGGAGGGCTACACGGACGTCATCCTCTCGCACGAGTGCGGCTTTGACAACGCGGTGGCGCCCCTGGGTACCGCCCTGACGCGGGATCAGTTGCACCTGCTGCGTCGCTACAGCAAGGGCGTGGTGCTGGTGCTGGACGGCGACGAAGCCGGCATCCGCGGTGCCGAGCGCAGCCTGAACGTGGTGCTCGAAGCCGGCGTGGACGCCCAGGTGGCGGTGCTGCCGGACGGCATGGACCCCTACGACCTGCTGCGCGCCAAGGGGCCGGCTGCCATGCAGGAGGCTTTGGACAAGGCCCGCGACGCCTTTGACTTCAAGCTGTCCATGCTGGCGCAGCGCCATGACCTGGCGCGCCCCGTGGAGGCGGAGGCCGCGCTGGGCGAGCTGGCGGAGCTGCTGGGCCGCGCCGAGAGCGCCAGCCTGCGCGAGCTGTATGCAAAGCGCGCCGCTGCTGCGTTGAACCTGCGCGAGCCTGTGGTGGTGGCTGCCGTGGAGCGTGCGCACCGGCAGTTCGCGCAAACCGAAGAGCGCGCCCGGCGCAGCGAGGACGTGCGTGTTGCCGCAGCGCCGGCCGCGGGGGACAAGGCGCAGGCCCCGCAGACGGTGGCAGCCGCCAGCTACGAGCGCGAGTTGCTGGGGCGCCTGCTGCAGCACCAGGGCGTGCTGCGCGGCGCCGGCGAGTTGCTGGACCCGGCCTGCTTCAGCCGCCCCGGTCTGCAGGAGCTGTACCGGGAGATGCTGAACGCCGTGGACGAGCATGGCGAGGCCGCGGCGGGTGCCCTGGTGACGCACTTGGGCGAAGCCGGCCGAAGTGAGCTGGAAGCGGTGCTGGCCCACCTGGAAGTGCCGGTGGACCAGAGTGCCGGCGACGCGGAGCGCGAAGAAGCGCGCTTGCGGCTGGAACTGGAGCGATTCGCGGCGGCGCGCGGCGAGCAGGAAGCGCCCGCCGACAGCCGCGCGAAGCTTGCGCTGTTGCGGAAGAAGAAGGCCCGGCCCGGCCGAGAAGGATGACAGGGCGTTGAGCAGGTACTTCTGAACGAGCTAACGAGCCGGAAAAGGGAATCCAGACAGGACGATTCAGCATTACAGAAGAAGCGGACGCGCGGCAGGTGCCACAGAGGCAGTTGCCGCACAAGACCCCGGAAGGTGAGCAATGAGCGGTTCAGGCAAGAACAACAGTGAAAAGGGACACCCCACCGTCAAGCTGCCCCCGCGCAGCACTGCAAAACCCGCGGCCGGCGGCAAGTCGCGCAACACCGGCAGCATCACGCGCGTGCTGCCCAACCTGCCCGCGGAGGAAGCACCCAAGAAGGAGTTCATCAAGCCGGTCGCCGGCTTCCAGAAGACAGCCGCCGGCACCACGGCGATTGTGCCCACTGAGACGGCCAACCTGCTGCCCACCACCCACGTGCTTTCGCCCGAGGAGGTGGATGACCAGATCCGCAAGCTGATCAAGATGGGCCGCGAGCGCGGCTTCATCACGTACGACGAGATGAACGAGGCGCTGCCCGGTGACGTGGTCAGTCCCGAGCGCCTGGACCAGATCCTGATGCGCCTCGACGAGCTGAAGATTGACGTCGTCGAGGACAGCCCGGAATACCGCATCAAGGACAAGAAAGACCGTCGCCATAGCGAGCCCAAGCCGCCTGTGGACGAGGACGGCCGCATTGACGACCCGGTGCGCACCTACCTGCAGCAGATGGGCGAGATTCCCCTGCTGACGCGCGACGAGGAAATCGCGCTGGCCAAGAAGATCGAGGTCACCCGCAAGCGCTTCCAGAAGCGCGTGCTGGAAAGCCACATCGCGCAGGTGGAAGCCATCCGCATCCTGGGCGAGGTCGAGCGCGGCGAGCTGGCCTTTGACCGCACCATGAAGTTCAACTCCGAGTTCGAGATGGCGAAATCGGAGATGAGCGCCCGCCTGAACGACAACCTGACCACCCTCAAGCACCTGGTGAAGCTGAACCAGGAGGACTGGCTGGCGTGGTCCGGCAAGGGCGCCAAGAAGGACCGCGAGAAGTGCTTCCAGCGCGTGCGCTCGCGCCAGAAGAAGGCCGTGATTCTTCTTGAGGAACTCAACATCCAGACCAAGAAGATCAAGCCCATGATGGACGAGATCGAGCGCGTCAGCCGCAAGGCCAACTGGCTGCACCGCGAGATTGAGCGCCTGGGCGAGGTCAGCGAGGCCCGCAAGCGCGTCGAGCAGTTGAAGGAGGAGATGGAGACGCTGCTGCGCCGGGCCATGGAGCCGCGCGAGGAGCTGCACGAACGCGTCGAGGAGATGAAGCGTCGCTACCAGGCTTACGAGGAAGCCAAGCGCCGCCTGTTCAGCGGCAACCTGCGCCTGGTCGTCTCCATCGCCAAGAAGTACCGGCACCGCGGCCTGAGCTTCCTCGACCTGATCCAGGAAGGCAACACGGGCCTGATGAAGGCGGTGGAGAAGTACGAGTACCAGCGCGGCTACAAGTTCTCGACCTACG
>JADLBZ010000272.1 GCA_020847415.1 Planctomycetota bacterium
GCGTGCCGGCACCGAAGTCCATCGCCGTCCAGGTGGCGTCAGCCGCCAGGCTCATGTACAGGTCGTTGCCCTGGTCGTAGTCCCAGTAGCCGTTCAAGCAGGCACAGAGACTGATCGTGCCGGGAACGGGCTCGAACCCGACGCCGAACCACGCGAACAACTCCGCGCTGTAGCCCGCATGGCCGGGGCTGTCCGGCAGAATATAGGCCACGTGACCGGCCCCGAAGTTGAACAGCCACCAGGTGTGCCCCCAGCTCACCGTGATGTCGAACTCGTCCAGGGCGCGAATCTCTTCGTCTTCGCGGTCGGAGGCAGCGAACGAGGTCCAGAGGCCGATCTCAACGCCGGCGTCGGGAAAGGCCACGCCCGCCCACGGCTGTATGGCTGGTTTGTCGTCGAGGTAGTCAAAGCCGCGAAAGACGTAGTTGGTGACCACGTCAATGCCGGCCGAGACATTGACCTTGGGCCAGCCGGCTTCTTCGTCGGCCTCGGGTGCCGGCTTGGGCGGCTCGGCCTCTTCGGCGGCGAGACAGTTGGCACAGCACAGTGTCAGTGCGGCGACAAACAAAGTGCACGCGGTTTTGCGAGTCAGGTCATGAAGTGGGGTCGTCATTTCGTCGTTTCCGTGAGCGAGAATCAGGCCCCAGCCAGGGCCAGCGAACCGAATGCACCCGTGAACAGCGACCGCGTGTCCAGGATGAACGCCACACTGCCGTCGCCGAGGATGGTGGCAGCCGCCACGCCCGGGCTGCGGGGAAGGTCGTTGCGCAGCGCCTTGACCACCACCGACTGCATGCCCACGACTTCGTCCACCATCAGGCCATAGGGCTGGTCGGCATGGCCGATGATCACAACCAGCGCTTCTTCGGGGTTGGTGCGGGCGGTGGGCAGGTTGAAGAACTCGTGCAGGCGCACCAGCGGGAACACCTGGCCGCGCACGCGGATGACTTCGCCCTGGCCCTCAATGGTGCGCACCTGGCCCGCGACGGGGCGCAGGTTCTCGACCACGGCCAGCAGGGGCACCACGTAAAAGCAGGGTCCCACCTGCACGATCTGCCCGTCGGCAATGGCCAGCGTGAGCGGCAGGCGAACGCGGAAGGTTGTGCCCTGGCCTTCGTTGCTGTCGAGTTCGACGGTGCCGTGCAGGGCCTGCACATTGCGGCGCACGACATCCAGCCCCACGCCGCGGCCGGAGAGTTCCGTGACCTGCTCGGCGGTGCTGAAACCGGGTTCAAAGATGAGCTGACGCAGCTCCTGGGGCGACAGGCTTGAGGACGCGGTGATCAGCCCGCGCTCAATGGCCTTCTTGCGCACTTTCTCGGCGCTGATGCCGCGGCCGTCATCCTGCAGGGTCACCAGGATCATGCCGTCGCGGTGGGCGGCGCTCAGCTTGAGCACGCCTTCGTCGGGCTTGCCGGCCTTCTTGCGGTCGGCGGGCGACTCCAGGCCGTGGTCCACAGCGTTGCGGACCATGTGCTTGAGCGGGTCGGCAAGCTGCTCGACCACCGTCTTGTCAATCTCGGTCTCGCCGCCCTCAATGTCCAGGCGGACTTTCTTGCCGGTCTTCTCGCCGGCGTCGTGCACAATGCGCCGGCACAGGTTGAAGGTGTTGGCCACGGGCACCATGCGGATGCGCAGAACCTGCTCTTGCAGGCTGCGCGCCAGGCGCTCCATGCTTTCGGCAACGCTGATCAGCTCCAGGTTGCCTTCCAGGGTTGCCAGTCGCGTCAAACGAGCCTGGTCAATGACCAGCTCGCCAATCACGTTTACCAGCGTGTCCAGCTTGATGGTGTCCACGCGGATCGAACTGGATTCGACCGCCTTCTTGGCCTGCTGCTGGGCGCCAACAGCTTCCTTGACGACGCGGCCGGTGAGGCGCGCCTTCCTGACGATGGCCAGTTCTGCCTGCTCTTCGGCGCCCCTGGCGGCTTCGCCCGCCACGGAAGGCGAGATGACGCCGTCTTCAACCAGGGCGTCAGCCACGGACTTCGCCCTGCGCTGGGCGCGCTCCTCCAGGTCCGCGGGCGTCAAGTCCGAGACGTCCAGCTTCGCGTTGTCTTCCACCATCAGGAACTGCCCGCGCAGCTCGTCGGCGGTGGCGGTGGTCTCCAGGATTACTTCCCAGGCCAGGCAGCAGCGGGCGGGGTCCAGTTCTTCCAGCGTGGGGACTTCGGCAATGTGCAGGTGGCGTTCGCGCACCTGGCCCATGGCGGCAACAGCCTCCAGGACGGGCAGCGGGTCAATGGGCAGCGAGAACAGCTCAGCGGCAGGCCTGAAGTAAACCCGCACGATGCGAGGGCGGATCGCCCGGGTGGGCTTGTTTCCGCCGGCGGCGACCGCGCGACCGCTGCTGATGTCCTTGTAGGCAACCACCAGCTTCTCGCGGAAGTCGCTGGCCGGCACCGGCCGGCCGGCACCTTCCAACTCCAGCAACCCGCGCAGGGCGTCTACACCCTCCAGCAGCAGTTGCACGGTGCCGGGCTCGGCCTTGATCTTGCCGGCGCGCAGGGCGTCCAGCACGTTTTCCATGCCGTGGGTGAAGCGCTCGGTTTCGGGCATCAACACGCTGCCCGAGCCGCCCTTGATGGTGTGGGCGGCGCGGAACATGGCATGGATTGTCTCTTCCGAGGCCTCCCCGGAACGCATCTCCAGCAGGCCCGCCTCCAGGCGCGCCAACAGGTCGTTGGCTTCGGGCAGGAACTCGGCGCGGAAGGAAGAGAAGTCGTCGCTCATGGCGTTCCTCCCTGCGGCTGCAGGAACCGCAGCGCCCCCGAGGCCTCCAGAACGGCCTGCACGCGCGGTGAGGAGGCCGACAGGACGAGGTCGCCGCCGTGGCCGGCGATGGTCTTCTGCGCAGCCAGCAGCACCTGCAGGCAGGCGCCGTCCAGCTCCCGTGCCCCGGAAAGATCAAGCTGGAGGGCCGCAGGCGGGCTGAGCAGCGGCAGCAGAGCCGTGCGCAGGGCAGCAGCGTTCACTTGGTTCAGGTCGCCGCTGATGGCAATGCGGACACCATCACGTTTCAGTTGAGGAGTGCGCTCCATGAACAGCGATTACATCAAATATCGCTAATTCATAAAGCCGATCTTCAGTGGGTTCCTGTTGAAAGTTCGCAAGAAAGGCGCAGAGTTCCCGGCAACCGTGACTTGCGGCGACGCAGAATTTCAAGAACTGGGCCAGTAGCCTGAGCTGGCGTGCCCGTTGTCGCTCGGCCTGCTAAAGTGGCGACTGCTTCCACATCAAACAAAGGAGACTTGAATGAACCTGACTGAACTGCTCAAGGCCGAAGCAGAGTTCATGTACGCCACCACCGAGAAACTCTTCACGCTGGTGGACAACGACAAGCTGGGCTGGAAACCCGCCACGGGCAGCAACTGGATGACCGTTGCCCAGGTGCTTCATCACTGCACCAACTCGTGCGGGGCCGGCATCAAGGGGTTCGTCAGCGGCGACTGGGGCCTGCCGCCCGGCACCAAGTTTGACGACATGCCGCCCGAGGCCATGCTGCCGCCCGCCGAGAAGCTGCCCGCGGTGAAGTCCGTGGACGAGGCGTTGAAGCTGCTGGCCGAGGACAAGAAGACGGCGATGAAGTTCCTCAGCGAGGCCGGTGAGGCCAACCTGCTGAGCAAGACCAGTACCGCACCCTGGGGCGGCCCCAAGGCCACGCTGTTCCAGCACCTGTCCCACATGATCGGCCACCTGGGCCAGCACAAGGGTCAGCTCTTCTACTACCTGAAGCTGCAGGGCAAGAAGGTGTCCACCCAGGAGCTGTGGGGCATGTAGGCTGCCGAGGCCAGCAGGGTGTCGAAATAGTCCTTTGCAACACCCTGCCCGGCCCGCGCGGCTGCACGCCGCAAGCCGGGCAGTTGTTTTCCGTTGAGGAAGGCGCCAACGGCGATTTTCTCAACGGCCTGCTAGAGCATATTCATGGCTTGTGTTCAGGCTTTCGCCGGCAGCGGGCTGCGCATCTCGGCGTCGCGCTCTGCTTGCCCGGCGCTTCGCGTGTGCTCTGCACACAAGCCATGAAAACGCTCTATTCCTCGCCGCTGCTGCGCACCGCAAAGCGGTTGCGCGGCAGCGGCTGGCGGCCCTTGGCGGGCTCAGCCACGAAGTCGAAGCCGCGGAAACGGATGGCGATCTCGCCGTCCGGCGCAAACAGGATGCGATGTTCAACCCGGCCCTCCGGCGCCAGGTCCACTTCGTCGGTCAAGCAGCGCGTCTCGGGGTCGCGGCACAGGCGCGCCAGCAGCCCGCGCTCCAGCAGCTCCACGTCCACGTCCAGATAGCGCAGGCGCAGCAGCCACTTCTTGCCCTTGCTGTCCTGCAGCAGCAGGCGCAGAGACAACACCTGCTCGCGGTCGCGCAGGCGCGCGGACCAGATGGTTGCCCCCGAGGCTGCGTGGCCGTGGGTCAGCATGGCAAAAGCTCGGAGTTCGTCCGGCAGGTCGTCGGCAATGTCCTGCACATGCCGCAAGTACACGCAGTAGTAGTTGCCGGCGCGCAGCTCGTCGTACTGGCCGCTGGCCCACTTGCGGTTCAAGAAGCGCATGTTGCCCCCGCCAGCTTCTCCACGGCCTCGAACTCCTGCTGCGTCACGGGCATGACAGAGAGCCGCTGGCCCTTGCGCAGAACCAGCATCCCGGCCAGCTGGTTCTGCCCGCGCAACTCGGCCAGCGAGATGACCCTCCGGCAACGGCTGCGGAAACGAATGTCCACGGCAAACCAGGTGGGGCTTTCCCTGCGGCTCTTGTCGTCAAAGTACGGGCTGCGCTGGTCAAAGGCAAAGGGGTCCGGGTAGCCCGCACGGCACACCTCGGCAGTGCCCGCCACACCCGAGGGCTCGGCGTTGCTGCGGTACACCAGCACCAGGTCCCCCACCTTCACGTCGTCGCGCAGGAAGTTGCGGGCCTGGTAGTTCCGCACGCCCTCCCAGCAGGTGGTGCCGTCCTTCTCCAGCCGCTCGATGGAGTAGGCCTCAGGCTCAACCTTGAACAACCAGTACTTGCGCGCCATGTCAGTTCCGCCGGGCCTTGCGGCCACTGGCCTGTTCCAGCAGGAAGAACTTCAGCAGGCTGTGCAGCCGCGGCACGCAGTTGCCGCAATCGCGCCCGCAACCAAAGGCCTTCTCCACGGCGGCCACCGTGGGCTGCTTGCGCCAGATGGCGTAAACGTCGTCGCGCGAGATGTCGAAGCACTCGCAGACAGTGTCGCCGGGGCGCTCGGTGCTCATGGCGGCACTATGCCATGGGCGCCGCGACCCGAAAACCCGCGGCTGCCGGCAGCAAATGCAAGACCCCGCGCATGCTTGCGCGGGGTCTGCCTTGCGGTGCGGGTTATCGGCTGCGCCCTTTGGCCCTGCCACGGCCGGGGTTGTCTTCGTCGCGGCGGTCGGGGTCGTTGCCGTGCCCGCGATCATGGTCGCCTCCGCGCGGGGCGGGCGCTGCCACCGGCTGGGTGGGTGCCGCCGGGGCGGCCGGAGTCTCGCGGGCGTCGCCGCACGCGTCCCTGTTGCGGTCACGGTCGCAACCACCATTGCCCTGCACCCGCACGCGCTCTTCGCGCACTTCATAGCGGCCGGGCACCAGCACCTGCTTCTGCACCTTCTCGTAGTGGCCGGGCACATCCACATGACGAGTCCGGGTCTCGTAACGGCCGGGCACCTGGACATGGCGGGTGACGGTCTCGTAGTGGCCGGGCACCTGCACATGGCGGGTCACTGTCTCGTAGTGGCCGGGCACATACTTGCAGACCGCGATGTGGTACTCGTGTCCGCAGGCGTCCACGCGCCGCTCCATTACCGTCACATGCCTGCCGGGCACCCAGACCTGCTCCTGCACCTCTTTGCAAGTGGTCGGAACCCAGACCTGCTCCTGGACATCCTTGCAGGCGGGCGGCACCCAGACCTGCTCGGTCACCAACTTGCAGGCGGGCGGTACCCACACGTTCTCGCAGACGGTCTCAAAGTGCTCCGGCACCCACACGCGCTTCTTGACGATCACGTACTCGTCGCAGCGGTCGTTGCGCGGGCGTTCGCAGCGTTCCTCCCGCGGCTTCTCGCACCCGCCAGTGCGGATCTCGACCGACTTGTTGTCTTTCTGGATCCGGACGTGCACTCCCTGTGCCTGCACGGCTCCGGCTCCCACCACACTCGCCAGCACCATGCCGGCAAAGCTGATGAACACGTTTTTCATGGCTGTCCTCCCTGTTTGGGTTCTTTGGCCCTGCACCTGTTGGATGCCGCACGCACCCCGTAGGTTTCATGTAAACCATTATTTTCTAAGCACTTACACGCAAACTTTCTGGCACCCCTGCCAAAGAACTGGCACTTGTCTCGGCTGTTGCGTGGAGCCTTCTGGTGCACCAGTTGGGCTGTCAACGCAACAGGAGCGACCTTGCGGTCGCTCCTGCGCTGTCCGGTGTGGCTGGTTTCAACTACTCCATCCAGCTTGCCTTCTCGGTCATGCGCGCCCGGCCCTCGGCGTTGCGGTTCAGACACACTTCATACCACTGGCCGTGCTTCTTGAAGCGCACCGTGATCAGGCTGGCATTGGCGTGGATCTCCAGGTTCTGGGGCTCCTGCACGTTCAGCCAGTCATCGTCGGTGAGGCCCATCAGTTCGCGCAACTTCGCGCCGGCGTTCTGTTCGCGCGAGCCGTCGAACTCCAGTGCAAACTGGCGCCCTTCACCAGCGGCCGCCGCGGCCATTTCATCCAGGCGCTCCGCCAGGGTGCGGGACTCCCACTTCTGGTTGCGCATCTGGCGCCGCACCGCCCAGAGCGGCACCTTGACCTGCGGCTGGGCAAACTCCGGCAGACGGTTGCCGGCCTTGTTGGCAGAAGCCAGAGCGTTGAAGTCCTCCTCGCTCAACCACGCGGTGCGGTAGTAGGAGCCGTTCAGCAGCACCACCACGCGACCGCCGCGGGCCCAGGGGCCCTTCATGGCGCACACCAGCCATCCGTCGCGCATGCCCTCCCAGTAGTCGCGCCCGGAGGTGCCGTCCAGCTCGTAGGGCGGCAGGCCGTACCACTCATAGCCGGACTCCGAGAAACCCTTGGCTGGTTGGGCCCCGTCACCCAGCTTGTCGCCGCGGGCCTTCAGCATCGCGGCAAAGCGGTCGGCCATGGCGGGGTCAAAGGCGCTGCGCAGGCCGTCGGTCGGGGTGAAGAACCCTTCCTTCAACAAGGTCTCCAGGGTGAGTGCCTTGCGAGCCGCGGCGCGTTCGCCCTCGGGCATGGCGCTCAGGCGCTCGGCATTGGTTTCTACCCAACGGCGCACGCCGTCGGCCAGGTCGTCCACTTCATTGCGGTCGTGGCGCCAGGCGCGGTCCAGCTCCAGTTCACTGCCCAAGATCTCAAGAGTCGGGCGCAGGCTGTTCTGGCCCGCGGTGTCCAGCGTCAAGGAAACCATGTTGGCGCCGGCGCTCAGGGAGACGCCGACATCCAGCCCTCCGGCCAGAACCTTGACGGGGTCAAAGAACGGCATGGGGAAGTTCAGGTTGCGGCGGTCACGCCCCAGTTCCTCCGTGATCGCGTTCTTGATGATCTTGCCCAGGTCGGCATAGGCGAACGCAGTGCCGCCCGCGGCGCCGCCCGGAACAGCGGGACCACGCGCCGTTGCGCCGAGGCTGTTGGCCAGCACACGCTTGGCAACGTCCACATCCGGCGCGAAGCCAAGGAAGCGCTCACCAAAGAAGAAGACAACGTCGGTGAACGCGTCGCTCGGCATCAGCACTTCGCCGCCGTCCACTTTCTTGAAGAGCAACTCCTCGGCGCGCTCACGGGCCTGCTGCTTCTCTTCTTCCGTGGCGTTGGGACCCAGCTTGCGGCCGAGCACCCAATCCAGCATCTTGTCTTTCAGCGACTGGTAGCCCTGCCGCATCTCCACCTGCACGAACCAGCGAGACTCGAACAGGTCCTCCATGTCCATGCCGGCAACCAGTTCATCGCCCAGCAAACCGAAGATGGCCTCGTCGCCGATGGCCTGGGCCAGGTCCTCTTTGCTGACACCCATGCGGGCCAGGACATCGGTCAGGCCGTCGTTAAACTCCTCGGCGTCCGAGCTGGCGTCCTTGCGGGCCTCGCGATCGGCTTCAAAGGGCCGGGTGCGGAACTCGGCCAGCCGCTGCTCGTTCTCGGCGATCTGGCTTTCGATGTAGCCCAGCCGCTCCTTGACGTCAGCGATGCGGGCATCCAGGTCCTCTTCCTCCGGGGGAAGGGGCTCTTCCGAGCTGCCCGGCTGGATTGCCTCGGCTGTCTCGTCCTTGTCCTTGTCTTTCTCGGCCTTGCGCGCCTCCAGTGCTGCCAGTTCGTCCGTCAGCGCCTGCCGTTGCTCCTTCAGCCACTCGATTTCAGAGCGCAAGCGCGCGCCCTGGCTGTTCTGGTCCACGTCGTGAAAGATGCGCAGCATCTCTTCAAAAGTGGCCAGGTGATTGTTGCCAAGCTGCACACCGGCAAACATCAGGGTCTCGGCGGGCAGGATGGTGCTGAGCTCGAAGGCGCCCGGCGACTTCAGGAACGCGCCGGCGCGCTCCAGGGGCTCGCTGAAGGTCAGGTCAACCTGGAGCCGCAGGCTGCTGGTGGGGCCGCCCAAGTCGAGGCTGGCGGTCATCACGTCCCACTTCTGCCACTCGACCAGTTCGAACGCGGCCAGCATGTCGCGGTGCATGCGCTCGCCCAGGCGGTCAATGGCGGTGCGCCAGGCCTTCATGTCGGACCACATCACGACGTCGCCCTTGGCGGCCTCGCTCCATTTACGGAAGCGCTCAACGCCGCTGAGGCTGTCGGACGTGTTGCCCGCAAGCACGTCCTCGACGTGCGCTTCGGCCCTGCCGCCGATCGTGAAGTAGAGGTGGCTGTTCTTCAGGACAAAGCAGACTTCCTCAATCTCAAAGCGGGTGGGCTCGGGCTTGACCTCCACTTCCTTCACCAGCCAGTCGCGGAACTCGGCGCTGAACTCCTTGGGCGCGTTTTCCGGCAGGCTGATGGCGGCCACCAGTTGCACGTTGGGCTCGCGCACCATGATGTCCGCGATGGTCACTTCGGTTTCGCCGGCCAGGGGCAAGAAGCGGCGCAGCTCGGCAATGATGGGTTCGCTTTCGTCAAAATCGCGTTTGCGGCGCGTGGCCAGGGCGCGCTCCACCAGGGCCACCCAGTCCTCGCCGCCCAGGCGTTTCAGGGCGCCTTCCAGGCTTTTGGCGCGCGCGTAAAGCAGCGAGCCCCGCGGCGAGAAATCGCCGTGGCCGGCGACCAGCGCAGGGGCAAGCAGCGCCAGCAAGGCCGGCAGCAGCAAAGCAACTCGAGCAGTCCGCATTTCTTCTCCTTGAATCTGTCAAGCGTCTGTAATGGCCCCGCAATCCGGTGGTTACTCGAGCCGGTTCCTTCTGGACCGGTGGGCGGGCCACTATATCTTCCGTGCTGCGGAGCGGGGAGCACGAAGTCACACCATGCCGACCTAACACAGGCAACGCTTCACCTTGTCTTGACACGTCCACAGGCGCGGCTTAGATGGCGCGCCCACACGAAGAAAAGCCCCGCCGTGCTTCGCCGCTTGTTCCAGATGCTCAAGTACACACGTCCCTACTTCGGGGTTTACCTCGCGGGGACGTTGTCCCTGCTTGTGGTAGACGCACTGGACACCTTCGCGCCGCAGATCATTCGCTGGACCATAGACCACCTGATGTACCGCACCGCCGCCCCCGGCGAAGCGGTCTACGACAGCCCGCTGCCCCGCGTGTTCCCTTCTTCGTGGTTCGGTGCCGAATCTTTCATGGGCGGCATGTGGGTCTACGGCGCGCTCTACGTGCTCACCGTCGCCCTCACCGGCATGTTCCGCTACTTCATGTCCATGGGCTACGCCAAGGGCGCCATCCGCCTGACCCACGACCTGCGCGGCCGGTTCTTCGGCCACGTGCAGCGGCTGCAGGCGTCATTCCATGACCGCACCAAGAGCGGCGACCTGATGACGCTGGCCACCTCCGACATCAACGCCTGCCGCGAATTCTACTGGGTGGGCATCATGATCGGGCTGGACACCTTCTTCTACTTCGTGATGGTGCCGCTCTACATGGTCAGCATCTCCTGGAAGCTGCTGCTGGCCAGCCTGTGCACCCTGCCCCTGATCCCCTTCATCGTGGCGCGCCTGGCCGCCCGCATCGAGAAACGCTACGACGCGCTGCAGGACCAGCTCAGCCTGGTGGCGGAACGCACCCGCGAGAGCTTTGCCGGCGCCAAGGTGGTCAAGTCGTTCGCCAAGGAAGACAACGAGATCCGCACCTTCGCCACCATGGCCGGCGAGTACAAAAAGCGAGCCCTGAGACTTTCCGCCATTGAAGCCCTGCAGCAACCGCTGTTGGTGCTGATGCTGGCGCTGGCCGACCTGGTGGTGGTGATTTACGGCGGTTCCCTGGTGCTGGAGGGCATCCGCATCCAGCGCGACATGGCGGCCGCGGGCGCCTCACAGGCCCAGATCCAGCAGGCCATCAGCGACGCCGGGGCGGTCTCCGTGGGCGGCTTCGTCGCCTTCTTCAGCTACCTGATCCGCATGTCCGGCCCTATGATCGGCATGGGCTGGGTGATCAGCCTGTTCCAGCGCGCCCGCGTCAGCATGGACCGCATCGAGGAAGTCCTTCACACCCAGCCCGCCATCGCGGACTCCCCCACCCCCGCACCCGTGACACATCTCAAGGGCGCCATCGAGTTCCGCAACCTGGACTTTGCCTACTTCCCGGAGGGCGAGCCGGAGCCTGAGCCCGAGAAGGGCAAAACCGGCAAGGTGGCTTCACGGCCCAAGGCGTTACAGGGCATCAGCTTCAAGGTGGAGGCGGGCCGCACCGTGGCCATTGTGGGCCCGGTGGGCAGCGGCAAGAGCACGCTGCTTTCGCTGGTGCCGCGGCTGTACGACCCGCCGGCCGGCACGGTGTTTCTGGACGGCGTGGACGTGCGCGAAATGCCGCTGGAGGTCCTGCGCACGCAGATTGGCGCGGTGCCGCAGGAGACGTTTCTGTTCAGCGAGACCATCCTGCAGAACGTGGCCCTGGGTGCCCAGGGCAGCGCCGAGCAGGCCCCGGACGCCGAGTGGCTCAAGGAATGCGCCCGCATGGCGCAGGTGGAGGGCGACATCCTGGCCTTCCCCAAACCGTACGAGACCCTGCTGGGCGAGAAGGGCGTGAACCTCTCGGGCGGCCAGAAGCAGCGCGTGGCCATTGCCCGTGCGCTGGCCCGCAAGCCCGCCATCCTGCTGCTGGACGACTGCCTGAGTGCCGTGGACACGCAGACCGAAGAGGCCATCCTGAAGCACCTGAAGCAGATCATGAAGGACCGCACCACGCTGATTGTCAGCCACCGTGTCAGCACCGTGGAGGAGGCCGATGAGATCCTGGTGCTGAACGAGGGCCGGGTGGTCGAGCGCGGCCGCCACGGGGAACTGCTGGCCCTGGGCGGTTACTACGCCGACCTGCACCGCAAGCAGCAACTGGAAGACGAATTGGCCAAGAGGGACTAGCGCTTCACATGGCGGACGACTTTGAAGACGATCTGCTGCAGGAACGAATCAAGACCAACGTCTTTGACAAGGTCCTGCTTGGCCGCATGATGCGCTATGCCGGCCCCTACAAGGGGCGCATTGTCGCCGGCATCGCCCTCGTGCTGGTTTCAGCCGGCTTTGCCGTCATGCCGCCCCTGTTCATCGGGGCCATGGTGGACCTGGTGTTCGGCACCGGCGTCTCCCTGCCCGGGGAAGTCGTTGGCAAAGTCCTTGGCCTGTTCTGGGGCGGTGAAGCGGTCGTGCGTGCCCTGCCCGACGAAACCAAGCTGGCCATCTTCGGCTCGCTGTTTCTGGTGCTACGCGTGGGCGCTTTCTTCGTGGACTGGGCCAACGCCTACCTGTTAACCGGCCTGGGCCAGCGGGTGCTCTACGACATCCGCACCCAGCTCTTTGCCCACATCCAGAATCTGTCGCTGTCCTTCTACCACCGCAACCCGGTGGGCCGCCTGGTCAACCGCGTCGCCTACGACGTGGGCGCCATGGAGCGCATGTTCAGCGTAGCCGTGGTCATGCTGACCAAAGACGCCATGATGCTGACCACCATCGTGGGGGTGCTGTTCTTCATTGATGCGCGGCTGGCCGCCATCGTGATGTCGGTGATCCCTTTCATGGTGATCGCCACGGTGATCTTCCGGAAGTACTCGCGCGGGGCCTACCGCCGCTGGTACTCGGCCCAGTCACGCCTGAACGCCTTCATGGCTGAGACCATGTCCGGCGTGCGCGTCGTGCAGCTCTTCCACAAGGAGCGGCGCAACGACAGGGCCTACGAGGAAATTGCCGGGGACTTCCAGCGCCACTTCATGTCGCAGCGGCGGGCCTGGGCCTACTTCCGGCCCGTGGCCACCACGCTGTCGGCAGGCGGCATTGCCATGGTGCTGTGGGTGTGCGGCGACGCCGTGCTGCGCGGCGCGGGGCTGGACCCGGCGCAGATGGCCGTCATCGGCGCCATCTCGGTGGGCGTGCTGGTCACCTACCAGCATTACGCCGAGCTGTTCTTCACGCCCATCCGCGACATCACGGAAAAGTTCGACATCATCGTCGGCGCCATGACCAGCGCCGAGCGCATCTTCACCATCCTGGACGAGAAAATCGAAGTGCAGGACCTGCCCGGCGCCAAAGACTTCGGCCGCGTCACGGGCGATGTACGCCTGCAGGGCGTGCACTTCGCCTACAAGCCCGGCGAGCCCGTCCTGCAGGGGCTGGACCTGGACATCAAGCCCGGCTCCACCGTGGCCATCGTGGGCCACACCGGCGCGGGCAAGACCACCATCATTAACCTGGTCAGCCGCTTCTATGACGTGCAGCAGGGCAAGGTGCTGGTGGACAGCCGCGACGTGCGCGAGTACACGCTGAAGGCCCTGCGCAGCAACATTGCCGTGGTGCACCAGGACGTGTTCCTGTTTGCCGGCACGGTGCTGGACAACCTGCGCCTGTCTGAGGAATCGGTCAGCCGACGGCGCGTGGAAGAAGCCTGCCGCGCCGTGGGCGCCGACAAGTTCATCGACAAGCTGCCCGGCGGCCTCGACGCCAAGGTTGAAGAAGGCGGCAAGACCTTCAGCGCCGGCGAGCGCCAGCTTCTCAGCTTTGCCCGTGCCCTGGTCTTTGACCCTGCCATCCTGATCCTGGACGAAGCCACCAGCAGCATTGACACCCACACCGAGGAGTTGATCCAGGAGGCCCTGGTCAAGCTGACTGCCGGGCGCACCAGCATTGTCATTGCCCACCGCCTCAGCACCATCCAGCGCGCCGACAAGATCGTCGTCATGCACAAGGGCAAGCTGGCAGAACAGGGCACGCACCAGGAACTGCTGACCCAGCGGGGCATCTACTGGCGGCTGTACCAGCTTCAGTACTCGGCCCTGGCCGACAGGGAGAAGGCGTCCGTTCCCACTACCGTCAGCGCAGCCGCACTGGCGCCGGTACCCGACCCGTTACGCGAGGCGGCCGCTGTGTCCGTGGGCGTCACTGGGCGCATGGCCCGCGAAACCGGCAGCGTCACACCCCAGTCGCCCGCGCCCCCGCAGGGCTGAAGCGTCGCAGGCGGCTGCCCCGAAGCGCTGCTTCGCAGCCCCGCATCACAAGAAGCAACGGCCACGCGGGCGGGACGCCCACGCCACGAACGGCCACGCGGGCGGGACGCCCACACCACGGACTGCCACGCCACACACGGCGCCGGGCCTAGAACTCGTCTTCCTGTTCGGTTTTCTTGCCCGCGGCGGTCGCCTGCGCCGCCTGCCAGGCTTCAAGCAGCGGCTTTCCTATGGCGTCCTTCCAGCCGGCGTCGGGCTTGGCCTTGACGGCCTCCAGCAGCTTGAGCTGCGACGGCGACAGCAGCGTGTTCCAGTCCTTGCGCTGCTTGCCCAGGTAGCCGCAGACGCGCATGGCCTGCATCTCGGTCATGGGCACGAATTTCAGGTGCGTCTTGCCCAGGTAGTACTTGGGCTCCTTGTCCGGCGTTACGGCCTTGTCGCTGCGGAGGGCCTTCTTGCCCACCGCGGCCTCGGCCTCTTTCTGCTGGTCGTCGCTGCGGGTGTACACCACCGTGGCGCAGTCGTGCTCGCGGGCGTGCTTCAGCAAGTCAGCGTACTTGACCACTTCCGGGTCAAACTCGACCTCCACCACCTCGTGTTTCTCCAGCCACGCGGCGCGCGTGCTGAGCACACCCTCCACCAGGCCGAACTCGGCCTCGCCCACCCAGAATCACGCCATGCCGAACACGGCAGTCTCGATCTTCCTGGTTGCCCGGGCGCGGCTTTCCGTGTCCAGCAGCTTCAGCCACTGGGGGACTTCCGCTTTGCGGGTTTCCAGTGCCTCCACCATGGTGCGGGCCAGGGCGCCCACACTCCAGCCGCGGTCATTACGCGGCACGATGTCCTTCTTGTCCGCGTCCAGGATGCGCGTGACCGGGTTGTTCCAGGCGGGCTCCTTGAACTCGAGCCGTGTATTCTCGTCGGCATCGCCCTTGGTGTTGTTGTACACACACACGGGCACAAACAGCGTCTGCGCCGCGTCCACGATCAGGGGGTGACTCAGCACCTGAGCACCAAACTTCTGGCAGGTGCTTCAGCCGGGGACTTCCTGGAACAGCACGAACAAAGGCTTGCCGCTCTCGGCTGCCTGCTTGCGGCCGGCCTCAAAGTCGCGCTGCCAGGCAACGGCCCCCAACTCAACCGGGGCAGCCGCGGGTTTCTCGTCCTGGGTCAGCACGGTAGATCCTCCGGCAAGTGCCAGCAGCAGCAATGCTGCACCGTAGCGGGTCAGTTTCATGATTGGCTCCTGCAATCAGGCTTGCAGGGCCGCGCGCCGGCGGCAAGGTCCACTTCCCGACAAAAGAGCGGCGCCGAAGCGCCGCCCCTCGATCGTGCTTGCCTGTGTTCGCTACTTCTTGGCCTTCTTGCCGCCCTGGCTGAAGACGCTTTCCGCGTACTCCACAATGGCGCGCAGGGGGCTTCCCGTGGGCGACTTGCCGCCCCACAGGCCCCAGGCCTCGCCGTCGTACAAGGCTGTGCCGGCAACGTCCAGGTGCACCCACTTCTGGCCTTCTTCAACGAAGCGCTTCAGGAACAGGCCCGCCGTGATGGTGCCCGGGTTGCCGCCGATGTTCTTCATGTCGGCAACGGGGCTGTCCAGCAGCTTCTCGTAGCAATCCGGCAGGGGCAGCTCCCACACGTTTTCGTTCACGCGGGCAAAGGCGCCCTTGAAATCCTCAATGGTTCCGGCGTCGTTGCCCATCATGGCCACATACTTGGCGCCCACAGCCACTACGGCGGCGCCGGTCAGGGTGGCCATGTCGGCAATCACCGCGGGCTTGTGGTTCTTCTGCACCCAGGTCAGGGCATCGCACAGGATCAGGCGGCCCTCGGCGTCGGTGTTGTCCACCTCAATGGTCTGGCCGCTCATGCTGTGCAGGATGTCGCCGGGGTGGTAGGCCGTGCCGCTGATCTCGTTCTCGGTGGCGGGGATCACGCCCACCGCGTTGATCTCCAGCTTCAGGGCCGCAATGGCACCCAGGGCGCAAATGGCGGCGGCACCGCCGCCCATGTCGCCCTTCATGCCCAGGCTGTTGGGCTTGATGTTGTAGCCACCGGTGTCAAAGCACAGGCCCTTGCCCACGAAAGCCAGCGGCTTGTCGCCCTTCTTGCCGCCGTTCCACTCGAGCACGATCAGCCGGGCGGGGTCGGCGCTGCCGGCATTCACGCCCAGGAAGCTGCCCATCTTGAGCTTCTCGAGCTCGGGCTTCTCCAGCACGCGGCACTTCAGGCCGGGCAGCTTGGCAGCCATGTCCTTGGCGAACTTGGCCAGGTGCTTGGGCTTCATGAAGTTGCTGGGCTCGTTCACCAGGTCGCGGGCGTGGCAGGCGTAGGTGGCGATGATCTCGCCGCGCTCCTGGCCGCGCTTCACGTCAGCCAGGTGGCCTTCCGGAACACCCGCCACCGTGGTCTTCTCAACCCACACCTTCTTGGTGTGCTTGTCCTTGGTGTGGTGGTTCAGGAACCGGTAGCTGCCGAACACCGCGGCATCGGCAATGGCGCGGCCCAGGCCCTCGGCCTTCACGGCCTTAGGCTCGCCGGCCACTTCCGTGGCGATGGCGAGGTGCTTGATCTTCTGGCTGTCA
>JADLBZ010000273.1 GCA_020847415.1 Planctomycetota bacterium
CGACATCGGCGCCGGGCCGACATCACCACTGGTCGTTGTCGTCTCCAATATCTCATCCTCACCACTGACAGTTGCCGCGCCCGCGCTTACCGGCGCCGATGCCCCCCACTTCGCCATCGCTTCCGGAAGTCTCGTGTCGCCCGTTGCGCCGGGCGTCAGCACGCAGTTCAGTGTCAGCTACGATCCCTCGGCTGTCGGCTCACACACCGCCAGCGTCAGCTTCCTGGCCGGCGGAAGCCCCTTCTCGTTTCAGGTGACCGGTAACGGCACCACAACCGGCCTGCCTGGCATCAGCATCGCCGACGTCACCGGCAACGAAGGCAACTCAGGCACGACCAGCCTGAGTTTCGTTGTCAGCATCTCCCCGGCTCCAACTGCCAACGTCACCGTCAACTGGGCAACCGCCAACGACACGGCCACGGCGCCGTCGGACTACACCACGGCCAACGGTACTCTCACCTTCAGCCCGGCCGTGACCAGCCAGAACGTACAGGTTGCTGTCCAGGGCGACACGACGGTCGAGCCCTCCGAGCGGTTCTTTGTCGATCTGTCGGGTGTTTCCGCAGGCGCACAGATCGTGGACAGCCAGGGCATCGGGACCATCCAGGATGATGACTCGCCGGTCGAAATCACCATGAAGCTGACAAACTCCTGGAGTGGCGGTTTCAACGCGGACCTGGAAATCAAAAACAAGGGAGTTGCGGCCGTCAACGGCTGGACCCTGGAGTTCGACTTTGTTCCCACCATCAGCAGTTTGTGGAGCGGCTCGTACACTAACGCCGGAGCCCGTTACACCATCTCGCCGGTATCGTGGACCACGAACATCCCGGCAGGCGGCGCAGTCACGCCGGGGTTTACGGCCGATGGCACGCTCACTGCCGGCAGCGTCAGCAACGCGGTCTTCAACGGCAGCCCCGTGATCATCACCGTCAACCTCACGAGCGGCGGTGGTGGCGGAGGCGGAGGTGGCGCCGGGTCAGCCATCGCCATGCCCGGCGTAGACGGTGTGAACCAGGCTGTGCAGGTCACCATCAACCACAAGGCCGTCACAGCCAGCACGCAGTTCGACTTGAGCATCACGGGCGTAACCACCCCCGCATTTACCGTGGCGACCAATAACCCCACGGTTGTCACGCCTTCCATTGTGGCTGGCAAACTGCAGCTCGTGGGCGAAAAGGCCGGCCGCGCCGGGATTCGGATCACAGAAACCGGCTCCGGCTCAACGCGTTACATCGGCGTGCGGGTGCGCACTGCGGCAGGGGCGCTGCCGGACATGCCCGAATACATCGGCATGGGCTCGGTAAGCGAGGACACCACGCCGGACCTGACCTTCTGGCGCTCTTTTGAACCCGGTTTGAAGAACAAGCGCATTGACTACCGCTACATCTACCTCAACGGCGGCGCCACAGGGGCGATTGAGCCCTACAACCCCAGCGGCGCTCCGCCACAGACCATTGACGGGTGGTACGGCTGGGCAGGCGGCAACGGCAACCGGGCTCGCAACTACATTCGCGAAAGCCGCAAGCTGGGCATCATTCCTGCCTTCGTCTACTACAACATCGCGACCGGCAACGAGAGCTATGACGGCGACCTGGCACGCGTCCGCAGCAAAGCCTACATGGAGTACTACTACAAGGACCTCAAGAAGGCCCTGGAGATTTCCAGGGACGAGGCCGGTGACGACCTGGTCATGTTCATCTTCGAGCCGGACTTCATGGGCTACATCGCCCAGAATCACCTGGACGGCAGCGGTGTTCCCATCGCTCCCAACACGCCCAAGACAGCTACCGGCAAGATGGGAGCCTGGGCCGAAGTCAACGCAGCCTATTCCTCTGGTGTGCTGAACACCGCAGCTGGCGACCCTCTGTTCCCCGACACATTCAGGGGCTTGATTGAGTCCATCAACTACATCACCAACAAGTACCCCAACGTGGTCTTTGGCTGGCAGATGAACCTCTGGGCGTATCCTGCGGGCGGCTTCACGGGGATCAGCCCGACGGTAAAGGGAATCATGCACTTCACAGATCCCGCCGCCGCCACCGCGGACTTCGCGACTCGCCGGCAGCAGATCTACACCGAGGCAAGGGCAGTCACCAAGTACCGCATGGATGCGGGTTTTGGCACGCACGGCGCAGACTTCATCTCGATCGACAAGTACGGTCTGGACGCAGTGGGGTATGAAGCTGTTGGCGCGACGGACCCGGCCGCCACAACCTGGTTCTTCAATGCCGACCACTGGGGTAACTACCTGCGCTACTGCAAGGCCATGCACGACGAATCCGGCCTGCCTGTGGTGCTCTGGCAGTTGCCCGTGGGTCGCGTCAACACCAGCCAGGAAACAAACCCCTACGGCAGCGGCCTCTTTCCGAACCTGCCAAACACGCACACCAAGTACGAGGACTCGTCGCCTTCCTACTTCCTGGGAGACACGTTCATTCCGGGTGCCGGCAATCGCCTGACCCATTTCTCCAGGAACCTCGGCGGCGACACCAAAGTGACCATCGCAGGCGGAACGGTCACTTGGGGCGAGCACATCAACGAAGCCAAGGCAGCCGGCATCAGCACGGTGTTGTTTGGCGCCGGTGTTGGCCAAAGCACGGACGGCGTGGGCGACCCGCCGACCGAGGACTACTGGTGGATCACCAAGGTCCAGAAGTACTACCAACACCCGGTGCCCCGCTAGCAGGGCGTTGAAAAGTCCTTTTCAACGCCCTGCCCGGCCCGCGCGGCTGCACGGGCCGGTCGGCGAGCGGCTTCACGCCGCGAGCCGGGCAGTTGCTTTCCGTTGAGAAAGGCGCCAACGGCGACTTCTTCAACGGCCTGCTAGAGCGGCAGGGTCCGGTGCAGGGCTGCCAGCCACCTGTCAGCTGCGGCCCTGCAACCGGATCACCAGACGCGACCGGGACGGGGAAACCCGTCCCGGTCGCGTCAGATTCTGCAGACTCAGGCGCGCGGGGTAGCAGCCCAGTTCGTGGGCATGTTCTGGCGCTGCTCAAAGCGCGTGAAGCGCTTGCGGAACAGCATCGCCACGTCGCCCGTGGGCCCGTTGCGGTTCTTGGCCACAATCAGGTCCACCTCAGCGAACTCCTCGGTGTTCACAGCACCTTCGTCGCTGTCCTTGCGGTGGATCATCAGCACCTGGTCGGCGTCCTGCTCAATGCTGCCCGACTCACGCAGGTCCGACAGCATGGGGCGCTTCTCGCGCGTGCTGCGCTGCTCCACGCCGCGGTTGAGCTGGGCCGCCGTGATCACCGGGATCTCCAGCTCGCGCGCCAGGGCCTTGAGCCCGCGCGAGATGTTGCCGATCTGCAGGTGGCGGTCCAGGCGCTCGTTGTCCTTCACGAGCTGCAGGTAGTCCACGAACACTGCGTCAATGCCGTAGCGGTCGCGCATGCGGCGCGCCTTGCTGCGGATCTCGCTCATGCTGAGGGTGAAGCTGTCGTCCACAAAGATGGGCGCGGTGGCCAGCCGCTGGGTGGCGTCTTTGAGCTGGGCCTCCTCGTCGTGGTTGTACATGCCCAGCTTCACCTTGCGCAGGTCCACGCCCGCGTTGGCGCAAATCACGCGCTGCACCAGCTCGGTGGCGGTCATTTCCAGGCTGAAGACCAGGACGCCGCCGCGGCCGTCGTGGTGGCGGTTGGGCGTGTCCAGGGCGACGTGTTCAGCCAGGTTCAGCATCAGGCTGGTTTTGCCCTGGCCGGGACGGGCGCCGATCACGACCAGCTCGCCGGGCTTCCAGCCCGTGGTGAACTGGTCCAAGTCCACATACCCCGAAGAAAGGCCGGGCAGCGCGTGGCCATCGTGGCTCTGGCGCCACTCGCGCATGCGGGCCTGCTGGTCCATGACCTGCTGGATCAGGGCTTGCATGCTGTGGGTTTCGCCGTGGTAGCGCTGGCTGGCCAGCTCGTGAACGTCGGCCTCCAGCTTGGCCAGCACGTCGGCAGGCGTCCGGGTCTCGTCCAGAGCCATGGCGCGGGCGTCGCCGCTGCGCAGGGCAATCTCGCGCATCAGGTGCCGGTCACGCACGATGGTGGCGTAACGCTCGGCCCCATAGGCGCTGGGCACCCCGTGGGCGACCTCGGTAAGGTAGTTCTGGAAAGACTCCGCCCCGCCGCAGGCTTCCAATGCTCCGGCGCGGCGCACCTGCTCGGTCACCGAAACCCAGTCAATCTCCTGGCCTTCCGACCAGAGCTGCTGCATGGCGCGGTAGGCGTGCTGGTGGCTGACACGCCAGAACATCTCCGGGCGTTTCAGGATCAGGCTGACTTCCACCATGCAGGCAGGGTCTACAATGACAGCACCCAGCACCGCCTGTTCGGCTTCCAGGTTGTGGGGCGGGGCAATTGCCTGTGTGGGCTCGGGCATGGGGTTTTCCGCTGTCATGCGCCCATTCAACTTCCGGGTGCGACAGGGCGGACAAAGTACCGTGCGCGGCAAGGCCGGGCAGGGCTGTGGCTGAATAGTTGGCAAGTGTCAGTTGGCAGTCCGCGTGTGGAGAACCGGCGGACAGGCCGAGCTACAGCGAAGCCAGCAGCTTGCGCAGGGCCTGCTTCTCGCGTGCAGGCTTGAATTGCGGCGC
>JADLBZ010000274.1 GCA_020847415.1 Planctomycetota bacterium
CTTCCTACGTCTTGGCCCCCAGCTTGCCGCCGCAGTTCACGCAGAACTTGGCGTCCGGCAGGTTCTCGTGCTGGCACTCGGGGCATTTCGGCTTGGTGCCCATCTTGAAGCCGCAATCCGGGCAGAACTTGGCGTCGGCCTTCACGCTGGTGCCGCAGCTGGGGCAGCGCTTCTCCACCAGCGTGGCCTCGCCGCAGTGGCTGCAGAAGCGGGCGCCCTTCTCGTTCACGCCCTGGCACTTGGGGCACGAGACATAGTCGTCGGGCTTCTTGCCCTGCTGCTGCAGCATCTGCTGCTGGCCCTGCTGAAGCTGGTTAAACATCATGCCGGGCATCATCATGCCCATCATCATGCCGGCGGTGTTGCCGGTGCCGGGGTTCTTGGCCATGTCGCGCATGGCGTCGGCCATCTGGAACTGGGCGTACTTGCTGGGGTCGCCAAGGGCGCCCATGCTGGCGCGCTTGTCCACGGCCTTCTGCACTTCCTCGGGCAGGTTGAAGTTGTTGATGAAGAACTCCACCAGCTCGATGCCGAACTTGGCCATGCTGGCCTGCAGGTGCGGCTTCATGGCCTCGCTGAACTGCTTGTAATAGCCGGGCAGGTCCAGGATGGACTTGCCCTTCATGTTGGCGCCCAGCCAGTCGTTGACGTGGCTGACGATCAGGTCGCGCAGGTAGTCTTCAATCTCGTCGGTGCGGAAGCTGTCGTCCTGGCCGACGATGTTGTTGATGAACACCAATGGCTCGCGAATCCGGATGGCGAAGCGGCCGAAGCCGCGCACGCGCACGATGCCGAAGTCGGTGTCGCGCAGGGCAATGGGTTCCTTGGTGCCCCACTTGAGGTCCGTGAACGTCTTCATGTTCACGAAGTAGACCTCGGTGCGGATGGGCGACTTGAAGCCCCAGGGCAGGCTGAGCAGCTTGGTGATGACCGGGATGTTGGCGGTGGTCACCGTGTGGCGGCCGGGGCCGAACACGTCGCAGGCCTTGCCGCCGTTGCAGAAGATGGCGACCTGGTTTTCGCGCACGATGCACTGGCCGCCCAGCTTGAACTCGGCGCTGCCGCGCTCGGGGATGCGGTGGCTGATCTCGTCGGGACGGTTTTCCTGGTACTCGATGATCTCAAGAAAGAGGCCCATGGTGTCTCCGGTTGGTTTCCGGCCGGAATGTTAGCATGACCCTCAAGCCCAGTGGCATTCCAAACCCGCACCCCTTGTGTAGCCGAGGCGGACAGCGGCTGGTCGGCACAGGCGGGCTTGAACGGCAACTACGGTACGCCTAGACCGCCAAGGCGCCAAGTTGCCAAAGCCCTGTTCTCGCTCGCAGGGCTACCCGCACAACAGCCTGCACGAACACCTGCAAGCCGCGCCGCCGGGACTTCCTGTTCAGCTTTCTGCCGGCACCAGCCTTTGGCGCTTTGGCGCTTTGGCGGCATGCCTTTGCCATTCACAACAGCCGGTTAACCGCCAAAGCACGCGAAGAGCGAAGGTGCATCGTTCGGGGGCGCAGCGTGCTGCGCCCCTACGTGACGAAGCTGCTTTTCTTCGCGCTTCTTCGCGCTTCTTCGCGGGCTTCGCGTCAAGTGGTTGCCGTGCGCCCACCCGGCGAATCCACACCAATCAGCGAGGAACCCGCGATTTTCTGGGTCTTGCCGTCATCTTCGCGAGTTAGACTAACGCTATGGACGCAGGTCTGCTCATCGTTGGCGTCGCCGTGGCCCTGATCGTGCTGGTTCTCGTGGGTCTTGTCGTGTCCGCGTGGAGCACCGACGGCTCCGCGCGCGCCGTTACCCTGCGCGACGAGGCGCCCCCGATCTGCGGCACGGAGCTTCCTCCCAACTGCTCGTCCGTGGGCCAACTGGTTCGAACCGAGTACGACCCGGACCACAAGGCCGCGGTTGCCGCTGAACTCGCCGCTGCCGCCCCCCGGCCCGACCGCAAGGACCGCATCACCAGCCTGGTGCGCGCCAACGCCTCCCGCGTACAGCCGTAGCCGGCCGTCGCGGCACCATCGCCGCGAACAGCCGGCCCCCAAACTCGTACCCGCTTCCGCCGGGGCGCGGGCCGTATATAAGGGTCTGCCCCACGGGAACCCACGCCATGAACAAGAGCCACATCCACCTGAAGCTTGGCACCGTCAAGACCGCCGAGGCCGACGCCATTGTCAGCGAGATCAACAACGACCTCATCTTCGCCCCGGAGGCCCATTGCAGCCTGGGGACCGACATTGATACCGACATCAGCCGGCAGTGCCTGGCCATCGGCAAGCTCGACCTGGGCGACGCCGTGACCACCGACGCCGGCGACCTGAAGGCCCGCTGGGTCATCCATGCCGCCAGCATGGACTACGACCAGCGAAGCACCGAGGACTCCATCGTCAGCTCCCTGCGTTCGGCACTGCGCCGCGCAGCCGAGGTGGGCGCCCGCACCGTGGCTGTCCCGCCCATCGGCATGGCCACGTCGCACATCCCGGTCAAGCGCGTGTCCGAGCTGCTGCTTTCCGAGTGCCTGCGCCATGATCCGCGCGAAAGCACGGTGGAGGAGATCACCTTCTACCTGCCCGACCGCACCATGATGCGCGTGTTTGAGGAATGCCTGAAGCAGGTCTAGACCCGCCCCGGAGTCGCGATGGCCATCTACAACTCAATCCTGGACTGCATCGGCGACACCCCCACCGTGTGGCTGCGCCGCTACTCCGACGGCCTGGGCTTCACGCTGGCCGCCAAGCTGGATCACCTGAACCCGGGCGGGTCGGTCAAGGACCGCATCGGCATTGCCATGATCCGCGAGGCGGAGCGGCAGGGCCTGCTGAAGCCGGGCGGCACCATCACCGAGGGCACGGCGGGCAACACCGGCCTGGGCTTGGCCATTGCCGCCAACAACCTGGGCTACAAGTGCGTGTTCTGCCTGCCCGACAAGATGAGCCGCGAGAAGATTGACCTGCTGCGCGCCTATGGCGCCAAGGTGGTCGTTACCCCCACCGCGGTGGACAAGACCAGCCCGCTGCACTACGCCAACGTGGCCAAGCGCATCGCCAAGGAAACACCCGGCGGGTGGTTTGCCGGGCAGTTCGAGAACCAGTCCAACCCGCGCGTGCACGACGAGCAGACCGCCCGCGAAATCTGGGAGCAGACGGGCGGCAAGCTGACGCACTTCTTTGCCGGGGCAGGCACAGGCGGCACCATCACCGGCGTGGGCAAGTTCCTGAAAGAGAAGAACCCCGCCATCAAGGTGGTGCTGTGCGACCCCGACGGCAGCTACTACGCCCACTACTTCCGCGACCACAACGCGAAAGTCCAGCCGCGCCAGTACACCGTGGAAGGCATCGGCCTGGATTACATCCCCGGCACCATCAGCTTTGAGCACATTGACGACGTGGTAACGGTCTCGGACCGCGAGGCCTACC
>JADLBZ010000275.1 GCA_020847415.1 Planctomycetota bacterium
CGGCCTGCGCGGCGATATCGGGGTCCGGCTGGCTGCGCAGGGCGGCCAGCAGGCGGGCCGCGTGGCGGGCGTCTGCCTCGGCGGGGTGCAGCTTCAGGGGCTCGTCCGCGACAAAGCGGTCCAGCACAGTCTCCAGGGCGCGCGTGTCCTCCAGCCAGCAGGCAAAACGTGCCACGAAACGGGTCTTGCGGGGCAGGTTGTTGCCCCAGTCCAGCGCCTCGTCAAAGCGCATGGCGCCGGACCACAGGGCCGGGCGCACCCACATGCCGGCGCTCTCGCGCCGCAGGCTCTCCATGATGCCCGGCAGCACGCGCGACACGCGGGCCACCGCGTTGCCCACCCGCAGCAGGTCCGCCTCAATGGCACCGGCAAAACCCTCCAGCCAGGCGGCGACGTCGCGACAATCGTCGCGGCCGCGCAGCAGGCAGGCCATGGCCTCCGAGAAGCGCACCGCTTCTTCCATGCGGCCGTAGTCGCGCAGGGCCACCACGAAGTTGGTGCCGTGCTCGGCGGCCTGCCGGTTGAACTGGTCGGTCTTGGCCATGGCGCGCACCATGCTGCGGCGGTGAAAGGCAATGCCGGTGGGCAGGTCGCGCTCCAGGTGGGCCTGCAGCCCCTGCAGCGACTCGAAGGTCTCCAGCAGGTCCTCGTTGCCGGAAAGACGGCTCACCTGGTCCAGGGCGCGGCGCAGCTCGGCTGCACGGTCCAGCTGGCGGCTGCGCAGCGCCTTGTGGAACTCGACCAGCAGGTCGCGGAAGATGGGGCTGGACTGGCGGTCCAGCCGGGTGCGCAGCTCGCCATAGCGCTGCATGGCCTCCGAAAGCTCGCGCAACACCTTGAGGTGATGTTTGCCGGTCAGGGCGCCCAGGCGCATGTGGGTGACGGCGTTCATGGCCTCGACCAGTTCCAGCAGGTCGCCGCCCAGCCGGGCGTTGGCCGCCGAGACATCCGCCAGCAGGGGAGCGCCCTCTCCGTGCATCAGCCAGGCCGGGTTTACATCAAAGGCCCGGGCAAAGGCCGCCAGGAACTCGGCAGGCACGCGCGTGCCGTGGAAGTACCGGTGCAGGCTGGCAAAAGGGGTGCCGGTGCGGCGGGCGACCTCGGCCAGCGGTGTGTCACCGGCGGCCTTCTTGAGGCGGGCCAGCAGCCCGACGGAGTAGTCGTCTATCCGGGTCGGCATGCTCGAACCTCCGGGCTATCCGGAAACGGAAAAGCGGCTCCGGAACAAAACTACGAAGTGCTATCCGTCCGCGTTAGCCTTTTTCCGGGAGGCAAACCCATGAAAGCGCCCGCATTGCTCGGCCTGCTGGCCTGTTCGCTGGTTTTGCTGCCGCTTCACACGCCCGCCCAGGGCAAGCAGAAACAGGGGGAGCCGCAGGTGCTGCCGGCCCCGACCTGGGAGAACAGCTTCCAGCTCTGGATCCAGCGCACCGACGGCCTGGAGATGGCGGACTGGACCGTGGAGCACAAGGAAGTGGTGCAGCGGCTGGGCAAGGGCGGGCTTTACCTGCGCCTGAACTACGACTGCTCAAAGCTGCCGGACGACTACCGCGCCGAGCACGGGCTGTACCAGTCCTATGCGTGGAACAGCCCGCTCGACTCGTGGAACCCGGCCTACAACACGCCCGACCGCCGCGCCCGGCAATGGGACCAGGCCAACCAGCTGGTGAGCGAGGCCGACAAGAAGAAGCACGGCAACCCGGCCGACAACGACCTCACCCTGAGCGGCTGTTGCGCCGTCGTCAATGAGGGCACAGAGAAGTACATCAAGGACCTGGCCGTGCGCTACCTGCGCGAGCAGGCGGAAAAGCGCTTCAAGATATTTGCGGGCCCCAACGAATACGGCCGCATCTTCTACATGGGAGACGAGCGCTGGTTTGACTACGGCCCCTACACGCAGACCGAGTTCCGCGATTGGCTGTGCCACAAGGGCGAGTTTGCCAAGGGCGGGCGCTACGAGGGCAAGGGGTGCCCGGGCGGCGAGCGGTTCAGCGACGACCCCTCGCCTGAGAAGGCCCAGGGCAAGGGCACCAGCTTCAATGCAGCCTACGGCACCAAGTTCACCACCTGGCAGCTCAAGTACTGGGATCTCGAGGCGTTCCCGGGCGAGTTACCCCACAGCGCCAAGGGCATGCCGGCGGCCGGCGAGCGTGGCTTTGTGGAAGGCGGCTTTGACGCGCCGCGCGCACCCGGCCAGCCCCTGTGGGCACTCTGGAACTGCGCCCGCGAGGAAGCGCCGGGCTTCCTGCAGTGGCGCATCCACCAGAGCATGATCGAGTACGTGAAGATCGCCTTTGACGCCGGCGTGCCCAAGTCCGAAATCTGGACCCGCCAGCACGGCCTGCACTACGACCCCGCCCGCGAGGGCAAGGCGCGGAACATCGAGATGGCCCCCTGGATGAACGTGACGCCCTGGTCGCAGATGGGCTTTAACACCTACGGTGCGGGGTCCAACCACCAGGCCAAGTGGCGCGAGGCCGGGCGCATTGCCGCTGCCAACGGCGTGCACTGGGGTTCGTTTGAGGTTCACCCGGCCTACAAGGATCCCTTCGCCATGCCGGCGGCCACGTACCTGCAGTGCATTCGCGGCTACTACGACAACGGCGCGCACCTGTTCCGGGCTGCTTGCTGGGGCGGGCGCGTGTCGGCGGAGTCCGCCCACGGGATCAACAAGGGCGACATGCTCATCAAAGGCACGCCCTTTGAAGCGGCCATCCGGGAGTTCCTGGCCACGGCACCGGATCGCCCGCTGGGCAGCGATCCTGCGGCCCGGTGGCTGGCACCGGCGCCCCGCAACCTGTCGCTGCAGGACGGCACCCTGAGCTGGGACACCCGGATGTGGGACGGCGAGCCGTTCAGCTACGCGGATTGGGCGGCCTTTGAGGGCTTTGAGGTCGTCACGGCGGAGGGTCTTGACGAGAAGGGCCGGCCTCGCAACAGCCGCAAGCTGGCCAAACTGAAGCGCGACGAGGGCTGCAGCCTGAAATCGGCGCCGGAGAAGCTGAAGGCAATCGTGCTGGTGCGCGGCATCAGCCAGGGCGGCCTGGAGGGCCCCTGGAGCGAGCCCCTGACGGTGGCGCCTTGAGCCTGCTGAGGCAGGCAACGTGCCATGGCAAGTCGGGCAGTTCGCGGATGCGGCTGCCCGGCTGCTTTCCGGGAGTTTCTTGCCAACGGTGCGGGCGGCGGTATAGAAGCAGCAGCATCCCCCGATGGCAAACTGGCCTGCACAGGGCTTGACAGCCCTTGCTGGTGCGTCCGACAATCGCGCGGAATCCGGTTCGGATTGGTGCAGCGTCGAAACGCCTGAAGAAGGTGCAGAGCAACCCATGGCCACGACAGAACTTACTCTTCGCCCGGGTGATTCCATCCAGTTGAAGTTGGAGACCCCCGGCCATACGTTGCGCCTGGACCTGAGCCTGACTGCCCAGGGAGTCTCGGTAAGCCCGCCCGTGGTGAACCAGACCCTGTACGAACCGCCGGCCCGCCCGGCGGTCAAGGCGCCCGTGGCGCGACCGGTTGCTCCGCCGCCTCCGCCCCCGCCGGAAGAGCCGGCATTTTCGGAAGACGCCTACTCGGATGAGCCGCTGGCCAACGAGCCCGTGCAGGCCGTGGATGTGCCCTTCGAGCCGGACCAGCCCGAGGCGTCAGAGCAACAGGTAGAGGATGCTTCGGATGCCGGCGATATTGACCTGTCGCTGGAGGACGAGCCGGCGCCCGTGCCGCAGGAGAGCGCCGTTGGCGAAGTAAGCCAGGCGGGCGAACTGCGCCTGACCGGCGAACTCGGCACGCGGCCCATGCCTGCCGCGGCAGAGGACCCACTGGACCTGGACCTTGGCATGGAACCCGAACCGGCCTTCAGCGCAGAGGGTCGCACCATGGTTCCGCCCACCCAGCAGGATGCGCCGGTGCTGGATGCCATCAGCGCCACGCTTACCCCGGTGAACCTGCACGACCCGAACACGGATCAATCCAAGGCCGGCGCGGCTGCGGCCAAGACCAAGTCAGAGACCAAGCCCGAGGATCTGCCCGTGTGGACGGGGCGCGCGCGCGACTACCGCGACCCGATCCTAGAGAAGAAGAAGCGCGAGACGGGGGTCATCCCCAAGGCAGGCAAGCCCGCGCCTGCCCCTGTCAGGCCTTCCCCGGCCCAGGCGGCGCCCGCGCCGGGGCCCTCCGAGCCAGTGGAAGAGGGCGGCGACCTGAGCCTGTCCCTGGACGATGAACCAGCCCCGGCACCCGTGGCCAAGAAGCCCACAGCCAAGCTGCCGGGCAAGGCCACCAAACCGCCGGGCGCCAAAACCGGGCCCGTGAAGCCCGCCCCGGCGCCCGTGAAGGCCGCCCCGGCCCCTGCCGCCAAGTCTTCCCCCGGGCCGACCAAAGCTGCCCCGGCACCGGCTGCCAAGGCCGCGGCACCCGCCGGCGACTACACGGTGTTCCTGTCTCCGCCCAAGGGTACCGACAAGAAAAACGCCGCGGCAGAGATCATTGCTGAGTTGCAGGGCATCAGCATGAATGACGCGCTGGCCCTGGCCGGCAAGATGATCGTACCCGTGGTGAAGGGTGTGTCGGAGAACGAAGCCAACCAGGTGCGCGACCGTTTCAAGGATGCGGGCCTGTCCTGCCGCATTACCCAGAAGCGCTAGCAGGGAATTGCACCACAGGAGAGCGCATGAAGATCGTGAAGAACGCCGACGGCTCTGCCATGCTGCAGTCTCCGCACGGCAGCTTCGTGTTTTCGGATGTCGAGTTCGACGACCTGGTGCATGCGATTCCCATCTCGACCACGCACCTGTACAGGCTTCTGATTGATACCCTGATTGAGGGCGACGACCGCAAGCAGGCCATGCGCAAGCTCATTGAGGCCGGAGGTAACCCGGACGCGCAGCTTACCCTTCTGCAGAACGAAGCCCTGAAGCACGTACCCAAGGACTAGTGCCCCAGCATGCCCGCCTCGTTACGCTGGAACCGACGGGTGATTGCCGCGGCTGATGAGAAGGAGTTCATCGCCGCGGTGTTTGACCTTTTCCCGCAGCTGTTGCAGCTGCCCTACGAAGAGGTCGAGATGGACATCACCGGCACGCCGGAGATCAGCGAGGATGCTTTCCGCAGCATTGCGCTCAAGTTGATCGGCGGCGAGGCCGGCGACAAGAAGATGCTGATCCGCGTGCCTGAGTCCTCGGAGCGCTACTTCAAGCACGCCAACCTGTTCCGCGTGGCCGACATCGAGGTGGTGCGTGCGGTGCCCCGCAACGGTGCCCTGAGCGTGGACGCCGTGCGCGAGAACATCAAGTCGGGTCGTTTCCAGCCTGTGCCCAAGGCCAAGAAGGAGCGCTCGGCCCGCATGGTGCCCGTGGAAGTGACCGAGAAGGCACCCGCCGCCCCGGCCCAGGAACTGCAGCCCGAGCCGCCGCGCAAGAAAACAACCCGGTCCATCAACAAAATCGAGGCGGGGTTCCTCGTGGATAGCGAGACCGGCAAGCGCTACGAGGTTAAGGACCGCGTCGTGGTGGGCCGCGAGGCCCCGGCGGACCTGGTGTTCCAGATCCCCACCATCTCCAAGCGGCACTTCACCATCCGGCGCAGCGACGCCGGCTACCTGCTGGAAGATCTGCGCAGCACCAACGGTACGTACCTTAACGGCCTGCCTGTGCACGAGCCCATGCCCTTGCGCGACGGCGACGAGATCGTGGTGGCGATTACCCTGAAGCACCCCAAGGGCGCCCACACCTTCCACTTCGCGGCCAAGCCCGCGTAAGAGCCTGTTTGGGCCATCGTCATGCGGCGCGACAAGCGCCCCGGGGCTGCGTACAATCCCGCCGTTCCCCTGCTTGCGTCGCGTGCTCCTGCTTGAGGTTGCCGCATGGCAGACAACGCGCCCGGGTCAGCCGGTGCCGATTCCCTGAAAGAGCCGCTGCGGCGGCTGGACGCGGTGCTTTCGTTTGCGCGGAAGCTGCAGATTGAGTCCGGCGAGGTGCCCGCCGGCGTGTTTGACGACTTCAACGAGGCCAGGAAGGCCGCCGAGAAAGCCTTCGCCTTTCACTTCCAGGGTGTTTCTGACGAGGTCCAGCGCCAGTTTCGCACGCTCATCAAGGGCACGCGCGGCATGACCCTGGCGCAGTTCGCCGACCACCTGGAGAAAGTCGCCCGCATGGCGCGCCAGCTCGCCAACGCTGTCGTGGTCCAGGGCGAGCCAACGCTGCAACTGGAGCCCACTTCCGAGCACGGCGCGGTCGCCTTTGACGACGATGCGGTCACGCAGCGACAGGTGCAGGCCAGGCCCGTTGCGCCCACGGAACAGCCGGCGCCCGCTGCGGGCCCCCGCCGGGGCATGGCACCCGTGCTGCTGGCCGCGGCAGCCGTGCTGGTGCTGGGTGGCCTTGGGGTGGGCCTGTGGCTGGCGGGTGTGTTCCAGCCGCCGGCAGCAAGAAACGCGATCGCAGGCGGGCAGAACGCCGCGAATACCCCCCAGCCGGGCAACAACCGGCCCCCCGGAAACACGCCGACGGATGAGAGTTTCGATCCTGCGGCGTCGGGCTACCCGGAGCGGCTGATTGCCTCCGCCATGGACCGCAGTCAGGATCCCCTGACGTCGGACCCTGACCGACAGCTACCGGTCTTCCTGGCCGAGCTGCTGCTGGGCCTGGAAGAAGACATCGAGCTGTTGGAGCCCGGGCGCCTGAAGCAAACCACGGCTCAGACGCGGACCATGCTGGCCGAGTTCGGTCGCGGCATGGTTGAAGCTGAGGGCGGCTGGCGGCAGGCTCGCAAGCCCTTCCTGGATGCCCTCGTACAGCACACGCAGGAGAAGTTGCGCCTGGCTCTGTACCGCGACGCGCAGGGCACCGTGCTGCTTTCGGATGTGCTGTACACGGCAGGCGGCGACCAGGTGGCGCTGCCCGTGGCCTATGCGGCCCTGGCGCGCAGCGGCAACGCGCCCGTGGAACTGCTTGCCCCCAACGGTGCCGGCCGGCCGGTGATCGGCGTGGCCCTGACCGACGGGGTACACACCTTCAATGGCGAAAGCTTCGCCCTGCGCGAGGGCAGCGTGCCCGCGCTGGCCATGCACGAGTTGCTGGTGGAAACGGCCGTGCGCCTGCGGCCCACCATGACCACCCCGGCGGGCCGCACCCTTTGCAGCGCGCTGGTGTTACATCAGGGACGAATGATCACGCAGGAGCAGGCCCGGCAGGCGCTGACCGACCTTGACCCCGCTTGGCTGGCGCCGGCGGGGGGCGATGCCGTCGCAGCCATGCTGAATCGTCTCGCGGGCCAGCTCCAGATTGCGGTGTGTCGCCAGCTGCTGGCACCCGAGGCCGGCGGCAACGCAGCCGAGGCCCTGGCCCTGTACCGCCTGGCGGCCGCCGCCCAGGACGACGACAGCGCCCGGCAGGCAGTGCTGCTGTTGGGACAGCGTGCCGAGAAGGGCGCCCTGCTGGACGGCGAGCCGCTGGTCTGGCGCGTGGCCGAGCTTCTGCGCCAGCAGCGCAAGTTCGGCGAGGCGGAGCGCTGGTATGAGCGTGCCCTGCAGGAGCACCCCGAGGACCCGCGTCCCGCGCTGCGCCTGGCGGAGCGCCGCACGGGCGCCGAGCGGCTGGCCTGCCTGCAGGCGGCCTATGCCCGCGGCTGGCACGAAGCAGCATTCCTGCGCGACCTGCTGCGCGAGCAGAGCCTGGGCGGCGACAACCTGGCGGCCCTGGCCATTGCCGACGAGTTGCTGGCCACCGAAAAGGCCGAGGCCGCCGACCTGGAAACGGCTGTTCTGCTGTGTGTTGCCCTGGAGCGCCCCGATTGGGCGCTGGCGCGTCTTTCGGCAGCGCCCGTCCTGGCCCGTCAGCCGCGCCTGCAACGCCTGGACCTGATTTGCGAACTACAACAGAACGGCCTCAGCCCCAGGGCGGTTGCCCTGGCGCAGGAATGGCGGGCGGCTGGCACCAAGGACCCTTACCTGGAAAGCCTGCTGCAGCGCCATGGCGGATAATGCAAAAGGCCGCGTGGTCCACCCGGACAACGAGCTGATGCGGCGTGTCGCCCAGGGCGACGATGATGCCTTTCGCCTTCTGTTTGAGCGCCATTACCGGCTTGCCTACTCGGTGATTTACCGGCACATCGGCGTACAGAGCGTGGCCGAGGACCTGGTGCAGGACGCCTTCCTGCGCGTCTACCGGGCCGCCCCCAAGTACGAGCCCTCGGCCAAGTTCAGCACCTGGCTGTACACCATCGTCAGCAACCTGTGCCTGAACTACAAGCGCGACCGCGCCCGCGACCGGCTGCGGCTGGTCAGCGCCGGTGAAGACGGCGAAGGCAACCCGCTGGAACAGCTTGCCGGGACAACGGACCCGCCCGGCGGCGAGGAGGAAGAGCGTGAACAGCGGGCGAGACTGATCCGTGCCGCGCTGGACAGCCTGCCCGAGAACCAGCGCATGGCGCTGATCCTGAGCAAGTACGAGAACAAGAGCTACGAGGAAGTGGCTGAGGTGCTGGAGACTACCGTGGCCGCGGTAAAGAGCCTTGCCTCGCGGGCGCGTGCCACCCTGCGCGAGAAGCTGGCCCGGCACTTCGGCGATGAGTTCTCCGGCGAGGACTAGCAGGGTGTTGAAACAGTCTGTTTCAGCGCCCTGCCCGGCCCGCGCGACTGCACGGGCCGGCCGGCGAACGGCTTTACGGCGCGAGCCCGGCAGTTGCTTTCCGTTGAGGAAGGCGCCAAAGGCGACTTCTTCAACGGCCTGCTAGAGCTTCGTCGCTGCGCGCCCTTACCGGCGAATCCAATCCAAACCAAACAGCGAAGAGCCCTTCCTTTGCGGCTGTGCCTCTGTGCGAGAGAATGCGGCTCGAAACAGCGCCAGCGGCCGAGACGGCCGTGTCACGGTAGATGCGAGTGTCGCGTGTCGAAAGAAGAAGGGGGCTCGGAGGCAGCCAGCAGCAGGTGCAATGCGGGCCGCCAGCTGGCTTGAAGCACGCTTTGGCGATTTGCTTGTTCTGCAGTTCGTCGCGTAAAGTTGCTGCAGTTGCCGTGCTCACGCCGCCGTTTTCACAACAAGCAGCAACGGACCAGATTAATCCCCTAGACGCACGCTGCAGATGGCTTCAGCGTCGTCGTCTACCAGGGTAAAAAACAGGTGCTCGCCGTCCGCCAGTCGCACCAGGCAGGGGTCGGCGATCCGGCCGCGCGAGGCCGGGTTGCGCAGGTCCTGCACCACCGTGCCGGTCAGGTCGCTGATGGCAATGCCGTCGCCTGCCTCCAGCAGCGAGGCCGACTTGCCGCTGGTGAGGTACACCAGCCGCGAGCCCAGGGCGTCAAAGGCCGGCTGGATGGCCCCGTAGCCCCGGGGCGGGGTCAGGGTGGTTACCAGCCCGCTGGAGAAGGTATAGAGCTTGATGCCCTGATAAGCCTGCTTGTCGCGGCGGGGTTCCTGGTAGGCCAGCACGTCGCCGCCGGCAGGGTTCCAGCAAGGCTTCATGCCCGTTACCTGCGAGCCTCCAGCCGTGAACAGCAGCCAGCGTTGGTGCACCGTGCGCAGGCCGGCCTCGGCGGCTTCCGCGGCATTTGCCTTGGCTGCGGGCGCGGCAATCAGCGTGGGCCCGCGCGGTTGCGGCTGAGGAGGCGCATAGCGGGCGGCATCGGAGAAGGTCAGGCCATGAATGGCCCAGTCCGCCACGGTGGGGGACCAGGCCGCGTAGGCCAGCCGCAGGCCATCAGGCGACCAAGCGGGCTGGATGTCGTCCTCGCGAGAGGGCGAGGTCAGCAGTTGCGGTGCGCTGAGGTTGTCCAGGTCGAGAAGATACAGGTCCCAGTCGCCGCGGGCATCAGCGGCAAAGGCCAGCCATCGGCCATCGGGCGAAACACGCGGCCAGAACTCGTCCCCGGGCAGGTGCGTGAGCCGTTCCACCGCCCACGTGCCCAGCCGCCGCCGGTACAGGTTGAAACCGTCGCCTTCGCGGTCGCTGCTGAAGTACAGCCACGGTTGCCCGTCGTGCAGCACGACCTCCGGCTGGCAGTCGCGCACCGGCCCTTCCGGCGAGTGGCGCGTCAGCACGGCTTCAGGCCCACCACCGGGGCTGGCACCGGCGGAAGCCCCTTCGTCGTAGCCGACGCGATCCGGGTAGAACAGCGGCCCGCGGCCGGAGCTCCAGTGGTTCGCACAGCCGCAAAGGGCCAGCAAAGGCAGAAGCCAGAGCAGACGGCGCATGGTGCTCCCGCGCAGACAATGAATCGTATCTGTCTATCGGCAGGATCACGCGCAGGCTTGAGGGCAAAGCGGCTCAGGCTGTGGCGGCGGGTGCTTCCAGGGCGGTAAGGCGCACCAGCAGGGCCTCAATGGCGCCCTCCACGGCGTGGGCGGACTTCTCGGGGATGGCCGAGAACAGGGCCTCTGCAAAGCGCTCGTGGGCGTCGTACAGGGGCCCCAGGAACTCGGCGCCCTTCACGGTCAGGGAGACGACCCGGCGGCGCCGGTCCTCGCCCCGCTGCTCGCCGATCAGTTTCAGGGCGCCCAGCTTCTGAACCGCCAGTGTGATGGAGGGCAGCGTCACGCCCATGGCGGCCGCCAGCTCGCTGTGGGTACGCGAGTATTCGGGTGCCGCATACAGCAGCTTCAGGATCTCGTAGTGGGTGGGCGCCAGGTGAAAGGGTGCCAGGCGTTCGTTCAGGGCGCGGTCGTAGCGCCGCGCCAGGCGAAGAAACTGCGTGCCCAACCGGGCGCGTTTGTCGGCATCCAAGGTGAACGAGCGGGGCAGGGCCATGGCATCCTCCGTTGCGAAAGTATCGGCACAGACCGGCCGCAAACTTCAGTGTCTAAGCAACGCGGTCGGGCAGTGCCGCGACAGGCGCCAAACCTTGCTAGACTGAAGCCCATGAGCCGCCCACTTCGCAGGATTGCCTGTCTGCTGACTCTGCTGCTGCTGGCTGTGCCGGGCAGCGCCGAGGACGCCAAGCCGCAGTTGCCCAAGGTTCCCAGGGGCTTTGACGAGGGCCGCGAGGCGTTGCTGGCAGAGGCTGCCAACAACACCGTTGAGCCCGACGACCTGTTGGAGCGGCTGTTCGAGCACGCGGACCTGCGCGAGCTGGCCGAGTTCGTGGCCCTGCACCTCACGGGCGAAGAGAAGGGCCTGCTGGACCGCCTGCTGGAGCTGAAGGGCGGCCTCTCAGGTGCCGACGTTGCCGCCGTGGCGGGGCTGCTGGCAGCCAAAGAAGTACGAGCCAGGGCCGTGGTTGCCGCCTTGGGCAAGCTGGTCCGGCAGCGTGACTACACGCTCCAGGACACGCTGGCGTGGCTGTATGCGCGCGGCTGGAACTTCCGGGTGTTGCAGGCAGCCATGAACGGCGAGCGGCTGGATTGCATCCGCCTGCGGGCCGAGCTGCGCGCGCTGGCGGGCAAGGAGAAGGACGAACACAAGCTGTTCGAGGCCGGCCTGTGGGAGTTCAACCTGGCTGACGCCCGCGGCGAGAAGGGCGGCATCTACAGCGGCCCCCAACTGGTGGATTGGCTGCTGCAGCTGGGCTGGACAAAGGAGTCCTTTGCCCACGCCCTGGACCTGAAGGATGCCATGGAGCTTACCGCCGCCCAGCGCACGTTGTTCCGCTGGGGCGATGCCAATCTTCTCTGGGAGACGCTGGAACAGCGGACCTCGGAGTCAGACCTCTTCAAAGCGGCACTGGACCACTACCGCCGACAGGCGCGCGGCGGCAACGCCAACCCGGCGGTGCTGGAGCTGGCTCTGCGGCGGCTGGGCTGCTGCGATCGCTGGTTCCGCACCGGTGGGGCTGGAGTCGTGGGAGTCTACGAGGGGCCGATGCCCGTCGCGGGCAAAGAAAGTAAGGCGCCTGTGCAATTGGCGGCGGAGCTGCAGGACGCCGATGCCGAAGCATTCGCGGCAGGGTTGGGAGAGGCCCTGACCACGCATTTTGCCGCCGACGGCGACCGACTGACGCTGGTGCTGTACGAGGACGGCAGTGCGCGGGCCATGCTGGCCCGGCCGGGCCGGCAGACGCACACCTGTGGCCCAGCCACGCCCCTGGCCGGCCGCAACACGGCTACGCAGCTCTATGAAGGCCGGGTCAGCCTGAAGGGCCGCAACGGACTGCTGGCGCTGGTGTTTGGCGAGGGCCGGGTGCTGTCACCCGGCGAAGTCGAGTTTGCCAATGTGGGGCAGCTTGCCCGCGGCGCCCTGCTGCGGCTGGACCTCGACGACGGTGAGGTTCTGACGCCCATGTTGCTGCGGCGCGTGTCGCCCCTGCTGGCCGAAAAGTAGTCCAGCCGGCCCCGGCAACTTGACGTGTCAAGATGGTAACGGGCGTGTGGCGCGCGTAACCGCTGCGGTAACGCCTGGCGGGGCGGTGAAGAGGCCTCCGTCGAGGGCCTGTTATGGAAACGCCACCGAAGTAATGGTGGGGGAGTGGGTTTCCGGGCAGGGCCCGAGCCCCTGAAACACTCCGGCCAGGAAAGCAAGGCAGGCGCCCGCAATGGAGAGCGCCCGCAAGTTTCCGCGAGAAACGGTACGACCGGCACCGGGCTGATCCTCTCTGCCCTTGGCGCAGGCCAGCACATCGCGGAACGTGGTTTTCATGGCAGGAACTCTGGTGGCGTGCGCCCGCAATTGCGAACGCAACGCCACCAGTTCTTCCGCCACAGCACGGTCTTCACAGGGCGGGCCGTCGGCCTCGGCCAGTTCGGGGGAGACCCCCGAGACATAATCCAGCACGATGCTCTCGTCCCGGCTCAGCCGGTCGCCGTCCCGCTCCATATCAGACCTCCCGGCCGCTGCGCGCGGCCAGCTCTGTGCCCCTCAGCAACCCGTGCAGCGCGCGACGGCCGCGCAGCAGGTCCGTCTTCAGCTTGTTCAGGCGAACGCCCAGCAAAGCTGCGGCGTCCTGGTAACTCATGCCGTCGCGGTCCACAGCCAGCACCGCGGCGCGGTGGTCGGCCTTCAGGCGCTTCAGTGCGCTCTCCAGTTCCGCAGAGAGCGGCACATCGGCGGTGACCGCCGCCTGCTCCGGCGCTTCCGCGTCGTGATCGCCCAGCGCCACGCTGCGGTTGGTCCGGCGCAGGGCGTCAATGGCGGCATTCACCGCCACCCGCTTCAGCCAGGCCGGCAGGTTGCTTTCATCCCGCGGCGGCCGCGTCAGCAGGCGCACAAAGGCTTCCTGTGTCGCGTCCTCCGCGGCGGCTGCATCCAGGGTCACGCGGTACACAGCTGCATGAACAGCTGCCGCATGGGCCTGGAACAGATTTGCCACTTCCGCCTCGGTAACCACGACGCCCCCCTTCCTGTAAAGAACGTTTACTCCTGTGTGCAAAGTTGCAGCAATCGCGGCAGACCCGGCGGCTGCTGAATCACGCTGCTGCTCTTGACGCGGCAAGAGCAACCGGCGTGCCAACCCGGAATGAAGCCGCGCCTCGGCGCGCAAGGCACGAATGCACCAATTGCACCACCGGGCGTGGTCGCGGCCGTCGTATCTGCTGGCCAAAGCCCGATTTGCGTGGGATAATCAAGGTGTGGCGCCGGCTCCCCTTGGCTGGTTCCGCGAGGCCGACGTGAACGACTTTCCGCTACGTGGGTTCAGTTTCCCCAGCACAGCCACCTACACGGTGGTGGAAGAGCTGGGCCGCGGCGGCATGGGCGTGGTTTACCTGGTCGAGAAGAACTGCGGCGGCGTGCTGGATTACGTGGTCTTCAAGAGCTTCAAGACCCTCGACGACGAGCAGGAAGCGCGGCTTCGCAACGAGGCCAACATCGCCACCTTCCTGCGCCACGAAAACATCGTGAAGACCTACGGGCTGGAAAGCGTCAAGCTTGCCGACCTTCCTGAGGAATTCCGGCGCAGCCTGGGCGTGGGGACGCAGATGCGCCCCACCAGCGACCTGCAACTGCCTACCTTCAGCCTGCGGCGGCTGGTGGACCCCCGCAAGGGCAACAAACGCACGCCGGGCTTTGCCCCGGCGCGTATGCCGAACCCGCTGGCCAAGCCCCAGGGCGAGCAGGACCAGCGCGTGATGTTCATGTCCATGGACTATGTGGACGGCGTGGACCTGGCCATGCTGATGCGCCACCACTTCAAGCTGCACCTGCTGCTGCCCTCGCCCATTGCCATGTTCGTGGTCAGTCGCATTGCCCGCGCGCTGGAGTACGCGCACCAGTGGATCGTCCACAAGGATGTCACCCCCGGCAACATGCTGATCTCATCGGAGGGCGTGCCCAAGCTGGCCGACTTCGGCATCGCGGCGCCCGTTGCCGCCGCCGGCGAGGAATTTGCCGGCAAGGTGCACTACATGGCGCCGGAGCAGCTTGCCCGCCAGAAGGTGGACGGCCGGGCCGACATCTTCAGCCTGGGCGTGGTGGCCTATGAGCTGCTGACCGGCGTGAACCTGTTCAAGCCGCTGTCGCGCGGTAGCTGGGACGAAAACGTGCGGTGGGTGAGGCAATCGCAAAGCCGGCCGATCCTCGCCCCGCATGTGGTGTGCCCGGATATCCCTGAGCGGCTGTCGCAACTGGTGATGAAGATGCTCGAGTATGACCCCGAGCGCCGCTACCAGCGCATGACCGAGGTTTGCATTGACCTGGAAAAGCGCTACCTGTTTGCCCAGGGGTTTGGGCCCACCAACAACAGCATGTCGGCCTACTTGCGCATCTTTGAAGGCGATTTTGTCAACGCCAACCAGGACGACCTGCGCCAGCTGACCTTCCTGCGCAACAAAGAAGGCAAGGTGGCCCTGCAACGCCGCATTTCGCGCTCTCTGTACAGCGAAGCGGGGCTCAACCTGGTCAAGGAGCGCAAGAAGAGCCCCATCTATAACGTGGTCGCGCGGCAGGAGGCGGGCACGGTGCAGAACCCCACGCCCCAGTTCAATTACCCGGCGGGGCCGGCAGCCGTGGCCGGCGGCAGCGTGATTATCGAAAACCCAGCCAAGTAGCGGTCTGGCGCTACTGGTCCTCGCCGCTGTAGACACAGCCGGCGTGGCAGGTTTCGCGGATGGTGATCTTGCTCAGGGCAGGCAGGCGTGCCTTCAAGCGTGTCCAGATCCAGCGGGCAATGGTCTCGCTGGTGGGGTTCTCCAGCCCGGCGATCTCGTTGAGGTACTGGTGGTCCAGCTCGCGGATGATCGGCTCGCCGGCATCCTTGATCTCGCCGAAGTCCATCACCCAGCCCGTGCGCGGGTCCACGTTGCCGCGCACCGAGACCTCGCACCGGAACGAATGCCCGTGCAGCCGCGCGCACTTGTGTCCCGGCGGCACGTTGGGCAGGCGATGGGCAGATTCAAAGCCAAACTCGCGGTAAATCTCCATGGGGGCAGGATGGTTGCGGCGCCGGCACCGTCAAGCCCCGGTGAGTAGCGCAGCTTGCACGGGTCCGCGCGTGCAACTGCCGGTTGTCGTCTCCGCGCGGCCTGATTTGATTTCAGCCCGCCGTCGCTGTCCCGTACTACACTGGCCCCGCTCTCCTGGAGGACGCCTGATGCGCATTGCTGCCCTTGCCCTTGCGGCTCTTGTTGGCCTGTTTCTGGCGCAGGACGATGGCGCTGAGGAAGGCACCACCGACATCCTGCTGGCCCAAGCCATCGTGGAGCTCAAGCCCGGCACGCCGACCAGCGTCACGCTGCCTTCGGACAGCGCGGTGTTTCAGGGTTTCATCTTCGACGTGCCCAAGGACGCCAAATCGGCCCACTTGCGCGTCACGGACGCCAATGCGGACATTGACCTGGTGCTGCTGCGCGAGCGCAAGGCAGACAGCTTCGACGACCTGATCGAGCGTTCTGTCGGCACGAGCAGCAGTGGCCGCATCAACGAGGCGCTCGACCTTGATGCCGCCAGCACGCCGCCCCTGGCCCCCGGCAAGTGGTGGGTTTACGCGGGCATGCAGAACTCCGAGCCCGAGGGTGAACTGCAGTTCAGCCTTACACTCGCGTTTGACTCCCCGCCCAGCCAGGCTCCCGAGACCCTGCCCCCCTTTCGGGAACTTGCCGGGCTTTCGCCGTTACAGCGCGCCCTGGATGCCTGCGTGCGGCTGGACACGGATTTCAGCTCCGGCAGCGGCACGGTGATAGCTCCGGACGGCCTGATTCTCACCTGCTGTCACGTCCTGGCTAACGACGACGGCGAGCCGGTTAGCGACGGCATCTATGTCAGTTTCAATCGCGACAGCCGCGATTGCCCCGTGCAAACCCACCTGGCCCGCCTGGTCGAGTACGACAAGGCGCTGGACCTGGCTCTGGTCCGGGTCTCGGCCGACTTGGACGGCAAGCCCGCCGCGGGCGCGCGCTTCACGTGGCTGCCGCTGGCGCAGGCGGAGCCGGCCCTCGACGAAGACCTGCGCTGTGTCGGCTACCCGGCCATTGGCGGCTCGCGCAGCCTGTGCAGCATCAGCGTGACGCGCGGGATTGTCAGCGGCTATGTCACCGCCAAGGGAAAGCTGCAGTGGCTGAAGAGCGACTGCCTGATCAGCTCAGGCAACAGCGGCGGCACCTGCGTGAACTCGCGCTGGGAGCTGCAGGCGGTGCCCACAGAGGCCATCCACGACGGTGAGACCATGGAAGGCATGGCGTACTTGCGCCCGGTGAGTGCCATGCCCCCGGCGTGGCGCGAGCTGGTCGCCAAGAGTCTCAAGCAGCCGGGCTAATTCCTCGGGGCGTTGCCGTCCGGGTCCAGGGGGCGGTGGGGGGCGGCCTGCATCATGCGTTCGAGCATGGCCACGGCGCGGCCCGCCCGGGTCATGGCGTTGGCGTCGGCCATCTGGGCAAGTTTGAAGTCAGCCGGAAAGGGCAGATAGCCGCTGACCACATCGGCCAGGGCTCCCAGGGTGCGCTGGCGCAGCAGAAGCTCGCGGAATTTCTCGGCGTGCTCGCGCAGCAGGGCCAGCGCCAGGCCCCGCAGCTCCAGCTCAAGCTGCTCGCGCCACTCGTCGTCCCAGGCGGGTTCGCGGTCGGGCAGCCAGTCGGCCTCAAAGACCCGGTAGCCGTTGACCAGTTCGTCCTCCACGCGCAGGCGGGCCCGCCCCATTCCCTCCAGCACCAGCGTGAAGCGCCCGTCCGGCAACCGCGAGTACTCGGCAATGCGGCCCACGCCCGCCACCTCAAACACCGGGGGCTCGCCCAGGGTCGGGGCGCCCGGAGCTTCCATGATGGTGCCGATGGCGAAGAGATGCTCCGCCTCGGGCTTGCGCAAAGTGTCTTCCATCAGGTTGCGGTAGCGCGGCTCAAAGACCTGCAGCGGCAGGTGGGTGTGGGGGAACAGCGTCAGGCCCGGCAGGGGAAACACCGGCGTGCGACGGGGCAGAGGCAGGGGCGGCTGGCTGGGCATCTCAGGTTGCCGGGGTGGCGGCCTTGCGGCGCACGTAAAGGGCGCGGCCCTTCTTGTACACCTCGACCAGCCCCAGCTTCTCCAGGACAGGCGGAAAGTAACTGGCCAGGTTGCCGTGGATGCTGAAGCTGCGCAGGAACTCTTCCAGGGTGTCGGGCTCGGGGATGGACTCCTCGCGGCAGGGCCCCAGGCGCACCTCCCCGAGGCGCTCGATCATGGCCACGGCCTCGCGGATCAGCCGCTCGCGTTCCCAGAGCACGACGTTGGCTTCGTTGTCGAAGTCGCGGGTCTTGTTGCGGAAGCCGACGAAGCAATGGATGTCGCCGTCGCGCTCCAGCACGTAGAAGGGCTTCTTCAGGCCGCAGGTTACGTAGTCGCCATCCAAGCGGGTCTTCAGGGCCTGTTCCAGGTCGGTGGGTGCGGGGTCGGGCATGGTTGGAGTGTACAACAGGCGCGGGCCACGGCGTAGCAGCGGCAGCAACCACGCCTGCAAACCCTTGAGCCTGTGACTAGCGGCGCTATCCTCGCGCCACCCCCGCCGGGAACTTCCCGGCGCCCACCATCGCGGAGTTCGCAATGCGCAAGGCACTGGCGGCAGTTGCGTTGCTGGCTGTTTCCCTGGCAACGGCATGTGGCACCAAGATCGGCCCCGGCCACGACGACAAAGAGGTCCATCTGGGCCTGTTTGTCAGCACCTCGGGCGAGATTGCAACCTTCGGCGAGGACACCAAGAAGGGTGTTGAGCTTGCTGTCGAAGAGATCAACGCCGCGGGCGGCATCAAGGGCAAGAAGATCAAGCTGACCCACTACGACACCGCCAGCAAACCCGAAGAAGGCAAGGCCGCAGCCACCAAGCTTGCCACCCAGGACAACGTGTTCGTGGCCATGGGCGCGGTAGCCTCGGGCATCAGCCTGGCGGCGGCCCCAGAGTTCCAGAAGTACGGCATCCCCATGGTGTCGCCCTCGAGCACCAACCCCACGGTCACGCAACAAGGCAACTACATCTTCCGGGTCTGTTATCTGGATGACTTCCAGGGCGCGGCCTGCGCAGCCTTTGCCCAGAACGATCTGAAGGCCAAGAAGGCCGCCATCCTGCAGAACCAGGACGACGCGTACAGCACCGGCCTTTCGGACTTCTTTGAGGCGCGCTTCAAGAAGGCCGGCGGCGAGATCGTGGCCAAGGAGAGCTACAAGAAGGGCACCTCGGACTTCAACACGCAGGTCACCAACATCAAGGCCAAGTCCCCGGACGTGGTTTTCCTGCCCTGCTACTACAACGACGCCGCGCTGATCGCCCAGCAGTGCCGCGCGCAGGGGCTGAATGTGCCCCTGCTGGGCGGCGACGGCTGGGAAAGTGACAAGCTGGTGCCCAATGCCAAGGGCGCGCTGGAGGGCTGCTACTTCGGCAACCACTATGCCGAGGCCGATGCCAACCCCAAGGTCGTGGCCTTCGTGGAGGCGTATCGCAAGAAGTATGGCAACGCGCCCAGCAGCCTGGCGGCCCTGGGCTACGACGTCGTGTATGTCGTCAAGAAGGCCATTGAAGACGCCGGCGAGTTTGACCGCGCCAAGGTGCGCGACGCGCTGGCCAAGCTTAAGGGCTACGAGGGCGTGACCGGCAAGTTCGACATTGACGAGAACCGCGATGCCCGCAAGTCCATCAGCATGCTGAAGATTGAGGGTGAGAAGTTCCGGTTCGTTCGCCAGATCAATCCCTCTGAGGTGGAGTAGACTGGCCGCGATTCGCGCCAACGCCGGTGCCTGCGGGCCCGGCGTTGTGCTTGGGGCGCAACATGCTGCCGCTTCTGGAAACTTCGGACCTTGCCACCCGCCTGCTGCAGCAGTGCGCCAACGGCGTTGCCAAGGGCAGCGTCTACGCCCTGGTGGCTGTCGGCTACACCAGGGTTTATGGGGTGCTGCAGCTCATCAATTTCGCCCACTCTGACGTCTACATGCTGGGCGCCTACTTCAGCTACTACCCGGCCAAGTGGCTGGGCTACATGCCCGAGGGCGCCGAGAAGCCCAAAGTCCCGTTCTATGTGCTGGGCCTGGCCTTCCTGTTTGCGGTCTCGGCCTGTGCCGCCACGGGCATGCTGATCGAGCGCCTCGCCTACCGGCCGCTGCGCAATGCCAGCCGGCTGTCTGCGCTGATCACGGCGATCGGCGTGTCCATCCTGCTGCAGAACGTGGGGCAGATGGTCTTCGGCGCCGATCCCAAGAGCTTCCCGCGCTACATGGACCAGGAGTCCGTGGCACTGGGCCCCATCGCCGTGGCGGACACCAGCCTGGTCATCATCGTGGTCGCCGCGGCCATGGTGGGAGCATTGCACCTGTTTGTGCAGCGCACTCGCACCGGTGCTGCCATGCGCGCCTGCAGCCATGACATGCGCACCGCCGGCCTGATGGGCGTAAACGTGAACGCCACGGTCAGCCTGACCTTCGCGCTGGGCAGCGCCATGGCTGCCGTGGGCGGCATGCTGATTGCCATGGACCAACCGCGACTGACGCCCACGATGGGCCTGCTGGCTGGGCTGAAGGCGTTCGTGGCGGCTGTGCTGGGGGGCATCGGCAGCATCCCCGGTGCCGCACTGGGCGGACTGTTGCTGGGGGTAGCCGAGAGCATGGTGGGGGCCTGGAACACCACCTATGCCGACGCGGTAGCCTTTGTGGTGCTGGTGGTGGTGCTGCTGGTCAAGCCCTCGGGCATTCTGGGCAAGTCCGGGCGGGAGAAGGTCTGATGCTGCGGGCGCTGGGCATTCTCTGCCTTGGGCTCGCCGGGGCGTTCGGTCTGCACCTGGTGGTCAGTAATGCCGTGCCGCCCTACCCGGCGCTTATCGTCAACATGTGCGGTATCTCGATCATCCTGGCCATCAGCCTGAACGTCATCAACGGCCTCACAGGGCAGTTCAGCCTGGGGCATGCGGGCTTCATGGCCATTGGGGCCTACGTCTCGGCCTACTTCACCACCACCTTGCGTTACTTTGACCCGGATGCCGCCCGCTACATCAGCGAGGCCCCGCTGTTTGACGGGCTGTGGGGCTTTCCGCCGGCGTTGCTGGCCGGGGGCATTGCAGCGGCGCTGGCCGGGCTGATTGTGGGCATTCCCACCCTGCGGCTGAAGGGCGACTACCTGGCCATCGCCACGCTGGGCTTTGGCGAGATTGTCAGCATCCTGCTATCCAACTTCCGGGCAGTGGGCGGCACCAAGGGCCTGACCAGCATCCCCGGCTACGCGGACACCTTCTGGATCTACGGCTCGGCAGCCACCTGCCTGATCCTGACCGGGTTTCTGCAGCGCAGCACCTTTGGGCGTGCGCTGATTGCAGTGCGTGAGAACGAGCTGGCTGCCGAGGTCATGGGCATCAACGCCGCCCGCATGAAGATTACGGCCTTTGTGTACGGGGCCTTCTTTGCCGGTGTGGCGGGCGGGCTGTTCGGTCACCTGATGCTGACCATCAGCCCGGCCAACTTCGGCTACATGAAGTCCGTGGAAGTAGTGGTGATGCTGGTGCTGGGCGGTCTGGGCAGCTCCACGGGCGCCGTGGTGGGGGCGCTGATTCTGACCGTGCTGCCCGAGGCGCTGCGTGACGTCGAGCGGCAGGTCGAGCTTTCCGGCTTTCGCATGGCGCTGTACGCCCTGCTGCTGGTGGTGATGATGCTCTTTCGGCCCCAGGGCATCTTCGGCCAGCGCGAGCTCAGCCTTAAGCTGCTGCGACGCCTTCTGCCCAGCCGCGACAAGCCGGGGAGGCAGCCGTGACCAGCCTGCTGGAAACCCGCGGCCTGACCATGCGCTTCGGCGGCCTGACCGCCGTGGATGACTGCAACCTCGGCATCCGCGAAGGCGAGCTGTTCGGGCTGATCGGCCCCAACGGCGCCGGCAAGACCACTGTGTTCAACATGCTGACTGGCGTCTACACCCCCAGCCAGGGCAGCGTCAGCTTTGCCGGGCGCGACCTGCGCGGCCTCGGCCCCGTGCGCGTGGCCCGCCTGGGCGTCAGCCGCACGTTCCAGAACATCCGGCTGTTTGACGAGCTGAGCGTGCTTGAGAACGCCATGACGGGCGCGCACCAGCACGCGCACTGCCGGCTGTTCGACAGCCTGTTGCGCACCGGGCGTCACCACCGCGAAGAAGCCCGCCAGCGCGAGATTGCCTACCGCCTGCTGGCCTTCCTGGGGCTGGAGGACCGGGCGGGCCTGCCGGCGCGCAGCCTGCCCTACGGCCACCGCCGCAAGCTGGAAATCGCCCGCGCCCTGGCCACCCAGCCGCGGCTGTTGTGCCTGGATGAGCCCGCCGCCGGCATGAACAGCGGCGAGAAGGCCGAGCTGGCGGGGCTGATCCGGCGCATTCGAGACGAGTTGAAGGTGACCGTGCTGCTGATTGAGCACGACATGCGGCTGGTGCTGGGAATCTGCGAGCGCATTCAGGTGCTGGATTACGGCAAGACCATCGCGCTGGGCACGCCCCGCGAGGTGCAGCAGGACCGCAAGGTGATTGAGGCCTACCTGGGGGCAGAGGCATGAGCGACGCCCCTGCCACCTTGCTGGACCTCAAGGACGTCAACGTCTTCTACGGCGCCATCCACGCGCTGCGGGGCGTCAGCCTTGAGGTGCGGCAAGGCGAAGTTGTCACCCTGATCGGCGCCAACGGCGCAGGCAAGACCACCACCCTGGCGGCCATTTGCGGCCTCCTGAAGCCGCGCAGCGGCGAGATCCGCTACGGCGGCGAGAGCATCGTGGGGGCGGCTGCCCACACGCTGGTGGGGCGCGGGCTGGTCATGGCACCCGAGGGGCGCGGCATCTTCCCGGCCCTCACCGTGCAAGAGAACTTGCTGCTGGGCGCCTATTCGCGGCGCGACAAGCCCGGCATCGCGCGCGACCTGCAGCGCGGCTTTGACATCTTCCCGCGCCTGGCGGAGCGCCGCAGCCAGAAAGGCGGCACCCTTTCGGGCGGCGAGCAGCAGATGCTGGCCATTGCCCGCGCCCTGATGGCCCAGCCGCGCCTGCTGCTGCTGGACGAACCCAGCCTGGGCCTGGCGCCGCTGGTGGTGCAGACCATCTTTGCCACCGTGGATGCCATCAACCGCGAGGGTGTAACTATCCTGCTGGTCGAGCAGAACGCCCATGTGGCGCTCAAGCACAGCCACCGGGCCTACGTGCTGGAAAGCGGGCAAATCCAGTTCAGCGGCGCCTCGGCCGCCCTGCGCAACGATCCCCGCGTCAAGGCGGCCTACCTGGGCGAGGGTACGTAGCGCCCCTTTGCGCAAGCGCGAAGACTGGCCTGCCAACTTGCGCGCAAGCGAGAAGAGCGAATTCGCTGGTTGGCAATAGCTGCCACGGCGGCATAGACTGTCAGTGCCGGCAAGTCCGGTACCCCGCACGCTTCCCCTGGAGCTCGCGTATGAAACGGTTTGTGGCAGCAGTGGCACTGCTGGCGGCGCTGGGAATGCCGGCGCTGGCCGATGACGACTCGACCTACAAAAAAATCGAGTCGCAGCTGGAAAGCACCACCCTGGACAAAGTGGCCTACGAGGAAGCCGACGTCGAGACGGTGATCAAGGACATTGCCCAGAAGGCGCGCGTCACCATCGTCATTGACAAGAAGGCCCTGGAGGGCGTGGACGAGGACGACAAGAAGATCACGCTGGAGCTGGCGGACATCAAGGCGATGAGTGCACTGAACATCGTCATCGAGCAGATCAAGCTGCACAAGAGCTTCAAGAACGGTGTCCTGTACATCACCACCGAGGAGAAGGCCGAAGAGGCCTCCATCTTGAAGACCTACGACGTGCGGGACATCACCGCCAAGGTCAAGGACTTCCCGGCGCCGGAGATCCGGCTCCGAGGCGCCGACGACAACGACGCGGGTCCGATCATCGAGATTCCCGACGAGGAGAAGGACGTCGAGACCGACGAGATTGTCGAGATGATCGAGGACTCCGTGCAGGCTGATTGGGGCGGCAAGGCCAGCGTCACCATCGTGAAGGGCAGCCTGCTGGTGCGTGCGACACGCAAGGTCCACAAAGAGGTGGAAAGCCTGCTCAACCAGTTGCGCAGCGCGAAGTAGCTTGCAGACGCTGATCTGGGGCCGGCCTTCGGGCCGGCCCTGTTCATTTGTTCACATCGCGAGTTGCCCGGCACGCAACAAAAGTGTATAAAAGGTGCAAGAACGCAAGGCGCCCCCATGGACTCCTGGAAGGTCACCGTCAGCGTTGTCGGCTTCCTGCTGGTGGCAGGGGCTGTGCTGCTGCCGCGCCTTCTGTGGCGCCGCTCGCAGCGCCGTCAGCCGCGACCGCGGCCACAGAACTTCGCCTTCGTCCCCACGCCCGAGGAAGAACGGCGCCTCAACGAGGCCCGCGACGTGCTCGTGCAGGTGGACAGCTTCGCCAGCGCGGCTTTTGCGCGGCTGGACACGCGCATGCGCTTCCTGAACCGGCTGATCGAGGATGCCGACGTCCGCATCAAGGTGCTGGAGCGTGAGGCGGCCCTGCGCCGCGCGGAGGCCGACCGTGGCTGATGCCGCCGACATGGTCAGCGTGGGGCTGGCGGTGGCCGGCGTGGCGCTGTTGGCCATCAACATGGTGCGGCACCTGCGCCGTGTGCGCGACGATGCCGCCCGTGCCGAGGCCCGCCGCAAGTACGAGCAGGAGACCTTCCACAGCATGGAGGGCCTGCTGACCGAGATCCAGGGGCTGGTTGTTGAGTCCACCCGCCGGGCAGAGGACAAAATGCTGGCCCTGGAGCGCCTGCTGAAGCAGGCCGAAGAGCGCACCCAGCGCCTGCAGTCTCTGGCTACCGAGCTGGACGCCCGGCCGGTAGTGCAGGTGGGCCCGGTTTCCTTGCGTGTGGTGCCCGGCGAGGGCGGGCCGCGGGCCGCCCAGCAGCGGCAGGTCTTCCTGCTGGCCGACCAGGGGCGCCGCGCCACCGAGATTGCCCAGGAAGTCGGCATCACCACAGGCGAGGTGGAGCTGATCCTGGCCCTGCGCGAAAGGCGCCGTGCTCTGGGATAGTGCCGCGTCGCGATTGATTTCAGGGGTGGTTCCATCCATCGCGTGCGGTCTTTTCCGCGACAGCAAGTGACAGAAGCCCGGAGGGCGCGTGTCGCGAGCGCCCGTCGCGGCCTAATGCAGAAGCGGGACGGAACCGACGCCCCCAATTTCAATTTGGATGCAACACTAGTGCCGCCTGCACCGCTATGCTGCCCGGGCCATGAACGAGGCAGCCCCGCAACCCGACGACGACTTTGAAACGGCGCGCAAGCAGGCCACCCGCGCCCGCTGGGCCCTTAACGCCCTGGTTGGCCTTTCGGCGCTGGCCTCGGCGCTGTTCTTCGCCTATGTGCTGACGCGCGTGGCACCGCGCGGAAAGGCTGAACCGCCCGAGGTCAATGTGCCCACCAGCGCCGTGGCCAAGACCGTTGGCCTGCTGCAGGGCGAGTCCGGCGGCCTGTTCGTCGAGTTGCGCGACCTGGACGAGGCACCCAGCTACCGCGAGGCCTGGTCGGACCGCCTGCGAACGGACCTGGGCATCGCCGCCAAGGGCCGCCTGTATCGCCTGCTGGTGCGCAACGACGGCAAGGAGAAGGCCGCCTTTGCCGGCACCCTGAGCGCCCGCGACGGCAGCGGCACCGAGTGGCCGGTGCGCTGGCTGAAGGACGTGGCCGACGCTACTGCAGGCAGCGACCTGGGCCGTATGGCGCTTGCGCAGGCCGAGCCGCGCTTTGAACTCGCCCCGGGCGAATCGCGCCAGCTTGACGTGTTCGTGCAGTCGCGGGGCGAGACGCTGCCGCCATCGGCCGAGGATTTTGCGTCCGGCTCGATGGCGCTGGAGTCCGGCCCATTGCTTGCCCTGCAGCACACCCGCACCCAGGTGGCCCAGAAATGATCCAGAAGAACCGCCAGCAGGTCTTTGAGGGGCGCGCCTTCAAGGTGGCGCGCGTGACCCTGCAAAACGATGAAGGCAAAGAGGTCACTCGCGAGGTGATTGAACACCCGGGGGCAGCCTGTGTGGTGCCGATGCTGGACAAGGACACCGTGCTGCTGATCGAGCAGTGGCGCATCGGGGCCAAGCGTCCCATGTGGGAGATCCCGGCCGGCACCCTGGACCCGGGCGAAGACCCCCGCGCCTGCGCCGAGCGCGAGCTTGAAGAAGAAACCGGCTACAAGGCGGGCAAGCTGGAGCACCTGTTTACGCTCTACCCCAGCCCGGGCATCCTGGACGAGAAGATGCACATCTTCCTGGCCACCGAGCTGACGCAAGGCCAGACCAAGTTCGACGACGACGAGCAGATCACGGCCAAGCCGTTCTCGTTCCGTGACCTGCGGCTGCAGCTCAAGGCCAACAACATCAAGGACGGCAAGACGATTGCGGCGCTGGGCTACCTGTTCACGTTCAAGCCGTGGCTGGGCGAAGAAGCGAAGTAGGTTCCTCGCAATGTGGTGTGGCATCGCCGGTGGGCGCACGCAGCGCAGCAACGGCAACTGCTGACGCGGCGGCCGCGAAGAAGCGCAACGACAATTGAAAACGGAGTCACCCGGTCACGGCGAACTGCCAAGGCAACGGCAGTGCGGGCGAGGGCGCCCGCATCACGGACTGGAACTGCACGCGGGAGTTCCTGCTGCCGGATGCGGTTGCTTGCGCTCCCGCCTCTGATACGGCGGTGTACTTGTCACCCTTGCGCCTTGGCGTGAAACGCCGTTGCCTTCGTTGCTGAAGTGCCTTCTGTGGTTGGGCCTGGCGGGGCGCAATCCATGTTCAGGCGCGGCGCACGGTCCAGATCTGCTCGCCGCCGTGGTGGTACGGCTGGCCGCAAAAGCCGCCCTCCAGCTTCTCGACACGCAGGCCGCACCGCTCGAACAGGTGTTCCATCTCGTAGCGGTAGAAGTAGCGCAGGTGTATCTGCCGGCAGCGGCGCCAGAGGCTGCGGCCGTCGCGGTCGAACGCCTCGTAGATCCAGTTTTCCTGGAAGCGCTGTTCCTCGGGGCAGGGGGTGCGCGCCACGGTGACCAGAATGCGACCGCCGTCCGGTGTTACCAGCTCGCGCAACTGCCGCACCGACGAGCCTGCCGGCGTAAGCGAAAACGCCAGCACCTTCAGGTTGGGGTCAAACAGGTTCACCACCAGCCGCCCGCGCGGGGCCAGGTGCTCGCGGCAGCACTCCAGGCAGGCGCGCTGGTCGGGCACCTCAATGAGGTGCGAAAACGCGCGGTAGGGGATGACGATCAGCGGAAACGTGCGCCCCAGGTCAAAGCCCCGCATGTCGCTCTGGGCAAGGGTTACCCGCTTGCGGGCGGCAGCAGGCAGGGCGGCGATGCGTTTGCTCGCGGCCTCCAGCATGGCGGCTGATGCATCCAGGCCGACCACGCTCGCCCCGGCCTCAGCCATGGGTGCGGTCACGCGGCCCGTGCCGCAGGCCAGTTCCAGCACCGTGCGGCAACGGCGGGCCAGCCCGGCAAAGTACTCGACGTCGCCGGGCACGCCGGTGCTGAACTGGTCGTAGAGCTCGGGCGAGTCGTAAAGCGAATCGGTGGTCGTGCCGGCCATGGGGCGTTCCGTCATCCCGCCACTGCCACGCGGGCGCTGATTTGCTCGTCGTCCGGCACGCCAAGCTGCTCCTCAAAGGCGCGGGTGATCTCGTCCAGCACCTCGTGGAACTGGTCGCGCGTGGCAACGCGCGTGATGCGCGCCCGGAACTGCGCGCTGCCCTCGACGTCGCGCACATACCAGGTGGCGTAGCGGCGCACCACGTTGCAGGCGTGGGTCACGTCAAAGTTCTCCAGCAGCATTTCAAAGTGCTCGCGCAGCACCGCCAGGCGCTCCAGCGGCCCCGGCGGCGGCGTAATCACCCGCCCGTGGCGCAGGGTCTCGCTGATCTCGCGGAACAGCCACGGCCGGCCCCACACGCCGCGGCCCAGCATGATGCCGTCGCAGCCGGTCTGGCGCAGGATGCGCACGGCGTCTTCGGGTTCCTTGACGTCGCCCGAGGCAATGACCGGGATCCTGACCGCGGCCTTGAGCTCGCCGGTGCGGGCGTGGTCGGCGCTGCCGGTGAACATCTGCGCCCGGGTGCGCGGGTGAATGGTCAGGGCCACAACGCCGGCGTCCTCGGCAATGCGGCCGATCTGCGTGAAGTTCAGGCACGAATCGTTCACGCCCGCGCGCATCTTGACGGTGACCGGGATCTTCACCGCCTTCACCATTGCCTCAATGCACTTGGCGGCGCGCTCGGGGTAGGCCATCAGGGCGCTGCCCGCGCCGCACTTGCCGATCTTGGGCACCGGGCAGCCCATGTTGAAGTCCACCACGTCGTAGCCCTCGGCCTCGGCCATGCGGCAGGCTTCGGCCAGCCAGGAGGGGTTGTTGCCGCAGAACTGGATGCCGACCGGGCGCTCATCCTCGCGGTAGTACTTCAGCGTCATCGTCTTGCGGTTGTGGTGCAGGACGCTTTCCACCTTCAGCATCTCAACGAACACCAGCCCGGCGCCGTACCGGCGGCAAAGCACGCGGTAGGCCCGGTTGCTGATGCCCGCCAGCGGCGCGGCGACGAGGTTGTTGGGGAGCTGGAGGTTGCCGATGCGCATGGGGCCAGTATCGCGGCGCTTGGGCCGCGGTCAACGGAGGGAGCGGCAATCGCGCGGGTCAGGCCGGGATCAACCGCAACTCGCGCGCCTTGCGCGAAAGCTCTTCACGGAAACTGGGGTGGGCTATGCTGATCAGCGCCTTCGCGCGCTCGTGGATGCCCTTGGCGTACAGGTCTGCTACCCCGTGCTCCGTCACCACGTAATGCACGTCGCCGCGGCTGGTGACCACGCCCGCACCCTCCAGCAAGGTGGGAACAATGCGGCTGATGGTGCCGCCCTTGGCCGTGCTGGGCAGGGCGATGACGGGCTTGCCGCCGCGGCTGCGGGCTGCGCCGCGGATGAAGTCCACCTGCCCCCCGATGCCCGAGTAGGGCATCACGCCCACAGAATCAGCGTTGACCTGGCCGGTCAGGTCCAGTTGCAGGGCGCTGTTCACGGCCACCATGTGGTCGTTCTTGGCCACGTTAAAGGGGTCGTTCACGAACTCGTTGCCGTAGCTCTCAATGAACGGGTTGTCGTCCACGAAGTCGTACAGCCGCCGGGTGCCCATGACAAAGCTGCAGATCAGCTTGCCGGGGTGATAGTTTTTCAGGCTGCAGTCCACGGCGCCGCACTCAACCAGTTCGACCATCCCGTCGGAGAGCATCTCGGTGTGCACGCCCAGGCGCCTGTGGTTGCGCAGCTCGCGCAGCACGGCGTTGGGGATGGTGCCGATGCCCAGTTGCAGGCAGTCGCCATCGTCAATCAGGCCCGCGACGTTACGGCCAATGGCCGCCGAGACGTCGTCAATGGGTTCGGACTTGAGTTCCGGCAGGGGGTAATCCACCTGCACGGCGGCGTGCAGCCGCGACACATGCACGATGGTGTTGCCCCAGGTGCGCGGCATGTTGGGGTTGATCTCGGCCACCACATGCCGGGCGTTGTGGATGGCGCCCATGACCACGTCGGCTGCCACGCCCACGGTGCAGTAGCCGTGCTTGTCCGGCGGGCTGAGCTGAACCAGCGCCCAGTCCAGGGGCAGGCGGCGCTCAAACAGGGCCGGAATCTCGCCCAGGAAGATGGGCACGAAGTCGGCGCGGCCCTCCTGCACCGCCGCGCGCACGTTGGGGCCAATGAAGAACGCGGTGTGCCGGAAGCTGCCCGCGCACTCAGGTGCCACGTAGGGCGCTTCGCCCAGGGTCAGGATGTGCAGGACGTTCACGTCGCGCAGCTCGGCGTGGCGGGCCGTCATGGCGGCCACCAGGCGGCTGGGCTCTGCGGCCCCGCTGCCGATGAAAACGCGCTCGCCGCTGCGGATCCCCGCAACGGCCTGCCGGGCACTGACGAAACTCAGCTCTGCCATGGGCGCAGCATAGCTTCGGCGCGGGTGGGCGGCGTAGCCCCGTTACCCACAGGTGGTAACACCGCTGCCAGTGGACGGTCCGGAAGCAGGCAAAGTGGCTATTGGCATGGCGATTGCATCGCTGCGAGCGGAGGACATCCCCTTCCCCTGGCACTGCTGAAATCGAGGAAATTTCATGCGTGCTTTCCTTGGCGCCGCGTTAGCCGGCGCATCTCTGGCCTTCGTGGCCAGTTGCAGCTCGGGGCTCAGCCCCACGACAGGCTCCTGGCAGCCGGGCACTCCCGGCAACCCCACCACGTCGCAGGTCAGCCTGGCCGCAGGCCTGGCTGAGCTGCAACCGGCGGGCACCGACACGCTCTCGGGCGCGGTCAACGCCGGCCGATTCCGCGTGACGCGCTTTGACCGCGTATACGAGCTGGAGACTCCCGCCGGGGTTGACTTCGCCTTCTCGGTGGTCGCTCGCGGTTTGGGCAACGCGGGGCTGACGCGGGTTTCCATGGGCCATGTGGACGACGGCAACGGCGTGCCCAATGGCGGCGCCGAGACCATTGCCGCCGCGGGCATGATGCTTGACGGAGCGGGGCTCTCCTATGGCGGCCTCATGCTGGACGCCACCGGCGACGGCTTCACCCGTCTCACGGTGCGCGGCAACGTGAACGCGACGCAGGTGCTGCTGTTGCAGGTGCCCACGCCCAGCGGCGTCATTAACGTGGGGGTGCGCCTGCGGCTGGGCAACAACAGCGCCATCAACCTGGCGGCGGGCGCTGCATCGGGCTCGCGCCCGGGCGTGACCGAGACCACCATCTACAGCAGCGAATCATTCCAGTTCTGCCTGCCGGCAGTGGCTGTCTCGGGTGACCGCTACAGTGTGGTGTGCTACGACGGCGACCCCGGCACGCCGCAGTACGGCCAGCGCACCCGGCGCTGGTTGCAGATGGACGCGCAGACCGGCACGGTCACCGGAGGCGGCGAGGACAGCTACGCGCCGGACTTCGGCTCGTGGCGCGACCAGGAAATCGCCGCGCTGGGCAACGTGCTGGGCGTGGTCTACACCGGCGATGGACAAGTGCAGGCGGAGATCAGCCTGGATCGCGGCGCCAGCTTCCCGGTTGTCGCGGACCTGGAAGGCAGCCAGACCTGGGGACAGCGCCTGGTGCAGGCCGCCATTGCGCCGGACTACACCTTTGCCTGCCTGTACTGGCGCACGGTGGGGGGCGCATCCGGCCCCAGCACGGAACTGGTGCTGGTGGAGGCGACACCCACGGGCTTTGACGCCAACCAGACCCCGCTGGGCTACACCTTTGGGGCGTGGCAGGTGCTCTGCAGCCCCGGCAACGACGTGACCCCGCAACTGATGCACCTTTGCTACAGCAGCGCGGGCGACCTGGTCGTGGGCTACGGTTACACCGAGCTGGTGCCCATCCCCGGCACCTGGAACATGCGCAGCAGCGCCATCTTCCGGTGTGCCGCGCGCCTGCAAGGCGGGCTGTTCAGCGATGTGCTGGTGGACCGCGAGGACGACGTGGTTCCGTTCGACCCCCATGTGTGTGTGCTGGGCAGCGGCAGCACCATGGAGGTGTTCTACGCCTACGAGAAGTCTGATGGCGTGTACCTGGCCTACAGCAGTGACGCCGCCGGCCACTTCACGCCGGCGCAGGCGGTGACGGTGCCGGGCGCGCAGATGCCCTCGGTTCACGCCCGCATGCAGAACGGGCAGAAGCGTGTGGACCTGCTCTACCAGTCGCCCACGGCCTGGGGCCTCGAACTTCATAACCTGCAATGGGACAACTTCGGCTCGGGCGCGCCCTCGGCGTACCGGCTGAGTGTCGCCACCTGCACGCCCAGCACCACTACGCCTCCTGCCGGCATGCCCCAGGGCTATCGCTGCACAGCCGCGGCCTGGTTCGGCTACGACGCCGTGGTGGACGGTGACGACGTGGTTGTCGTGCTGCACCAGATGAGCTGGGAGAGCTACGACTACTACTATCTGGGTGCGCCCACGCCCGGTGCAGCGGGCCCGGCCTATTCTGGCGCACTGCCGCCGCCTCCGACGCTGCTGCCCGGCATGACCAACCCGGTGGCGGCGCCTGACCCGGCCCACCGCAACCAGCTCAAGGTGCTCAAGCTCGATTGATGCCGGACCGACGCACGCGCGCAAGCACACAGGCCGCCGGCGCAAACCGGCGGCCTGTCGCGTGTATGTCCGGCTACCGCTTGGCCTGCTCCGCCATGCGGTAGAAGCGCTGGAACAGGTGCAGGCTGTCGTGCGGGCCGGGGCTTGCTTCCGGGTGGTACTGCACGCTGAACACAGGCAGCGTATTGTGCCGGATGCCCGAGACCGTGTTGTCGTTGATGTTGATGTGCGTGATCTCGACGTCGCCGGGCAGGCTCTTGGGGTCGGTGGCGAA
>JADLBZ010000276.1 GCA_020847415.1 Planctomycetota bacterium
AGGATGAAACCGGCGCATTCCGGGGTGTCCACCAGGGCCGGCCGGGCAATACGGCGCTCTGCCTTCTGGCCCTTCTGCACGGCGATTTCGACCGCGACAGCAAGGCAGTACAGCGCGGACTGGCGCGGCTGTTGCAGGAGCAGAACAGCCGGTTCCGCTGCAGCTACGACATCGCCCTGATGCTGATGTTCTTTCAGGCCTACCACGAGCGCGAGCAGCGCGAGGCCGGCATGCTGACCGCCGACGCCCCCGCAGCATTCGAACAAGCCCGGCAGCGCGTGCGCACCACCCTGCCCGACACGCATCGCGCCATGGTGGATCAGTTGACCAAGGACCTGCAGGCCTGTGCTGTGGGAGACGACGGTTACGGCTACACTCCGCTGGCCACCACCAGCAGCAACTCGGCACACGGCCACACCGACAACTCGTGCAGCCAGTACGCCATTCTGGGTCTCAAGGCCGCCAGCCTGCTGGGCGCGCCGGTCAATGCACGAGCCTTCCATGACGAGGCCCGGCGTCTGGTCAAGACCTACTGGAAGTCCAGCCTGCCCACCGTGGAGTACGTGCATGAGGTGGACCAGCGCGAAGGCACCGACGACCAGCGCAAGACCCGCTCGCGAAAGCAGTCACCGAAGAAGGGGAACATTCACCCCGGTGGTTGGGCCTACGCAACCAGCCAGAGGGAGGGAGCCTCGCTGCAGATGACAGCTGCGGGTGTTTCCAGCCTCACCATCTGCATGGATGAACTGAAGTTGCGGGGCATGCTCGACGACAGCCTGGCCTTTGACATTGGCCTGGCCATCCGCGGCGCGCGGGCGCACATCACAGGCTCCTACCTCACGCCGGAGCGGCTTTCCGGCCAGCTGGAAAGCGTGAATTCCGACGGCATGGGGACCTACTATGATTTGTATGCCGTCGAGCGAGCCTGCGTGCTGGCCGGTATCCGCAAGCTTGATGACGACCGCGACTGGTACCGCATCGGCGCCGAGGCGCTGCTGGACACCCAGCAGGACGATGGCTCGTGGGTCAACACTCGCCAGCAAAGGCCGGAGGCGGCACCTCCGCTGGTCAATTTCTGCATGGCCATCTTGTTCCTCAAGCAAGCCTCCATGCCCGTGATTACTGAGCACAAGAACCGCGAGCCCCAGCCGCCCGCCGAAGAGCCGCGCCGCCCCATCACCCCCGGCCCGGAGGACAAGGGCAAGTGACGATTCGCTGTAACCTTTGCTGTGGCAGCTTGTTACAGGCCGTGGAAAGAAACGCGACTTTCGCTGACACAACCGCTACCGCCTGCGGCATTTGCAGGGGGTGGTGGTTGTGTGCAAATTCAGACGCAGGCCGAGCGTGAATCTCAAGGCTGATTCTGTGTGCGGTTGGTTGGGCCAGGGTGTATGATCTTCACGCGTTTGCGATTTCCTGCCCGGCGGGGGCGGGAACCGCGTACCACGCTTTGCGTTTCATTGCCAACAGTTGCCGCCAACAGGGGAGAGACAGCAGCCCGGGAGCGCTGTCTTCTTTTTCGGGGAGTCGTCATGATTCGGTCGCTCATGGGTGTCGGCGCGGTCGGGGGGCTGGTCCTTGCTTTGGCAAGTGGCTCACCCCACGCTCGCAAAACGATGGAGGTGCCCCACGGCGCCGCTGTCGGCGCGCCGTCGTTGGTCAACACGCCGGCTCCGCAGCTTGCTGCTTCGGACCTTGCCCAGCCGGGCTCATCGCTGAGCCTGCTGCTGGACCCGGCCTTCGCGCCGGGACAGGCCGGTTCAGGCCCGCAGCTCTTGCAGCGGGCGGGCACCCTGCCCGCGGGCTGGAAGCCGGACGCGCCGCTGGACCTGTCCGGTCCGATGCCCGCGGACGCGGAAATCCGTTCTGCCATCCAGCGCGGCGTGGAGTTCATCCTGGAGCAGCAGAACGAGAACGGCTCATGGGACGTGGAGCTGTCCGGCAGCCTGCTCTCGGAGACGGCTGACCAGGCGGTGGACGCCATTGCCGCTACTTCGGTGGCGGGCATTGCCCTGCGCTATCACGTGAAAGTTGACCCCGTGCGCATCGAGGCCGCCCTGAAGAAGGCCTCCGACTTTGTCATGGACCGCGTGTACCGCGGCAAGCTGTCCTTGAAGGTGCAGTACGCCAACTGGCGCTACACCCTGGGCATGAAGTTCCTGCACATGGAGTTCCTGGCCACCACGGACCCCGAGCGCAAGGCCGAGTTTACCTCGGTGTGCCGCCGCATGGTTACCTCCATGCTGAAGCTGCAGCTCTCGAACAACCCGGCGCCCCTCATGGAGCGCAAGCGCAAGGCCAAAATGTCGTCACGCTTCAAGAACCAGACCATGCCCACCACCCTGGGCGTGGTGCTGGAGTTGCCCACTGACGAGAAGTACCGCGGCGGGGCGCCCATCGCGCGCATCCTGCCCGGCAGCGCCGCCGAGAAGGGCGGCCTGCAGGTCGGCGACCGCATCACGGGCGCGGAGGGCCTGCGCATCGAGAACGCAGTGGACTTCTACATGCTGGAGACCGAGTGGGTCGGCGGCCAGAAGATCAACCTCAAGGTGGCCCGCGACGGCGCCAAGGACTTTTCGCGCGACGTGCAGCTCGTGCCCACCTGGCCCGGCTACCTGGGCCTGAAGGTCAGCGAGGGTACCGGCGAGGGCCCGGTGCTGGAGGGCTTCCTGCGTTTCAGCCCCTGCAAGGATGAACTGCAGGCCGGCGACATCATCACCAAGCTGGGCGGCAAGGAAATCACCACCCTGGCGGATTACCGCGGCGCTGAAGGCGAAATCGTGGTCGGCAAGAAGGTGAAGGTTGAATACAAGCGCGCCGGAAAGAAGAAGTCCGCCAGCTTTGAGGCCGGCTCGGCCCCGGAAGGCTGGTTCGGCTTCTTCATCAAGGAAGAAGACAAGGGCGACGAAAGCGGCGTCGTGGTAGACGGCGAGCCCCTGGAGGGTTCGGCAGCAGCACAGCTCGGCCTGCTGGAAGGCGACCGCGTGACCTGGCTGGGCGATGTGCCCATTATCGGCCTGGACCACTTCGCCGAGACCTTCGGCAACTTCCCGGCCGGTCGCAATTACCTGGTCAAGTGGATCCGCGACGGCCAGGAAATGAGCGGCGAGGTCCTGGCAGACGCAATCGTCCAGCCGGGCGACCCGCAGTTTGACGTGGAGTACGCCGGCAACCCGCGCGTGCCTGCGGTGCTGAAGGACGTGAAGAAGGGCGGCGTGGCTGAGAAGGCCGGCGTCCGCAACGGCGACCAGATCGTGGAGATCAACGGCCAGCAGGCGCCCACCATCCTGCATGCCATCCTGATGCTGCGCGAGCTGGCGGCGGGCGACGAGATCGTACTCAAGCTGAAGCGGGGCGGCACCGAGGTGGAAGTAAAGTACGTGCTGCAGAAGTTCCCGGAGGGCGGCGGTGAGGCCAAGATTGAAGAGGGCGGCTGGGCCTATTATCCCGACATGGGCGAAAGCCCTTCGTTCTGCACGGCGGCGGCGCTTCTGGTGCTCTACAACGTGCAGAAGGACATGAAGATCAAGATCCCCAAGGAGAGCCTGAAGTCCGCCGAGACGCTGCTGACCAACCTGCGGGTCAAGGATCCCAATAACGGCGGGCAGGATACTTACGTGTACCGCGCCGGCTCCAAGGAGATGACCACCGGCAACGCCAGCGGCGTGGATATCCGTGGCTCCCAGGGCCGCAACGCGGTGTGCGACCTTACGCTGAACATCGCGGGCCTGCGTTCCAAGGGCGACCTGAAGAAGCTGATTGACGTGTGGGTGCGCTACCGCGGCGAGCTGGATGCCGTGCGCCGCATGGAGTACTACAACCCGCCCAACAAGGGCGGCTCGCCCCACTGCTTTGACCGCTGGTGGAACGCGGCCTACTACTGGAACTACGGCCACTACTACACCCTGATGGCCGCCAAGTACGTGGGAGCCAAGACCTTCCCCCAGATCAACGAGATCTGCGTCAAGGCCTGCCTCAAGGTGCGCGAGAGCGACGGCACCTGGCTGGACCACCCCTCGTTCGGCAAACTCTGCGGCACTTCGCTGGTGCTGTGGATTCTCGGCGAGACCGAGGGCCCCTGGAAGGACGGCTACACGCCGACCATTACCCAGGACAAGCCCAAGACCAGCGACGGCGGCACCACACCGGAAGGCGAGACTCCGCCCGAAGGCGAAACACCCGAGGAGAACCCCTCGGAGGAGTAACTTGATGCCTGCCAACCGGCCCGCTGACGCGGGCCGGTTTCGCTTTTTCCTGCCGATGCACATTGCCCCGTCCGTAGGGAGTTATACTCCCGTTCCTTCATTTGCTTCCTTTTGCGGAGACCTTGCATGCGGACGCTTGCCGTGACGGCACTTTCGGTGTTGACCCTTCTCTCTGTTCCCAACCTGCTGCTGGTGGCCCAGGAAGCCCCCGCACCCAAGACCCACGAGGGCACGCTGGAGTGCGTCCAGGCCACGGACCTGAAGGTCGAGCTGAAGAACTACGGCGGCGAGCTGCGCCTGAAGCAGCTTGCGGCAGCCGGCACGTTTGTTCGCAAGGGCGACCTGGTCGCTGAACTGGACGCCACGGACTACGAGCGCCAGATGACGCGCGCCGCCGAGAACGTGCGCGCCGCCGACTGGGCACTTGAGCTTGCCCGAGCCGGCCTGGAGCACGCCAAGGGCACGGCTCCGCTGGCCCTGGAGCGCGCCCGTCGCGAGGCAGAACGCGCCGAGGAGGCCCAGGCCTTTTATCTGGCCAAGGACAAGGCCAACCGCATCCGCCTGCGCGAGATGGACATCGAGAGCAGCCAGTTCAACATCCAGGACCAGGAGGAAGAACTGGCCCAGCTCGAGAAGTTGTACCAGGGCAACGACCTGGCCAAGGAAAGCCAGGACATCGTGCTGAACCGCAGCAAGCGCCGCCTGAAGCAGACAAAAGAGCGCTTTGAGATGCAGAAGGCGAACTTCGAGCGCTTCAAGAGCGTGGAGTTGCCCCGCTACGAGGCTGACCTCGATGCCGAGGTGCGCAGCGCCCGGCTGGAGCTGGCTCGCGTCCAGAAGGCCGTGGAGCAGGGCCAGCTTGAAGCGGAGATCCGCTTCCTGCGCGCCGGCCAGGGCGCCGAGGATGCCCGCAAGGCCCGCGCGGACCTGGAAGCCGACAAGGCGGCCTTCCGCGTTGTGGCCCCTCACGATGGCCTGGTCCTGGCAGGCGGCCTGGAAGGCAACGGCATCTCGGGCGGCCCCAAGGTTGGCGACAAAGTACGCGCAGGCCAGAGCCTGGCCGGCCTGGTGGATACTGCGCGGCTGTGCGTGACTGTGAATGTGCCGGCAGCCGAGCGCGCCCGCTTTGCCCCCGGTGCCGCAGTGCAGGTGACCAGCGATGACGGCATTGCCGTTCCGGGCGCGGTGACTGCCCTCAGCCCGGTGGTGCGGCGCGGCAACGTGGCGGTGACGGTGCAGCTCGACAACGCCGACGGCAAACTGCTGCTCGGCCTGAAGGTCACGGTCAAGGCAGCCCAGTAGTCCAGCCGGGGGTACCCATGAAGCACCCGATCCTCAAACGCCTGTTGCCGGCCTGCCTGCCCGTGCTGGCACTGGCCGCCTGCACGCCGACAGTAAACGCCCCGGCCCCAAAGCCGCCTGCGGCCAACAGCCAGGCCGCGGGCCAGGCGGGTCCATCGGCAACTGCCGTGACCTGGAAGCACCAGTCCGCGCTGGACCGCGCCGTGGCGCATGTGCTGGCCACGCAGAAGAAGAGTGGCGACTGGGGCTACATGGATGAGCGCCCCAACGACATCTACCTGGGCAGCATCAACTCGCTGCACGTGTGGGGCAATGCCAGCACGGCCCTGTGCCTGATGGGGCTGCTGGGCCTGCCACCCACCCCGGAGATCAACGCCGCCCTGCGCAAGGGCTTCGAGTATCTCATCACCGCGCCCGATACGCCCCGCGCGACCATGGACACCTTCTATAACGTGTGGTCGCACGCTTACATGATCCAGGCACTCGCGGCAGCCATGCAGGACGCCCGCTTTGCCGCCGACAAGGAGCGCCTGCGCAAGCGCGCCGATCACGAGCTTCGCCGCCTCATGGACCACCAGGGCCTCGATGGCGGTTGGGGCTATTACGACTTTCACCATCGCACGCTGCGCCCCTCGGGCGACATCTCGACTTCGTTCACCACGGCGGCCGCCATGGTGGCGCTCCATGAGGGACGGACCGGCGGCCTCTCCATTCGCGACCACAACGTGGAGATCGGCCTCGACTACCTGGTGCGGCACCGCATTCCCAACGGCGCTTACTATTACAGCAGCGGGCACATGCATTACCCCATGGGTGATGCCAACCAGGTGCGGGGCTCGCTGGGCCGCAGCCAGAGCGGCGACAACGCCCTGCTCACCTGGGGCCGCAAGCTCTCGGCCAAAGATATCCAGGACGCCCTGGACCGCTTCTACAAGGACCACATCTTCATCGAGATTGGCCGCGGCCGCCAGTTCCCCCACGAGGCCTGGTACGCGACCGCGCCGTACTACTACTACTTCGGCCACTACTACGCCTCGCGCAATGTGCTGGCGCTGCCCGCCGACGTGCGGCCCGGCTATGCAGCCAAGCTGGCGGACCTGGTCGTAGCGGGCCAATACGATGACGGCAGCTTCTGGGACTATCCGCTGTATGGCTACACCAAGGCCTACGGCACCGGCTACGGCGTAATCATCCTCAACACCTGCAAGAAGGCCATGGAAGGCAGGTAGGCCGCGTTCAGGACAGGAAAGGGCTGCCCTGCAGGGCAGCCCTTTCTTTCTTGTGTTGCCGCGGCCCCACGCCGGTCACGACTGCGTCGGGCTCTTCTTGGCCGCGTGTTTGGGCCGGAACGAGGGGCAGTAGTCCGCGTCCGTCTCCAGCCACGGACCCTCCAGCAGGTCAATGCAGTACGGCACGGCGGGAAACACCGCCATCAGGCAATCGTGGATGGCAGGCGGGTTGCCGGGCAGGTTGATGATCAGGCTGCGGCCGCGTATGCCCGCCGTCTGGCGCGACAGGATCGCCGTGGGCACCACCTTCAGGCTCTCGGCGCGCATCAGCTCGCCGAAACCCGGCATCATCTTGTGGCAGACCGCTTCCGTGGCCTCGGGCGTCACGTCGCGCGGGGCGGGGCCGGTGCCGCCGGTGGTCACGATCAGGCAGCACTTCTCGTTGTCGGCCAGGTCCATCAGGGCGGATTCAATCTGCGCCGGCTCATCGGGCACCACCACGCCCACGGCCTCCCAGTCCGAAAGCAGGATCTTGCCCAGCTCGGCCTCAATGGCCGGGCCGCCCTTGTCTTCGTACTCGCCGCGGCTGGCGCGGTCCGAGACGGTGACGATGCCGATACGTGCGTGTTCGCTCATGGTGTCGTCCCCGCCGCTAGCCCGCCGCGCAGGTGCCGCCGCCCACGGCGCAGGATCCGCCCTTGGCCTGGCCGCTGGCGATCACTTCCGGCGCGCCGCAGTCGCACACCATGGGCAGACCGGCCTTCTGCCAGGCCAGCATGCCGCCCTCCAGCAGCAGCCAGTCCGAGTCGCCGGCATGGCGGGCGGTCATCATCACCATGGTGGCGCGCACGCCCGAGCGGCACACGCTCACAATGGGACGCGGCAGCTTCTCAATCTCGGCCCAGCGCTCGCGCACCTGGGGCATGGGAACGTGAACAGCGTGCGCTGAGCGCGCCGCCGCCCACTCGTCGGCGTAGCGCACGTCGAGCAGGGTGTAGTCCTGCCCGGCCGTGCCCAGGCGCCACAGGTCTTCGCCGCGCACGATCTGCGCCTCGCGCAACCCGGCCTCGGTGTTGAAGCTCAGGATCTCGGCCATGTTGGCGGGCAACTGGCCCTTGATGTCCAGCCGCCGCCGCACTTCATCGCGGTCCTTCAGCATGAACAGCGGGTTGGTCTGCAGCTCACGGGCCACGCTGCTGCTGGCCTTCTTGTTGTAGTCGTGGCCGGGCCAGACCTGGGTGTCAGGCCCCAGGGCCTCGATCTTGCGGAAGCTGTCGTAAAGCTGGCCCGAGTCGCCGCCCATGAAGTCCGTGCGCGCGGCGCCGCCGATAAACAGCGTGTCGCCCGTGAACACCTGGTTGCCCGCCACCACGCAGATGCTGTCGGGCGTGTGGCCCGGCGTGTGCAGCACGCGCAACTCGGTGCGGCCCAGGGGCAGCACCTGGCCGTCGTCAGCCCGCGTGTCCGCCACCCGCGACTTGGTGGCGCGGCCCATGACCACCTTGCAGCCGGTGAGGTTGCGCAACCGGTCGGCCCCCGAAAGGTGATCGGCATGGGTATGCGTATCCACGGCGAACTTCAGGTCCAGCCCGTAGCGCTGCAGCTCGCCCAGGTAGTCGCGCACGTCGTCAAAGCGCGGGTCAATCAGCGCCGCCTGGCGGCTGGGGCGGTCAATCAGCAGGTAGCAGCGGCAGTCGCGCTCGGGGTGCATCACCTTCAGTTCGTGCATCATGGCAGCCATGGCAGCTCCTCGCCCGGGCCGTGCATCTTGCATGGCCCGGGCCGCCAGCGCCAGCGCAAGGCGGCGAGCCACTGGCCAGCCGGCCCCGCAGACATTAAACAGCCGTTTAACGGAGATTGGGCCCATGAGCGACGAACACGGCACACCCTACGACCCTAACGCCATCGAGCGCGAGTCCATGGAAATGGACGTGCTGCTGGTGGGCGCCGGCCCGGCCAACCTTGCCCTGGCCATTCACCTGATGAACCTGGTGAAGAAGCACAACGAGACCGCCCAGACCAAGCTGGAGCCCAATGTCGCGGTGGTCGAGAAGGCCCCCGAGTTCGGGCACCATCAGCTCTCCGGCGCGGTCATGGACCCGCGCGGCATCTCGGAACTCATGCCCGACTGGAAGGAGCAGGGATTCCCCCTGGAAGCGCCCGTCGCCGGCGACGCCATGATGAAGCTCAAGCCCGGCGGCAAGGCCGGCAAGCTGCCCTACGTGCCCGCCGCCATGCACAACAAGGGCAAGTTCGTGGTCAGCCTCAACAAGGTGGTGAAGTGGCTGGCCGGCAAGGCCGAGGCCCTGGGCGTGAACATGTTCCCCGGCTTCCCGGCCTCGGACGTGCTGTTCGAGGGCGAACGCGTGAAGGGCGTGCGCGTGCGCGACATGGGCGTGAACAAGTGGGGCGAGCAGAAGGCGGGCGAGTTCATGGCCGGCGCCAACCTGCTGGCCAAGGTCACCGTTCTGGGCGAAGGCACGCGCGGCAGCCTGGCCAAGCACCTGGTCACGAAACTGAAGCTGGACGCCGGCCGCAACGAGCAGGTTTACCAGGTGGGCGTCAAGGAAGTCTGGAAACTCTCCGAGGCCGGCAAGCAGAAGTTGAAGCCCGGCGACGTCTACCACACCATGGGCTGGCCCATGCCCAAGGGCGTGTTCGGCGGCAGCTGGGTCTATGGCATGGCCGAGGGCTTGGCCTCGGTCGGCTTTGTGGTCGGCCTGGACTACAAGGACGCCACCCTGGACCCCCACGCCCTGATGCAGCAGTGGAAGACCCACGCCTTCATCAAAGGCTTCCTTGAGGGCGGCGAGCTGCTGCACTACGGCGCCAAGACCATCCCCGACGGCGGCTACTTCGCCATGCCTAAGCTCTCGGCCGACGGCGTACTGCTGGTGGGCGACACGGCGGGATTCCTGAACAGCATGCGCCTGAAGGGCATCCACCTTGCCATCAAGAGCGGCATGATGGCCGCCGAGACCATCTTTGAGTGCCTGAAGGACGGCGATTTCAGCGCCCAGCGTCTGCACCAGTACCAGAACCGCTTTGAGGCGAGCTGGGCCAAGCAGGAGCTGTGGGGGGTGCGCAACTTCCGGCAGGGTTTCCAGAAGGGTGAGCTGTTCGGCATGATGAACGTGGCCCTGGGCTTGATTACCGGCGGCCGCGGCCTGAGCAGCCGCCTGACCGCCCACGCGGACTATCGCGACACCCGCAAGCTGCCCGGCGCGGGCGGCACCACCAAGCCTGCCGACAAGTCGCGCTTCGACGACAAGCTGACTTTCGACAAGCTGAAGGACGTCTACTTCAGCGGCAGCACCCACAACGAAGACCAGCCCTGCCACCTGCAAGTCACCCAGCCGGACGTGTGCGTGACCAAGTGCGCCCAGGAGTACGGCAACCCCTGCCAGCACTTCTGCCCGGCCAATGTGTACGAGATGGTGCCCAAGGACGAGGGCAAGGGGATGAGCCCGCAGTTGAACCGCGACGGCGAGGGCAAGGCCACGGGTGCCGGCCTGGTGCTGAAGATCAACGCCAGCAACTGCGTGCACTGCAAGACCTGCGACATCAAGGACCCGTACCAGGTGATCAACTGGGTGGTGCCGGAAGGCGGCGGCGGGCCCATTTACACGAACATGTAGTCGGTGAAATGGCGTGAGGCTGCGCAGCAGCGGTCCGGGGCTGGCACCGCCTGTCCCGGAAACGCTCGCGTGCCGCTGTGTTTGCCATTGGCCGTTCTCCGTTTTCAAACGTAGCGGCCATTCAACTGCATGCTCTCGCAGAGCCGCAGAGCTCGCAGAGAAAGGCAACTACACGCGGGCGAGGCGCCCACGCCACGAACGGCGCCCCCGACTCCCGTCTCCAAACTCTCGACTCTCACCCTCGTGGTGAAACGCAGCCATTTCAGCGCGGCTGGGCGAAGCGGGCCACGATGGCCAGCGCGCTGCGCAGGCCGTCCAGGGCTGCACTCATGATGCCCCCCGCGTATCCGGCGCCCTCGCCGCAGGGGTACAGGCCGGTCGTGTTCTCACTTTCGCGCGTGTCGGCGTTCCGGGCAATGCGCACCGGGCTGGAGGCGCGCGATTCCACGGCGTGCAGCACGCCCGCGTCGCTGACAAATCCCTTCAGCCGCCGCTCAAACAGGGGCAGGCCGGCCTGCAGGGCGGCGTTCAGCTTCGCGGGCAGAATCGCCCGTCGCTCGGCATATCGGCGGCCCAGGGCATAGGTACCCCGCAGCACGCGCGGGCTTAGCAACCCGCGCAGGAAGTGCGTCACCGGCTGGGCCGGGCAGGTGTAGTCGCCGCCCCCGGCCTCAAAGGCCAGCTTTTCGTGCCGCCGCTGAAACTCGATGCCGTCCAGGGGCGAGCCGGTCGCGGCATAATCCGCGGGTTCAAACGTCGTCACCAGGGCGCTGTTCGCGTAGCGGCTGGCCCGCGGGCTGAAGCTCATGCCGTTGGTGCACAGCAGGCCCGGCTCGGAAACTGAGTTCATGGTGATGCCGCCCGGGCACATGCAGAAACTGAACAGCGCGGGCGCCCCGCGCGGCTGAACAGCCAGGTCATAGGCCGCGGGCGCCAGCCGGGGGTCCTTGGCAAAGCGCCCAAGCTGGGCGCGGTCCACCAGTTCCTGCGGGTGCTCGATGCGCACGCCAAGCTGGAAGGGCTTGGCCTGAAGGGCCACGCCCCGGTGCAGCAGCATGGCGTAGGTGTCACGTGCCGAGTGCCCCGGCGCCAGCACCACGGCCCCGGCCTCGATGCGCTCGGTGCCGTTGACGACTACAGCCAGGGGCGCCGGCTGCAGGTCGGTCATGCGGGCCGAAAAGCGGAACTCGCCGCCCAGGCTTTCTATGCGGCGCCGCAGGGCCACCACCACGCGCGAAAGCACGTCCGTGCCCACATGGGGCGCGGCATCGGTCAGGATGTGGGCCGGGGCGCCGCATTCAACCAGCGCCTCCAGTACCCGGGGCAGCAAGGGGTCGCGGTTGCTGGTGTACAGCTTGCCGTCCGAGAAGCTGCCGGCCCCGCCCTCGCCGAACAGGGTGTTGTTCTCGGGGTCCAGCGCCACCACTCGCGCGTTAAAGCGGCCGATCTGGCGCAGGCGCTCCGGTGCCGAACGACCGCGCTCCAGCACCAGGGGTCGGTAGCCGTTTTGCGCCAGCGCCAGGGCCGCGAAGGCCCCCGCCGGTCCGCTGCCCACCACCACCACTCGTCCGCGAAGCAGTTCAGGCCCGGGCGTCACGGACAGGGGCGGCACATCGTCCGGGATGGCGGCGTTCACTCCCAGCCGCGCCAGCAGCGCCGCGGCATCAACGCCCTCGGGCAGGGTGACATCGGCGGTGCAGTTGTAGCGAGGTCGCTTGTCGCGGGCGTCTACCCCACGCTTCACCAGCGCCACCCGCAGGTCGGCTGCGGGCAAACCCAGGCGGCGCGCCGCTTCGCGGCCTAATGCCTCGGGGCCGTCGTCCAGGGAGAGCTGCAGGTTGTAAAGGCGCAGGATACTCACGGGGGCGTTATGGCCGGGCAGCGTCACGGCTGCAAGCGCTACAAACGGGGCGCTGAATCGTAGCGGCAGCCGCCCTGTACGGTTTTCATACTTTGTGCATGGTGCTAGACTTGCCGCCCCGCTGAAGGCGAGACAACCGGAACAGGAACGAGGGGCAGATGGCAGAGATCAAGAAAGTCGGCGTCGTCGGCGCCGGGCAGATGGGCAACGGCATTGCGCAGGTTTGCGCACAGGTCGGGCTGCACGTGGTGATGCTGGACGTGAACCCCGATGCCCTCAAGAAGGGCATGGAGAGCATTGCCAAGTCGCTTTCCAAGATGGTCGAGAAGGGCAAGCTGCAGCCGCACCTGATGGGCGTGGCCCTTTCCATGGTGCAGCCCACCAGCGACTACGCGGCCCTGAAGGACCGCGACCTCATCATTGAGGCCGCCACGGAGAACCTGGAGCTGAAGCGCAAGATCTTCAAGCAGATTGACGAAGTGGCAGGCCCTGACGCCTTGCTGGCCACCAACACCAGCAGCATCAGCATCACCACCCTGGCGGCGGGCACCAAGCGGCCGGCCAAGTTCATCGGCATGCACTTCATGAACCCGGTGCCGCTGATGCAGTTGATTGAGGTGATCCGCGGCCTGGACACCAGCGACGAGACCTACAACACCATCGTGGCCATGGCGACCAAGCTGGGCAAGACGCCCGTAGCCTGCAACGATTTCCCGGGCTTTGTGGCCAACCGCATCCTGCTGCCCATGATCAACGAGGCGGTCTACGCCCTCATGGAGGGCGTGGCAAGCGCCGAGAACATTGACCAGATCATGAAGCTGGGCATGAACCACCCCATGGGCCCGCTGGCCCTGGCCGACCTGATCGGCCTGGACACCTGCCTGGCCATCATGGAGGTGTTGCACCGCGACCTGGGCGATTCCAAGTACCGGCCTTGCCCGCTGTTGCGCAAGTACGTGGCGGCCGGGCACCTGGGCCGCAAGACAGGGCGCGGTTTTTACAAGTACTAACGTACAAGAGGTTGCGCGGCGCGCGCCGCGAAGGCCACCGGGGCGCTGCCCCGCATGTGCAGGTGAGTAACGGAGCCAAGCCATGAATCAGCCCCCCAACCAGGGTCCGCAAGTGCCGCCGGGCTACGGTGCGCCGAACATCCCACCGGGCTACGGCCCCCAGCCGGGTTATGGCCCGCAGCCGGGCTACGGCCCGCAAAGCGGCCCCATGCCCGCCAGCGCCAGCTACCCGCCGCCGGGTGGATACCCTCAGCCGCACGGCATCCGGGGGATGACGCGCCAGATCTTTAACCCGGCTGCCTACCGGCAGGCAGGCAGCGGTAGCTGGGCGGCAGCGTCGCTGATCCTGTCGCTGGTCAGTGCCTTCTTTTGCCTGGGCATGATCTCGCCGCTGCCCATGATCCTGGGCCTGGTGGGTTTGGTGGGCAACAAGCGCGCCAAGGGCCTGGCCTTTGTCGGCTTCCTGCTGTCGGCGCTTCAGGTGTGCGGCTGGGTGGCCCTGCTGGCCCTGGGCATGCACCAGGTGTACTGGGCTGAGGAGTATGCATCCAACGGCGGCGCACCTGTGGTGGCAGCCATCGGCGAGTTCAAGAAGGACAACCAGCGAGTGCCGTACTCGCTGGAAGAACTGGTGGAGAACGGCTACCTGCCCCCCACCTGGGTGGCAGGCACCGACGAACTGCCCGGCGCTGTTAAGACCGTGGTAGACGGCAAGAAGTGGTCGGAGTTCCTGCGCTACGAGGCTGGCGGCAACGAGTTGTGGGACGGCTCCGGCTGGGTGGACGCCATGGCCCGCAGCGGTGACGTGGAGGACTGGGACGACTTGGGATCGGCCTTCGGGAGTGCAGGCAGCATGTCGGCCCAGCAGACCTATGGCTTGGCCTTTGTCGGTGTGGACGGCATCTGGGGTACTACGGACGACAAGGCCGTGAAGCAGAACCCCGATGCGCCCTTTGACCTCACCAAGCTGAACGGCGGCGACAGCAAGACCCGCGAGATCACCCAGAAGAAGCGCGAGCTGCAGAAGATGCTCAAGAGCCTCGAGGGCAAGGAAGAGCAGTACGCGGCAGCCGTGACGCGCGCCGAGAAGGCCTTGGCGGACGCCGAGGCCGACCTGAAGAAAGTGTGCACACAGAAGAAGCTGCGCACACTTGATCAGGTGAAGGGCGACAAGGTGGCAGCCGAGCAACTGCTGCTGGTGGGCGAAACCCGCAAGCTGCTGATGGTGACGCAGAAGAAGCTGGAGAATGCCGGCGACACCAGGGCCCAGCTTTCCATCAAGGTCAAGCGGCTCGCTAACCAGGA
>JADLBZ010000277.1 GCA_020847415.1 Planctomycetota bacterium
CGGTGCACCTGCAGGGCAGCCTGGACGGCGGCACGACCTGGCTGCCCCTGGCCGCAGCCCAGGGTGCGGCCGGCCGCACCGAACTGAAGCTGGACGTGCTGGCGCCGACGCGCCTGCTGGTTCGCGTGCTGGCCCGCGACCGCGCCGGCAACGCGGCGATGGCGGACCTCGGCGAGGCTGTGTTCACCCCGCCGCTGCCCCTGGATGCCATCCCGGACCTGCTGGAGCGTCTGGACTCGCGCCGCGTGCGCCTTGGCTGGCACGCCCGCCCCGATGGCGTGCCCGCCTCGCGCTACGCGCAGCTTGAGCTCTGGCGCAGCCTGGACCGCGGCCAGACCTGGGCTTTGTCTCGCGCCAACGAGGCTGCCGGCACCTGGGCTGCCGGCGCCCACGCCGACCTGCCCGAAGGCGAGGGGGTGGCCTGGTTCCGGCTGTGCGGCATCACCGAGGGCGGCCGCCGCGAGGCGGCACCCGCCGCGGGCGACCTGCCCGAGCTGGAAGTCGCCTACGACACGCAGGCTCCCGTAGTGAAGGCGACGCTGGAGCCGGCAGGCCCCGTGTTTGCCCCCGGTGACCGGCCGACGCTGCTGGTGCAGGCCGAGGACACGAACCTGGACCCCGCCGGCGGCCGCGTCGAGTTGTGGACCACTGAGGGGCTCGCCGCCACCATCCCGCTCGCTTCGGCGGGCGGCGGCGCGTTCAGCGCCGTCCTGGACCTGCCGGGCTCGGGCGGCGACGTGCGCATTGTGGCTGTCATCCGCGACGCCCTGGGCAACGAGGGCCGCGCCGAGTGCCTGGCCCGCCTGCCCCTGCTGGGAACGCTTGAGTCCGTGGGCCTTGAGGGCAACGCCCCTGCCTACACCGACACGCGGCGGCTGGTGATCTGGCGCTACGGCAACTCGCAGGGCCACCTGGGCTCCGGCGGGCTGGCCTGGCTGTGGGCCGAAGACCGGCAGGGCAAGCGCACCCTGTTGGGGGCCGAGCTTCCTGACGACGGCGATTGGCTGTGGCCGCGGCTGCCCTCAGCGCCCGGCGAATACCGCCTGGTGCTGGAGACCCTGCCGCCCTCAGAGGCGCGCCGTCGCAGCGTGGCAAGCGAGTGGTTCAACGTGCTGCGCAGCGCGCCGTTGCTGGAGCTGCTGGCGCCTGAAGGCCCCACCGAAGAAACCCTGCGCGAATACCCGCTGCGCCTGCGCCTGACGCAGGACGGCAACAGCTACGGCATTCCGCTGGCGCGGGTGCGCGTGCAGTGGCGCCTGCGCGGTCGTGAGAACTGGGAGTCGGATGCAATTGAACTTGTCGCGGGCCCCGATGCCTGGCGCGGCGAGCTGCCCGCCGTGGAGCAGCGCGTCACGTTCATGCCCTTCCATGGCGAAGGCGGCTACGACGTGCGCGTCAGCGCCGAGGACATCTACGGCAACACCAGCCCCGCCGCCGAGGGCAGCGTGTGGTTTGACCTGCGCCGGCCCGTGGCCGAGCTGGACGTCTCCACCGCGGCGGAGGGCATGCTGCGCGCCCGCTGGAGCGCCGAGGACGCCACCCTGGACCCCGAGGGCATCCGCTTGGAGACCGCGACAGGCGGCCCCGAAGGTTGGGGCCCCTGGCAAGCGCTGGACCTGGGCCGCTCACCGGGCGGGCTGTCACGCCTGAACGGCGCGACCGAGTTCGCGGCGCCGGGTGCGCTGACCCGCGTGCGCCTGACCGTGCGCGACCGCGCGGGACGCGTAACCATGTTGGAGTCCAGCCGCGGCGCCGTGGCCGGCGGCCCCGGCTATCGCGCCGCCCGCGCCGTGGAGACCCTGCCCGACGCCTTGGCCGGCGAAGCCTACGCCGGGCCCGGCTACTCACGTCGCGCGAGGTTCGACGTGCTGATCGAGGCCGAGGCGGGCTTTGCCGCCGAGCCCTCCGGCGTGACGTTGTTCTGGCGCCGCGCAGGCGAAACCGCCTGGCACGAGACCCCGGGCATCGGCCGGGGCGTGCGTCGCGTGCCCTTTGCGGCCCCAGCCAGCGGCCTGTACCAGTTCGTTGCCGTGGCACGCAGCAGCGACGGCCGCACCGACCAGCCCGTGCACCGCGACGGCGATGGCGGCATGCCCGCCTTCAGCGACAGCGAAGTCGAGGCCGAAATCTGGGTAGACGCCGTGACCTTCCGCGTTGAGGTCGCCACCTTCCCCTCCACCCCCGTACAGCCGGACAACACCCGCACCGTGCTGCCCGGCACCACCCGCGCCGGCGAAACCGCCGAGCTGGTCTTTGACCTGCTGCACGGCCTGCGCGCCTCCGAACTGGAGGTGCAACTGGACCTGAGCCTGGACGCGGGCCAGACCTGGGCGCCCTTGGCCATTCCGAGACACGGGGTTCTGAAAGAGGCCCTGGGCGCGGGCAGCGACGACCCCTATCTGCAACGCGTGCGCTGGCGCGTGCCGCTGGTGATGCCGCAGCAGGCCACCGGCTGTGCGCAGGTGCGCATCACGGCGCTGGAAACGGGCCGCCTGGCCTCGGGCCGCGCGGTGGCGCTGACGCCCCTGTTTGAAATCCGTAACGCCGACGGGACCCTGCCCAAGGCCGCGCCGGGGCCCCTGTACGCCGCGCGCCTGAAGGCGGGCGACGCAGCCGCAGCAGCCGGCGACGACACCGAGGCCGTGAAATGCTGGCTGGAGGCCATGCGCAA
>JADLBZ010000278.1 GCA_020847415.1 Planctomycetota bacterium
ATCAGCCGCTTCAGGGCGCCGTTCTCGTTGTTCAGGTCAAACTCGCCCAGCAGCTTGCGTCCCTGTGCCTCCAGCTTCTCTTCGGCCAGGCGGGTGATGGTGTCCACCAGCCCGTCCTGCTGCCGGGGGCTCAGGTGCTTCATCAGGGGGCTGTCTTTACCCACGGCCGCGGCGAGCTGGCGGGCCAGTGCGCTGTTGTCGCCGGCCACATTCTCCATCAGCACCTGGGTCAGCTTGCCCTTCTCGCCGACCAGGTCCTGCACGCGTTGGGGAAAGTGTCCGGAACCCGGGTCAAAGTACGCCTTGAGTTCCTTCTCCAGTGTCTTGTTCAGGCTGGCGGCGTGTTCGCGCAGGCGCCCGTCCACAGCCTCCACCAAGCGCTCGCCCTCTGACCGGATGCGCTGGGCATCCACCATGCCGCCCGCCTGGCGCAGGGCCAGTACGCCCACGCGCAGGGCAGTCAGCGCGTACTCGTCGCGCTGGGGGCCCTCCGTGCGCTGCAATAGCTCGGCCCTGACTTCGGGGTCGCTGACCGACAAGCGCAACTGTAGCGGCGCCAGCCCCGTTTCAGGGGGCGGGTCCCGGCGCAGGGCGGCAGATGCAATCTCAGGCTTGTTCATGGCGAGCCTCCGGTGCGGGTGAAGATACGGGCTACTGCGACAGGAAGCCCGCAGCGAGCTGTGTCAGGAACGAGGCTCAGGCAGGCGCCCGGATGCCGTAGCGATCCAGCTTGTTGTAAAGGCTCTTGCGCGCCATGCCCAGGCGCTTGGCGCAGACACTCTTGTTGCCGCCGCAGTCCGCCAGCACCATGCGGATCACCTCGGCCTCAATCTCGTCCATGGTCATCGAAAGCCAGCGACGGCTGACATCCTGGGCGTCTGTGGGGCGGCTGACGCCCTTGTCCAGGGCAATCAGCGCCTCGGGGCCCAGCGAGATCCAGCGCACCACGAAGTTCTCCAGCTCGCGCACGTTGCCGGGCCAGGGGTACTCGCCCAGGCGCTTGATCACCTCGGGGGGCGGCGGGTCTACCTTCAGGCCATACCGCAGGGCGTGCTTGGCAACGAAGTGCTCTACCAGCAGCGGCACGTCCTCCAGCCGCCGCCGCAGAGGCGGTACCTGCAGCTCGAAGGTGTTCAGGCGGTACATCAGGTCGGCGCGAAAGCGGCCGTCGGCCACAAACTGCTCAATGGGCGCGTTGGTGGCAGTCAAGATGCGCACGTTGACGGCAATGGCCTCCGTGCTGCCCAGACGGCGCACTTCGCGCTCCTGCAGCACGCGCAGCAGGCGCTTCTGGAAGTTCAGCGGAATGTCGCCGATCTCGTCCAGGAACAACGTGCCGCCCTCGGCCTGCTCAAAGAGGCCGATGCGCCGCTCGCGGGCGTCCGTAAACGCGCCCGGCTCGTGCCCGAAAAGCTCGCTTTCAATCAGGGTCTCGGGGATGGCGAGGCAGCTCTGGCCGATGAACGGCGCTTGCTTGCGCGGCGAGGCGGCATGAATGGCCCGGGCCACAACCTCTTTGCCCGCGCCGCTTTCTCCCCGGATCAGCACCGGATAATCTGCCTGCGCCACCTGCAACACCTGCTGGCGCAACTCGCGCATAGGCGCAGAGTTCCCCACCAGCAGGCCGGTCAGCCCGTCGCTCATGTGTGCAAAAATAACACAGCGGTACAGCAGCCACCAGTGGCTGCGGCGACGGGCTCGCGGCGGGTTTGGCGTCGGCACATGTCTGCCGACAGGTTGCGTCCGAGGGCCCCAGCACAACTTCCGGGCAAGCGTTGCTTTCAAGAAAGCACTCGCTATGCTTCCGCCCCCAACGCCGGCTTTGCGGCTGGCGAGACGGGAGCACAATGGCCATCCTGGGGATCGGCACGGACATTGTGGAAGTCGCGCGCATCAAGCGCATGCTGGATGACAAGCGCGAGCTGTTTCTTTCCCGCGTTTACACTGCCAACGAGATTGCCTATTGCACCGCCCGCGCGCGGCCCGAGCAGCACTTTGCCGCCCGCTTCGCCGCCAAGGAGGCCTTCCTGAAGGCCCTGGGTACCGGATGGGCCCAGGGTGCCGGGTTTACCGACGCGGAAGTCGCCAACGACCCGCAGGGCCGACCCGCGCTGGCAATCACAGGAAGGGCCAAGGAACTTCTGGACGGCTTAGGGCCGTCTTTTTTGTGGGTGTCGCTCTCCCACACAAACGATTACGCGACAGCCACAGTGGTGATAGAAAGCCGTACCTGACCAGCCGCCGCGACGCAACCCACGAACGCAGAGACGCGCATGCCCAAACGCACGGACATCAAGAAGATCATGATCATCGGCTCGGGCCCCATCATCATCGGGCAGGCCTGCGAGTTTGACTACTCGGGCACCCAGGCCTGCAAAGCCCTGCGCGAGGAGGGCTACCAGGTGGTGCTGGTGAACAGCAACCCCGCCACGATCATGACCGACCCCGGCATGGCAGATCGCACCTATGTGGAGCCGATCACGCCCGAGGTGTGCATCAAGATCATGGAGAAAGAACGCCCCGATGCGCTGCTGCCGACCCTGGGCGGCCAGACAGCACTGAACACAGCCATGTCGCTGCACAAGATGGGGGCCTTTGAGCGCCTGGGCGTTGAGGTGATTGGCGCCAAGCCCGATGCCATCCACAAGGCAGAGGACCGCCAGGCCTTCAAGGAGGCCATGCTCAAGATCGGCGTGGCGGTGGCCAAGAGCCGCACCGCGCACACCTGGGCCGATTGCCAGGCGGCGCTGCCGTACATCGGCCTGCCCGCGGTGATCCGCCCTGGCTTCACCATGGGCGGCACGGGCGGCGGTATCGCCTTCAACCTGGAGGAGTACGAGGAAATCTGCCGCAAGGGCCTGATGCTCTCGCCCACCAGCGAAGTGCTGGTGGAGGAGTACCTGGCGGGGTGGAAGGAGTATGAGCTGGAGGTGATGCGGGACCGCAAAGATAACTTCGTGGTCATCTGCAGCATCGAGAACTTCGACCCCATGGGCGTGCACACCGGCGACAGCATCACCGTGGCGCCGGCCATGACGCTGACCGACAAGGAATACCAGCAGATGCGCGATGACGCCAAGGCGATCATGCGCGAGATCGGCGTGGAGACAGGCGGCAGCAACGTGCAGTTCGCGGTCAACCCGCGCGACGGCCGGCGCATTGTGATTGAGATGAACCCGCGTGTGTCGCGCAGCAGTGCCTTGGCCAGCAAGGCCACGGGGTTCCCCATTGCCAAGTTCGCGGCCAAGCTGGCCGTGGGATATTCGCTGGATGAGCTGCAGAACGACATCACCAAGGCCACGCCCGCCAGTTTCGAGCCCAGCATTGACTATGTGGTGGTCAAGACGCCGCGCTGGGCCTTTGAGAAGTTCCCCGGCGCCAACACCACCCTGACTACGCAGATGAAGAGCGTGGGCGAGGCCATGAGCATCGGCCGCACTTTCAAGGAGGCGCTGCAGAAGGCGCTGCGCAGCCTGGAGACCGGGCGCGCCGGGCTGGGAGCGGACCGCAAGGAAGTGCAGGAGACCCGCAAGCTTTCGCGCCAGGAACTGAAGAACGGCCTGATCACGCCGGGCGTGGAACGTATTTTCACCGTGCGCAAGGCCCTGCGCGGCGGCATGACGCCCACCGAGGTCAGCAGCTACTCGGGCATTGACCCGTGGTTCATCGAGAACATCCAGCAATTGCTGGAGATCGAGCGGCAGCTTCGCGCCGCGGGAAACGTGGACAAGCTGGATCGCGAGCTGATGCGCGAGGCCAAGCGGGCCGGCTACTCGGACCTGCAGATCGCCGTGATTGTGGAGAGTGACGAACTGAAGGTGCGCGCCCGTCGCAAGCAGCTTGGCGTGATACCCGTGTACAAGCTGGTGGATACCTGTGCCGCTGAGTTTGAGGCGCGCACGCCCTACTATTACAGCACTTACGAAGAAGAGACCGAGCTGCGGCCCAGCAGCCGTCGCAAGGTCATGGTGATCGGCGGCGGCCCCAACCGCATCGGCCAGGGCATCGAGTTTGATTACTGCTGCGTGCACGCCAGCCTCGCGCTGCGCGAGCTGGGCATTGAGTCCATCATGGTCAACAGCAACCCCGAGACCGTGAGCACGGACTTTGACATCAGCGACGACCTGTTCTTCGAACCCCTGAGCTTCGAAGACGTGATGAACATCTACGACGTGATGAAGCCCGAAGGCGTCATCGTGCAGTTCGGCGGCCAGACACCCATCAACCTGGCGCGCCGCCTGGCGGACGCGGGCGTGCCCATCCTTGGCACACCAGTGGAGAGCATTGAGGCCGCCAGCGACCGCGAGAAGTTCCACGCCCTGGTCAAGAAGCTGGGCCTGCGCCAGCCCAGGGGCGGCACCGCCACCGATGTGGAGGGCGCCCGCCGCGCGGCCCGCGAGATCGGCTATCCGGTTCTGGTGCGCCCCAGCTTCGTGCTGGGCGGCCGGGCCATGGAAATCTGCTACGACGAGTCCGAGCTGCTGCAGTATGTCTCGCCCGCCATTGAAGCCGCCCAGGGCAAGCCCATCCTCATTGACCAGTTCCTGGACGAAGCCATTGAAGTGGACGTGGATTGCGTCTCGGACGGCGACGACGTGGTGATTGCCGGCATCATGGAGCAGATCGAGTACGCCGGCATCCACAGCGGCGACAGCACCTGCAGCCTGCCCACCCACACACTGCCCGAGCCTGTGCTGAAGGACCTGCGCGCCATCACCGAGAAGCTGGCCCGTGAGCTGACGGTGAAGGGCCTGATGAACGTGCAGTACGCCGTCAAGGACGGCCAGGTCTGGATCATCGAGGTCAACCCGCGCGCCAGCCGCACGGTGCCCTTTGTGGCCAAGGCCATCGGTCGCCCCGTGGCGGCCATCGCCACCAAGGCGATGTGCGGCAAGAAGCTGAAGGAGCTTGGCTTTGCCCGCGAGATCATCCCCAAGCACCACTCCATCAAGAAGCCGGTGTTCCCCTTCAACAAGTTCCCTGGCGCGGACGTGCTGCTGGCGCCCGAGATGCGCAGCACCGGCGAGGTCATGGGCGTGGCGCCTTCGTATGGGATCGCGGTGGCCAAGGCACAAGCGGGTGCCTCGCAGTCGCTGCCCCTGCACGGCAAGGTCTTTGTCAGCGTGAAGAAGACCGACAAGACCAAGATGGTGCCCGTGGCGAGGCGGCTGCACGAGCTGGGCTTTGGCCTGGTGGCAACCCGGGGCACCGCGTCGGCTCTGGAAGCGGCCGGCGTTCCGGTGCAGACCGTGAACAAGATTCAGGAAGGTCGCCCGAACGTGCTGGACCTGATTGCCAACGGCGAAGTGGCCCTGTTGATCAACACGCCCAGCGGCAAGGACCCGCACACGGACGAAGCCGCCATGCGCAAGCGCTGCGTGATGAAGGGCATTCCGACCTTGACCACCCTTTCCGCCGCCGAAGCCGCCGTGAAGGCCATTGCCGAGTTGAAGTCCCACGAAGATAGCGTGCGCTGCCTGCAGGAGTACTACGCGTAGTAACCCCTTGCCTGTGCGCACAGACTTGCGCCAAATAGGGGGCCTCACAGGGAACAGCTATGACTGCCACGCTGCGCTGGAACCGGCTTTCGATCGCCGCCGATGGCGACGCCCAGTTCAAGGCCGATATTGAGGCCCGGCTGGACGAGTGGGCCGCGTTGCCGCACGCGGAACTGGAAGTGGACCTTGGCCAGTGCACGAACCTGACGGACGAGTCCTTCAAGGTGGCGGCGCCGCGCCTTGCTGACACAGCGGCCAAAAAGCGCCTGGTAGTGCGCGCCGGCGCTGCCCTGGCGCGGCAGCTTGAGGCCGCCGGTTTTGGCTCGAGTGTCGAATTGCGCATCGTGATGCGCATGGGGCCCGGTGCCAGGCTTTCGTTTGCCGACTTTGACGGTGTGCCGCCCGAGGGAGAGGACGAGGCTGAGCCTGAGGCAGCGCTGGAGCCCGCCGAGGATGGCGCCGAGCCTGTCGCCGCGCCGCACAAGGATGCCACGATTCCGCCGTCCGGCGACGTCAACATCACCAAGGTGCAGGTCAAGGCAAGCAACGGCCAGCTTGTGGACCAGGAAGACGGCAAGCGCTACCCGGTGGGGGAGGAACTCAGCATCGGCCGTGAGCCGCCCGCCACGGTGGTGTTCCAGATTCCTACCATCAGCAAGAAGCACTTCCGCATCTACCTGCAGGGGCCCGCTTACTTCATTGAGGATCTCCGCAGCACCAACGGCACGTACCTGAACGGCGACCCGCTGACCCAGCCTCGCCCGCTGGCGGAAGGCGACGAGATCGTGGTGGCCATTACCCTGAAGCACCCGGACGGCGCCCGCCGCTTCAAGTTCAGCATGAAGTAGCTGGTTCCTCGTTGCCTCCTGTGGATTCGGCGGTGTGCTTTGCGCCCCGGGCGCTGCGTCGCCAAGCCGCACGTTGTGCTGCCCTTGCCGTTTGCCGTGACACGGGCGAATCCGGGAATCGGTTTTCGGGAATCGGGAACCGTCGCAGTCGCCGTGGCATTTCGTGATGCGGGCGTCCTCGCCCGCAGCCGTTGCAGCCGCCGTGACACGGGGCGTCCCGCCCGTGCGTCCGGCGGCCGTCTCGGCCGCTGAAGCTGCTTCGAACTGCATTCTCTTGCAAAGACGCAGAGCCGCAAAGAACGGCAACTGCGGTTAGCCACGGATAATTGGTTCCTCGCTGCCTTCTGTGGATTTGGCGGGGGGCTTCGCGCAGGCCGCCGCAAGCCAGCCACAGGGCGGCCGTTCGCACCTGCCCGTGTGAACAGGATGCAACCACGGTACGGCTTAGCCGCCAAAGCGCCAAATGGCCAAAGCTCTGTTCCTGCTCGCGTGTCTACCCGCACAACAG
>JADLBZ010000279.1 GCA_020847415.1 Planctomycetota bacterium
ATGGCGGCGTTGATGTCGGCGGTCATCAGCTTGCGGGCACGTTCGTAGGTCTTGCCCTCGGGCATCAGCTGGTCGCGATGGACCACGCCGGTGACGCCCTCCATGTCCGCCGAGATAAAGATCTTCATGGGTACTCCTGCGTGGCTGTTGGCGGCCTACTTCGCCGGCTTGCTCCACAGCAGCAGATTGCCGCCTTCGTCGCCGGAGGCAAGTACGGCGCCATCGGGACTGAACGCCAGGCTGCGAACGGACTTCTGGTGACCCCTGAGAACCAGCTTGCGGCCCTGCTCGCTGCGATTGTCCGGGTCCCAGATGTACAGGTCGTTCTGTCCCAGCGCAAACACCAGCCAGGCGCTGTCGCGCGTCCAGGCCACGGCGGTCACCGCCTGCAGGGGGCACTCCATGAAGTGGCGGTATTCCATGCCCTGGGTGTGCCAGACCGTGGCCCACGGCTGCGTGTGCCCCGTGGAGAAACGCTTGCCGTCGTCGCTGAAGGTCAGGTCCATCAGTTCGGTGTCCGGCTGCACGAGCGGGATCTCAATCTTGCGGCCCTTGCCGGTGGCCAGGTCGTACTCATACAGCAACCGGGTGTTGGTCCCGACCACCAGCCGGCGGCTGTCCGGCGAGAATGCGCACGCGCGCTGAGGCTCGGGCGTCTGTACCCGCGCCAGCTCGCTGCGCGTCGCCGCGTCCCATACGGTCAGCACCTGGGAATAGGACGAAGTGGCAATCAGCCGGCCGTTAGGGCTGGCTGCCACATGCATGACATGCCCCAGTTCCTTGCCGACTTCCAGGGGCGTGCCCAGGCGACCTTCCGCGTTGAGCGGCCACCAGAACAGATGTTCGTACGCGTCGCCGGTCCAGAATCCCGACCCGTCGGGTGCCATAGCCAGGGTGTCAAGTCGCCAGGGGTGGCCTGATTCCGCGTGAAGAGTGCCCGCGCGCCAGTCCCATACCCGCACGCGCATGTCGCCGTAGTCCAGCGTTACCAGCCACCTGCCGTCCGGCGTAAACTCCAGGTCTGAGACTGCCGCGCCGTTGGCCAGCCGGCGCAACTCCGAGACGGCGGGGTTGGCGGCATCGAAGAACGCCACAGGCTGCGGCCGGGCGGGTGCCTTTGCTTCCAGCAGTTGCGACGGCACAGGCCGCAGGGCGGGCAGGTCCTGTACGATGGTCGTTGGATCCTGGTAGGGCGGGGTTTTCTCAGGCACGGGAGTGAAGAACAGGATCGCGGCAAACACCCCCCCGCCGATCACCAGGCCAACCAGCACCAGCACAGCCACTCGCTTGATGTTCATGGTCCGCTCCGGCGCCGCGCGCAGCCCCTGAACTAGCAGGCCGTTGAGAAAGTCGCCGTTGGCGCCTTCCTCAACGGAAAGCAACTGCCCGGCTTGCGGCGTGAAGCCGCTCGCCGGCCGGCCCGGGACCCCCGCGCACCGGCGCCAGGAGATTGGGCGCCATGGCAGGGGGCCGGCTGGCGTTCGTCACGCCCACCGGCCCCCAAATTGTAACCCGCGGTAATGTCGTGTGCCTACTCGCCGTTGCCCGGCTGCGGCGCCTCGCCGCCCTCGGGTGCCTTCTCGGCCGGCTGGGTCGCGGTGGGCCGCAGCATGCCACGCTGCAGCAGGATATTGCGCGCGTCTTCGGGAATGGGACCTCTTCCATCCGCGGTGATGGTCACCGTGACCCGTGCAAACTCGCGCTCATTGCTGTCGTACAGGGCAACCTCGTAGGTGCCGGGGGCCTGGACGAAACCGATGGCAAAGCCCGGCAGGGAGCTGACATCGCGCTGCCAGAACCACTCGTCGGTCGTGTCGTAGCCGTCCGTCATGGCGTCCCACTCGCTGCGCTCCGGGCAAGCCGCCAGCCATTGCACTTCATGGGTTCGCTGATCGCCCTCCACGCACCAGAGAAACGGCTTGGATGCCAGCCTCTGTTTATCGTCCGGTGAGTTGGCGAAACAACGGAACACCACGGGCACTCCCAGGGGCACCCCGGAGACTTCAACACCGTTGGCACTCAAGGTGCAGAACGTCTCGATCTTGCTGTTCATGGCCCAATCAGGTGTGAGGTTCAAGGCTGGGTTCGAGGATGCCACTTTGCAGTCCACCGAAACATTCCAGCTGATCAGGTCTTTGACATCAAACAACAGGACTACCGTCCCTCCAACCGGGGCAGGACCCAGTGAAGGCAACTGGACGTGCGTGACTTTGCCGGTAACGACCTCAAAGTGAACATTCGCATCAACCCTGACGTCTTCCGGGCGCGCTATGTAGTCGCCAGGCAATAGATACCTGTGGTGTGAGCGCGTCAGTTCCGGCAGAACCCGGCACTCGTACTCTTCGCACCCGGTTGGGCTCATGTGAAACACTTTCCAGCCGCTGGTGGTGCCATTCTCGTAGCAGCCCCCGGTGAAACACACCATGGACGATGCTGTCTCAGCTTGGATTTCGAGTACCCCTGACTCTGACACCTCCACCTCGAACGACTTATCTGCTTCTCCTGGGCCGCCGTCATGCGCGATTCTCACTACGCGGCGACCTGCTGGGCACCAGAGGTTAATGACCCCATCCACCGGCGTTGCCGAATGAGAGCACCATGTAGCAGAGGACCCTTCTCCGCAAGGCCAGGATACAGAGGCACGCAGCCAAGGATGGCCAGTCGGAACCTTTACTCTGATGCGCACCGGTACCTCAGCCGCGAAGTAAGCGCAGGCGTTCTCGTGCTCAGGCGGCAGTAGCCGCAGGGGGTACTCCTCGCCGGGTGCTCCTGTCAGCAGTGCTCCTTCGTAACGGTTGTCAGCCAGACTGCCCAACAACCACGAGGAATCAGTGCCACTCCGACAATACTCCTTGCCATCGGCTGTGCGCACAAACTGGCTCATGTGCTCGCTCACAACCCCGCCGCACACCAAAGCCCCTTGGCAGCCGGAAGCACGGTACGCCCAAGGAGGCGACGGAATCGGTGGCATGGCAACCTTGACCACTTCGCCAGGCTTCAAGGTCACTCGCACCGGGCCAGACACGATGCCGCGGGCGTATCCCCGGGCGGCCCCTCCAACCAGCGTGATCAGGAGTTCCGCGTCGTCCTTGAATCCCTCCGTCAGCAAGTCGTAAAGCTGCACGCGCAGCGGCCTGCCCGGAGTAAGGCTAAAGTCCTCCCGTTTCTCCTCATCGTTCTCCTGCTGCAACCGATACTCCAGTCCCGCGTCGTAGCCCGGTCGCTTGCAGTCATCCTCCAGCTCCGGCGGCAGGTGGGGAGCGTCAATGACCAGCACCACAGCATCCTCGGGGAGGTTCTCTTCCAGTTTTTCGGCGGCCAGCTCGTCTTCAGGCTTTGGCTCGCTGAAGCGAATCACCGCCTCCGTCGCCCCCGGTCCGACTTCGATGCGGACGTCTGCCCAGTTCTTGCTCGAGCCGCAATAGAACGAAGGACCGTCTTTCACGCGAGGTGCATCCACCATGGCGCCTTGCGGGTTCACGCCCTCACAGATTTCGTCCCACAGGTCGTCTTTGTTTGTGCGCCAGGACAAACTGATTGGGTCAGTGCACGGCGTTCCGTCCGGCATTTCAAAGCGGACTGGGATCAGCGCCGCCGGCTTGAATGAGACATGCACCGGAGTAACTGTCCTTGCCGGAGCCAGAATCGGCCCGCCCTGAACGGAGTCATAGAACACTTTCTTGTCGCCATCGTTGCTGGCAGTGGCACGATAGGTCCACCGTCCCGGCCGCAGCAGCAACGAGGTGCCGCGGTCTTCGTAGCAATACGCGCTGTTCGACAGCTCGTCCCTCGTACCCTCGCCATAGCGCACAAACTCCACTCTTGCCCGGGACGAATCCTTTGGCGCGGGCGCGGGAGTCTCGAACGAAAAGTCAATCAAGGCGTCGTTGGATACGACATCGCCCAGGTCCACAACCTTGCCGCCCATGCGGTGCACGGGCGCACACAGCGCCTGAAACGCAGAGGCTTCCGTGCGGAAAGCCCACGGACAAGGGGCGCTAAGCACCCGCTCCCACGCCTTGCGCTTCGCGGAGTGAAACTGGTTCAGGTCCACGCAGGCGAGGAAGCAACCCCCCTCGCCATAGGAGGCGGGCACAACATCCGCGTCGCCGCCGGTCACGGCCCAACTGGCGTCCCAAAGGCCGGACTTCCAA
>JADLBZ010000280.1 GCA_020847415.1 Planctomycetota bacterium
CACCACAAACAGCAGCTCGAAGTCCTCGCCGTCGTGCAGGGCGTGGTGCAGGGCGCGGTCGGGGCCGGCGTTCTCCAGCTTGGCCAGCCGTCGCGCCGACTTGCTCACGGGCACAGCCTCGGCGGCGATGTCGGCACCCACGGGGATGCGCAGGCCGGATTCCTCCAGGATGCGCGTCAGGTCGCCGGAGAGGCCGTCCGAGAGGTCAATCATGGCGGAAACGCCCTGCTCTGCGAGGAAGCGACCCTCGGCGATGCGGGGCTCAAAGCGCAAGTGCTTGCCCAGGATGGAGCCGCCCAGGGAGCCGGTGATGGCCACCACGTCGCCGGGGGCTGCCCCGGCGCGCAGGGCCGGGCGCACCTGGTCCATCAGGCCCACCATCGAAACGCTAAGGCAGAGGGGGCCGTCCCAGCTTTGCGTATCGCCGCCTGCCAGCGACAGGCCATAGGTAGCGCAGGTTTTGGCAATGCCCAGGAACAGGTCTTCGCGCAGCTTCACGGAAGCCCCCCGGGGCAGCATGACCGCCACCAGGCAGGCTGACGGCGTGGCGCCCATGGCAGCCATGTCGGAGAGGCAGCGGGTGACCGCCTTGCGGCCGACGTCTTCGGGCGTGGCGGCGGGGCCCAGGGTGGGCGCCAGCTTGAGGCCCGGCTTGGCCAGCATGAAGTGCGTGCCCTCAAGCACGCTGTCAATTTTCAGGGCCAAACGGTCTTTCTCGACCCGCAGGATGGCGCAATCGTCGCCGGGGCCGACTTCCAGGTTGGGGCCGGCGGGCGGCAGCTCGCTGCGGATCCATTTCAGGTACTCGAATTCGTCAGAACTTTTCGGTGCGTGGGTCATCGTTCTCTCGTGCCGCTTCCGGTGCCGGGGGCGCCCCAAAAGCCAAGGGCGCTTATACACTTATGTCGTCCGGAAGCGTTACGTTTCTGGACACACTTTGCCCAAGGGCTATCATTCCGGCCCGGAAAGCACCGACAAAACGCGTGGCGTGAACGGGCGTAGTCCCCACAAGGCGTTTTTCTATGCGCAAGCAGGAAGTGATCGAGGGCCTCCGCGACACCTGGCAGGTGTTTCGCGTCATGGCTGAGTTCGTGGAGGGCTTTGACACGCTCTCGCGGGTTGGCAAGTGCGTTTCCATCTTCGGCAGCGCGCGCACCCACCCCGACGACCCGCTGTACAAGACCACCGTCGAGCTGGGCCGCAAGCTGGTGCAGGCAGGCTACGGCGTGATTACCGGCGGCGGCCCCGGCGTGATGGAGGCCGGCAACCGCGGCGCCCACGAAGAAGGCGGCGAGTCCGTGGGCCTGGCCATTGACCTGCCCATGGAGCAGGAGGCCAACCCCTACGCCAAAACGCTGATTGACTTCCGGTACTTCTTCATCCGCAAAGTGATGTTCGTGAAGTACAGCGACGCCTTTGTGTTCATGCCGGGCGGCTTCGGCACCATGGACGAGGTGTTCGAGGTGCTGACCCTGGTGCAGACCCTGAAGATCCGGCGCATTCCCTGTGTGCTCTTTAACATGGAGTACTGGCAGGGCCTGTACGACTGGATGAAGGACGTGATGGGCGCCAAGTGGCGGCACATCAACCCGGACGACCTGGAGCTGTTCCACCGCACCAGCGACGTGGACGACGCGGTGGCCCACATCGTCGAGTTCCACAAGCGCGCCCCCAACAAGCGCGGGCGCACCATTGGCCACGAGGACACCCGCGAGACGGGCAAGCCCAAGAAGTAGTGGCCGCACAGGCGGCGCGTCCATGGCGGACTACAACACGGAGCTGCGCAAACGGCTGAAGTCCCTGGTCGAGCACTTCGGCCAGGCCGAGCTGGCCCGTCGCACGAGGACCTCGCCCAGCACCCTGAGCCGCTACCTTCGGGGGACGCGGATTCCAGCCGAGTTTGTGGCACGGGCCGTGGCGGCGCTGGAACTGCGGCCGGCCTGGATTCTGCACGGCGAAGAGCCTCCGTTCGTCACGTCCCTTTCCGAGAAAAGCGCCGGCATGGCCTCGAACCTGCTCGAGATCGTGCGCGCCATGGAGGCAACGTCGCGCATGCGGGCCGGAGCGGTGTTCGGACGTTCGGATCTGCGCAAGCTGGACGAGCTGAACAGGGCGCTGGCCGACCTCAGGGGCTTGCAGCAGCGGATGCGCACGGAGTTTGAAGACCAGTACAAGGCGCTGATTTACTCTGTCCGAAAGGCCATCAACAGCGCCGACTTCGCCGGGGCGGAGCGCCTGTTGCGAGCAGCCGAGGTGTTCTCCGAGTTGTGCCGGGACGAAGACCTGCGAAGCTGGTTGCGCAGCTGTCAGGCGTACTACCAGATACGCAGCGGCGCGCCTGAGCAGGCCGTCAAGCCCCACGCGCAGCTGCTGTACTGGACCCTGGGCGAACTGGGAACGAAAGACCTGTCCGTTTATCAGCACGCCTTCAACCATGCGGCACTGCTGACTCGCCTTTGCCGCAGGCCCGAGGCCCTGCGCCTGTGCCGCGCCTTCGGGGCGCTTTCTGATGCGCTTCCGGAAGCACCTCGTGAAGCCCCGATGTGGCGCGTTGCGATCCGGGCCCAGGAGGCCTACCTGCAGTTGCTGTCCGGCAACGTCAAGGACTGGCTGGGACCTGCCCTGGCGGCGATGAACGAGCTGCGCGCCTGGCC
>JADLBZ010000281.1 GCA_020847415.1 Planctomycetota bacterium
ACCACAAGCTTCAGTGTCGAGTTCAACCCCTCCACCACGGGCCGCAAGGACGCCCAGGTAGAGTTCACCCAGAGTGCCTCCACCCCGGCGGTGTTTGTCGTCAAGTTCACAGGCAAGGGTACGGCCACAGGCGGGCTCGCCATCACCACTGCATCGCTGCCCAAGGGCATGAAGGGCACGGCCTATCCCTCCACGACGCTGACTGCCACGGGCGGCAGCGGGGCGCTGACCTGGTCGCTGTTCAGTGGCAGCCTGCCCAGCGGCATCACGCTCTCCGCGGCAGGGGTGATCAGCGGAACGCCGACGGTTTCCGGCGGCTATAGCTTCACCGTACGCGTGGCTGATACGGCCGGCAACACCGACGAGAAGCCGCTTTCCATCACCGTGATGCAACCCATTACTGGCGCCGGCGGGGGTGGTGGCGGTGGGTGTGCGGCAGGCAGCAATGCAGGCTGGGCCGGGTTGGCGGCCTTGGTGCTGCTGGCGGCTGGCATGATCTGGCGCCGGCGGCGAGTTGCCTAGCCAAGCCTGAACTGCGTGGCACCCATGGGGGCGGGGAAACCCGCCCCCACTTATCTGGCGACCGGTTAGTAGGGCGAGTAGGTCGCGACCAAGTGGCTGATCTCGTCCTCGGTGACACCCAAGGCACGCAGGCCCAGGATGTCGTTCTGGTCTGCCACGCCATCCAGCTTCAGTCGGTCCGTGAAGCGCTGGATTGCCTCGCGGCGGCGCGTGTAGCGGTCGCGCAGGCGAGTGGCGGTCTCCTTGCTGCTCAAGCCCGCATAGCGCCGTGTGATTTTCTCCACGGCTTCGTCGTTCATGACCTGGTCGTACATGGCAGTGCTCCTCCAAGTGATGCTGCAACACACGTTGGAAACGCCTAGGGGCACCAAAGGTTTCGACCGAACACGACCATGAACCGTTGTGACCACAGCTTGTGGTAGCGGTGACGGGCCATGGCGAAACAACAACGCGTGCTTCAACGAATCATGACACAACGTCGCCCGCGAACGGGTTTCCGGACAGGCCCTAAACAAGAACCCCGGCCTGAGGCCGGGGTTCTTGACCTGCCTGCCGGGGGGGCAGCTACTTGAGATCCTGCACCAGCTTGCGAGCTTCTTCAGCGGCGGCCATTCCCTCGTTCTTCTCAGCGAACTTGAGCAGAGCCTCGCGCCTCACGGCGTCGTCCTTGGCCTTGACGTTGGCCTCCTGCAACTTGGCCAATGCGTCCCACGCCTTCAGTTCGGCCTTCACGGCCTTGTCGGCTTTCAGGGCTTCCAGGTCTGCCTTGGCCTTGGTGGCGGCTTCCATGCCTTCATAGGCCTTGCCGCTGAGTTGCTCCAAGATGGCCACGGCCTCGTGGTAACGCCGGGCGACCTTGGCGGCCTCAACCTTCTCCGCCAGCTTGGCGGCCCGAGCATCCGCCCGCGCCACGATGTAGTCGGCGTCGGCAGCCACAGCGGCGTCGCTGCCCTTCTTCACTTTCACCTTGAGGGCCTCTTCGCGAGCCTTGGCGATGTTCCCCGCGCCGAACTCCGTGGCCGCCTTCTCCAGGTCCTTGGCCACTTCCAGCTTGCCCAAGCCCGGGTATTTGATGCGCTTGAGCTGCTCGTCAATCACAGCCTCGTAGCCCTTGGGGCCCTGCCAAGCCACCTTGCCGTCAGGACCGATCACATAGGCATAGGGCAAGCCGTTGCCAAACTTGTAGCCGTCAAAATCGCAATCGTTGTTGACCGGAATGGGCAGCGTGAGGCCCTTTTCCTTGGCGTACGTGGTGTCTTCCTCCAGCGTGTGGCTCTGGCACTCCACCAGGAACATGTGCAAGCCCTTGCCACCGTGCTTCTTCCAGAGAGCTTCGTTAGAAGGCAACGCCTTCACACAGGGGCCTCAGCCGGGCCCCCAAAACTTGATCAGGATGATCTCGCCTTTGCAGGCTTCCAGCGTAAAGGCCTCAGGTTTGTTCACGCACACGGTGGCAGAGAAGTTCGGGGCTTCTTTGCCCGTGATTTCCTCTTGGGCCGCCAACGCGGTGCCCAACAAGACCGTCAGCATGGCTGCAATGATCCTCGTCATGAGCACCCCCGTACGTGGTTGCTCTTTGAGTAGCGCCATGACACAAAGGCTTACCACCACGTTTCTTCCCGCCGCGGGGCGCTATATTGCGCCCCATGGCGCTGGTGCAGCTATCCAACGTGTCTCATCACTACGGCGGGCCAACCCTGCTGCAGGGGGTTACGCTGCAACTGGACCCCGGCCACAAGATCGGCCTGATCGGCCAGAACGGTACCGGCAAGTCCACGTTACTGAAGATGATCGCCGGCGAGTTCGAGCCCACCGAAGGACGCGTCATCCGACAACGGGGTATTTCCATCGCCTACCAGGCGCAGGAGTTGCGCTTTGCGCCCGGCAGCACGGTGTTCGACGAAATGCGCCGGCTGTTCACCGCCGACCTGCAGCGCCAGCAGCAGTTGCACGACCTGGAAGAGGCCCTGGGCAGCGCGCCCGAGGCCGAACGCCCGGCCCTGCTGGCGCGTTACGAGCGCCTGCAGCACGAGCACGAATCACGCCAGGGCTACGACGTAGACCGCCGCATCGAAACCGTGCTTTCCGGACTGGGGCTGCCCGAGCGCTCCTGGAGCCAGCCCATCGAGAGCTTCTCGGGCGGCGAGCGCAACATCATCGGGCTGGCGCGCATCGTGCTGATGGAACCCGACCTGATGCTGCTGGACGAGCCCAGCAACCACCTCGACATGGAGGGCATCGAGTGGTTCATCGGCTTCCTGCGCCGCTCGCCGGCGTCCGTACTGATGGTCAGCCACAACCGCCACCTTCTCGACGCCACAGTGGACGAGGTCTGGGAGCTGGCCAGCCGCCGCGTCGTCCGCTGGGCCGGCAACTACAGCGACTTCCAGCGCCAGAAGGCCGAGGCGATTGCCCTGCAGGAGCGGCAGTACCGCTCGCAACAGCGGCTGATCAAGCGCATCCAGTTCCAGGCCCGGCGCCTGATGGACATGGCCAACGCCTACGACGACCCCGGCCAGGCCAAGCGCGCCAAGGCCATGCTCAAGCGCATCGAGCAGATGGACAGAGTCGAGGCGCCAAACACCGGCGACCACCGCTTTCATGCCAGCCTGGCCGGCGCCTCACGCCACGGGCACATCGCGCTCGAGATCCGCGGCATGAACATCGCCGTGGAGTCCGCCCAGGGCGGCCCGCCGCGCACCCTGCTGGACAACGCGACCCTGAACATCGAGTTCGGCCAGCGCGTCGCCCTGGTGGGCCCCAACGGCTCGGGCAAGACCACGCTGTTCCGCGCCATCCAGCAGCACGCCAGCTGGGAAAACCCGGACCTCGACCTTCACGAGGGACCCTTTCACCTGAAAGGCCGCCTTCGCGTGGGCAAGGGCGTCGTCGTGGGCGACTACAGCCAGATTCACGACCACAAACTGCCCGGCGAGGCCACCCTGATTGCCTGGGCCATGGAAACCACCGGCCTGCGCTATCAGCCGGCCACTGAGCTGCTGCACCGCTTCTTGTTCACGCGCGACGACCTGGAACGGCCCATCCGCACTCTTTCGGGAGGCGAGAAAAGCCGCCTGCAGCTGGCGCGGCTGTCCAGCAACAAGGCCAACCTGCTCATGCTGGACGAGCCCACCAACCACCTGGACATCCAGGCCTGCGAGCAGCTTGAGGAGATGCTGGAAGACTTCGACGGCACCTTGCTGGTCATCAGCCACGACCGCTACTTCCTGGACAAGCTGGTCAACCGCGTCATTGAGCTGCGGGACCGTGCCCTGGTTCCCTTTGTGGGCAGCTTTGCCGAATGGTGGGCGCAGAAGCACGCCCAGGTGCTGGAGGGCCCCCGCAAGACCCTGCAGCTGCACAGCCAGAAGGCCGCCGCCGAGCACGATCTCAGCGACGGCGCCCGCGAGCGCGAGGACAAGAAGGCCCGCCAGCGCGAGCAGCACCGCCTGCGCACGCAGCTCAAGGCCGTGGAGGCGCGCATCGAGAAACTGGAATTACGGCAACGTGAACTGGAAACGCGGCTGGCGGCGTTATATGCCTCGGCGGGCGACAAGACCGAGCTGCCCTCGTTGACCCGTGACTTTGATGACGCACGTGCTGAGCTGGCAACGCTTTACACGCAGTGGGAGCAACTGGGTGCCGCCCTGGAGTAACGGCTGCCGGGGCGCAATGAACGCCCCGAGCCGACGGACGTGCACCGCCAGCGCGCTCGCCAATTACTTGAAGTTTTGATAGAAATACGTGGTTCCAAGACGATCCAACCCATGCCCAAGACCAGCGCCATGCCCAAGACCAAAGCCGCAGCCCCTGCCATGTCCCTGACTCCCAACTACCCCGGCCACGAGCGCGCCTACCGCGCCATGTTTCTGGGCCGCCTGATTGATACCGAGGCGCCCAACTTCCTGCGCAAGGCCATGGGCTGGAGCTATCACGCCCCTAACGCCGGCCACGACGCCATCCAGCTTGCCCTCGGCTTCACCTTCCGACCCGGCAAGGACCACCTGTTCCCCTACTACCGCGACCTCACCACCGTGCTGGCCGGCGGCATGACCGCCAAAGAGGTCATCCTGAACGGCCTTTCCCGCGACGAAGACGCGGCGGGCGGCGGCCGCCACATGAGCAACCACTTCGCCAAACTCTCGCTCAACATCCACAACGTCTCAAGCTGCGTCTCCAACCACATCCAGCACGCAGCCGGCCTTGGCCGCGCCATCAAACATTACGGCGCTGACAGCGTGGTCTATTGCAGCTTCGGCGAAAGCAGCAGCAGCGAGGGCTACGTGTTTGAAGCCCTCAACGGCATCAGCAAGGACGGCACCCCGGTGGTGACCGTGATGCAGGACAACGGCTACGGCATCAGCGTGCCCAAGCGCGACCAGAGCGCCAACGACTGCCTGGCCGACAACTTCGCCGGCATCAAGGGTGCCCGCATCTGGCGCGTGGACGGCCGCGACGTGCCCGCCTGCTTTGCCGCCATGCACGAAGCCGCCCAGTATGCCCGCACCGGCGCCGGTTGCGCCATCGTTTACGCCTACTGCGTGCGCATGGGCAGCCACAGCAACAGCGACAACCACAGCCTTTATCGCGACGAAAAGGAACTGGCCGAGGCCCGGGCCAGGGACCCCCTGCCCATCTTCCGGCGCTGGCTGCTGGAGAACGAGCACGTCTCGCAGGAGCAGCTTGAGGCCATTGAGAACGACGCCCGGCGCGAGTTTGCGGCTGCCTACGAGTACGGCGAAAACGCCCCGCGCTCGGATGTTTCCACCGCCACGCAGCACGTGTTTGCCCCGGCCTACACGCCCGAAGCCCGCTATGCGGAGGGCCTGCCCGACGCCGCGGATACCAAGCTGGTGGAGCACTTCGAGGCCAAGAAGGGCCTGGGCCTGACCCTGCGTCAGGGAATCAACGCCGCCCTGCGCCGCGAGTTCCGCGACAACCCGGACACCTTCTTGTGGGGCCAGGACATCGCCAACAAGGAAAAAGAGGGCATCTTCCTGGTCACCAAGGGCATGCAGGCGGAGTTCGGCCCCAAGCGCGTCTTCAATGCCCCCATTGCCGAGAACTACATCGTGGGCACCGCCAACGGCTTCTCGCGCTTTGACCCCCGGATTCGCGTGGTGGTCGAGGGCGCCGAGTTCGCCGACTACTTCTGGGTGGCCATGGACCAATACGTGGAGTGCAGCCACGATTACTACCGCACACGCGGGCAGTTCGCGCCCAACGTGATTATCCGGCTGGCCAGCGGCGGGTTTATCGGCGGCGGGCTGTACCACAGCCAGTCCATTGAGGGCAGTTTGGCGAACATCCCGGGCGTGCGCATTGTGTACCCCACCTTCGCCGACGACGCCTACGGCCTGATGCGCACGGCGATGAAGAGCCACGGGCCCACGGTGTACCTGGAGCCCAAGGCCCTTTACAACGACCCCCGCACCCGCGCCCAGGTGGCGGAGGATTTTCATGTTCCCTTTGGCAAAGCCCGCGTGCGCCGCGAGGGCAGCGACGTGGTGGTGTTCAGCTACGGCAACACGTTGATGATGGCTTTAAAGGCCGCTGAAGAGCTGGCCAAGGGTGGTGCCGGCGTCTCGGTGGCGGTGGTGGACCTGCGCAGCCTGGTGCCCCTGGACGAAGAGACGATCCTGCACTGGGTGCGCAAGACGGGCCGCGCCGTGGTGGCCCATGAGGGGCCGGAGTTCGGCGGCTTTGGCGGCGAGGTGGCGGCCCTGATTGCCAAGAAGGGCTTTGAGTACCTGGACGCGCCCGTGGAGCGCGTGGGCGCCAAGTTCTCGCCGGTTCCCTTCAGTACCGTGCTGGAAGCGGGCGTCCTGCCCCAGCCCAAGGACATCATCAAGGCCATCGAAACCGTGGCGGGGTATTGACCCCGGACCGACGCGAGGCAACCGAGGCGCATACTCACCGAGCCGATCCGGAAGCCCATTCGCGGGCGCTTTCGGGCGGCGAAATACGCGTTGCGGCGCCAGCCTCACCGCAATCCTGAGACCGCTCCACTGGAGCGGTCTCAGAGTCGCTCCCTGCGGTCGCCGCCCTGCCGCGTTGATGCGCAGGCCGAAACGGGCCCCCTTGCTCGTGTATTGTGTACAAGACTATAAGCGCTTTCCGCCGGTAGAGGCGGCAGGGGGGGCGGATGGCTCGCATGACGCGCTCGAAGAAGCAGGCACCCGCGAAGCAGCCAGACAGCCGCATTATCACGATGCACTACGCCAAGTGCGAGGGCTTCCGGACGGTCCACGTGGACGGCGTGATCGGAGGCCCAACGCCCCAAGGCTACCTTCACATGGCTCTGTTTTCCGAGCGCCTGCCCATCCCGCTGGAGGTTGACACTTCCGTGAGCGAAGAGGGCAAGCTCGGCGCGGATGTTGCGACGCGAGGCAAGTCCGGTGTGTTTCGGGAAATCCAGATGGACGCTATGCTTGACCTTGACACAGCAAGAGCGCTGCGTGACTGGCTGAGCAAGACCATCACCCTGATTGAGACGGACCCCCGAATCAACGTGGTAACCCAGAAGTCGAAGAACGTGAAAGTCGAAAAGTGATGCACAACCAACTCGGCTGCCTGAGTGTTGCCACACCCGCCAAGGGGAGGTACCGCCCCTCAAGCAGCAGCGACACCGTACGTATCATGATGAACGCGTGGACCAGTTCCGGATCGTACGAACTTGTAGAGACCGCATTCGATACGGTTGCGCCCGACAACACGATACCCAAGCATGTTTACGAGTTCTTGAACCAGTTCCCAACCGTCAAGGCCGAGTATGCCCGCATCAAGGAGATGCTCCGCCAGACCTTTGAAGGCGCATACCTTCGGTTCGAAATCACTCGGCCCGACCACGACGAAGACCCCCAGCCATTGCTTTCGGTATTTGTCGACTACCGCGACAGCCGCGAGGCCGCCAGCCGCAAGCGGCGCGCGTTGATGAACGGCCCTTGGTTGAATTTGTCCGGCCAGACACTCAGCCGAGTTGCACTCCACCTGGGCCAACACGTGGAGTGAGCCGCCTATGGCGTTCGATTGGTGGGATTTCCTCGAACTGGCCGATGAGTTGCACAAAGGCGCAAACCAGAAGTCGGCTTCCAAGATCCCGCATAGGGAAGCACGTTTGCGCACCGTTGTCAGCCGTGCCTACTACGCTGCGCTGAAGTCAATCAGCGAACTCCTTACAGACAAACACAAGTTTCCCGAGCCACCCCACGCATCACATCACGCCATCAAGCAGGCCCTCGAAGTGCACGCGAGAAACGTGCCTGAGTACAAGCAAGTACTCGCCAAGCTGACGGCTTTGCAGAGCGCCAGAACCTTCGCCGACTACAAGAGTGATCCTCCGAAAGGCACTTCCCTTGAGGATCTTGCGCAACTGGCCATCGACGACGCAATGGACCTGCGCCCCGTGGTGAAGAAGCTTCACAAGAAGAAGGCGTGATTAGGTGTGCCGCTCCGCTTGGAGCTGCCGCCGCACCAATGGAGTGGCGTCGGCGCCCCTGGGCCATGCGCGCCGAGGCGTCTTGGGTCAGTCCAGGGGGATGGCGGGGGTGCGCTCAAGGATGCCGCGGTCGGCACGGTCCAGCTCCTCCAGCACCTGGATCCCCGCCAAGAACCGCACGTTCGCTTCCTGCGGCTCCAGCTCCCGCGCCATGCGCCGCGCCTCCCGCTGGTCGCGAGCGATAATCCAGTAGCTGCGCTGCCAGCCGCTGTCGCCGGGGCCCTCTTCGCCCTCGGGGGCCGTTTCGCCGGCCTGGCGCACCTCCAGGGTCAACTCAATGCGCTTGGCCGGGGCCAGCACGGTGGCGTCCAGCATGCGCAACTCGGCCAGCGCGTGCGGGGCCGCCCCTCGCGCCAGCCGCAGATACTGCACCAGGGTGGCCCGGGCCTGCAGGCCCCGCCCCAGGCCGCGATGGGCGGCCGCCTCGTTGGCCGCCAGCAAGTCCTCAAACTCTTCGCGCCGCTGGCCGGGCACCGCGAGCCCCAAGGCCTCGCGCATGCGGCGCGCGCCCGCCAGCGCGGCGTCATAGGCACCCATGTGCCGCAGGCAGTACACCTGCTGGGCCATCAGCTCGAAACTGCCGGGGTTGTGGCGCAACCCCTCTTTGCAGCGTCGAATGGCCCCCGCGTAATCTTCCTGCGAGGCCAACAGCACCGCCCAGTTGTAGTGCGCGTCGGCAAAGGCCGGCTGTGCCTTCACGGCAGCCGCAAAAGCCTTGGCCGCCGTGTCCTCGCGCCCGGCCAAAGCCAGCGCGCTGCCCAGGGCCGCCAGATAGCGGGCCTCGCCGGGCTTGCCCTCCAGCGCGCGTTTTAGCCACTTCAGCGCGCCCCGCGCCTTGCCCAGCCGCAAGAAGCACTGGCCTGCCATGTAGGCGGCGTCCAGGTTCGCCTGATCGCGCTGGAAGGACTCCCGGAAGCGTTTCAGGGCGCGCACCGTGTAGCCCGCAGCCATCAGCACCTGCCCGTAGTTCAGCAGCACGTGCGACGATTGCCCCGGCGTGGCCACTGCCAGCGCCCGCTTGTATTTCTCGATGGCGCCGTGGGTGTCGCCCAGGCCCGCCAGCACGTTGCCCCAGGCATCCAGCGCCGGAAAGAAGCGCGGAGCCAGTTGCAGGCAGGCCTGGAAGCGCGCGGCGGCCTCGTTGGCATCGCCGCGCCGGACCATCACCAGCCCGGCCAGATAGTGGGCTTCCGGCTGCAGGTCCGGCTCAAGCTGGTCTACATCCAGGGCGTCCAGCAGGATCTGGGCGCGGGCAAAGTCGCCCTCCTGGTACAGGATCAGCGCCTGCCGCAATTGCCGGGCGGGACTGCGCATGGGACCAGTCTAGCAGGCGGTTGAAGAAGTCGCCGTTGGCGCCTTCCTCAACGGAAAGCAACTGCCCGGCTCGTGCAGCCGCGCGGGCCGGGCAGGGCGTTGAAAAGGACTTTTTCAACGCACTGCTAGCGGACAGCCGTACGCGTGCCACCAAGGCAACGCCCTACGGGTTGACCGAGACATTGACGCTGTCTGCCGCGGTTCCGGTTGTGCCGGTGGGCAGGTCCGTGGCCTGGGCCGTGGCTGCCACCGAGAGCGTGCCGGTGCGCGTGGC
>JADLBZ010000282.1 GCA_020847415.1 Planctomycetota bacterium
AGCATGGCGTTGGCGTAGCCGCGCTCCCAGTCGCTGCCGCTGACCGCCAGCTCGTGCACGCCGCCGCGGCTGCGGCGCCAGTTGGGGCCAAGGCGGCGCACCTCGCCGCGTTCGACCACCTGCTGCTGCTTCAGGGCGCGGTCGCCGTCAAAGGCGGGCGGGGTGGCGATGCACCAGTTGTTCACGTAGATGGAGAGGCCGGTGACGGCAGCCAGCAGCACCGCCAGCCCCGCCATGGCCAGGCGCGCGGGCACGCCGTGGGGCCAGGCCACGCCGCGGGGTTTGCCGGCGCGGATCTCGGCCAAGGCTGCCGCCATGCGCGAGTGGACTTCGGCCTTCAAGCGGGCCGCACCCAGCTCGCCCTCAAAGCCCTTGCTGGCCACGGGCGGCAATACGCGCAGGTGCAAATCCGGCGGGTGCACCCAGAAGCTGCCCTTGCGCACGCAGGCGCCGGTGCCGTCCAGCACCACGGGCACCACGGGCACGCCGGCCTTTACCGCCAGCAAAAAGGCCCCGTTCTTGAAGCGCCGCAGGTTGCCGTCGGGGCTGCGCGAGCCCTCCGGGAAGGCCAGGATGCTGACGCCCTTGCCCAGCCACTCCAGGGCGGGCTCAAGGCCCTGAGGGGACTCGGGGTTGGCTTCGTCGTCGTCCACCACGATGTGCCGGGCAGCCTGGTTCAGCTCGCCCATGAGGGGGATCTTCATGACCCAGGGCTTCACAAACCAGCGCGCGTTCACGGGCAGCCGCAGCGCCATCAGGATGTCCAGCATGGACTGGTGGTTGGCCACGATCACACAGGGCGACGGAAACGACTTGCGTTGCACGCCCGCCAGCCGCGAGCGCCCAAAGGGGTACAGCCGGAAGAACCAGCGGATGATGCCGCGCTGGCCGCGATAGAAGGCGTTGCCGCGATGGCGGGCCAGAAAGCGGTCGGCCAGCCAGTAAGGAACCTCCAGCACGAAGAGAAAGAACACGAGCTGGAAGGCCAGCAGGCCGTAGGCGGCCCCGGTGCGCAGCAGGTTCATCAGCAGGTTGCCGGGCGGCGGATAGTGGTAGGTTGCGGCTGTCGTGGTGTCTTGGGTCATGGTCGTCGCGTGTTGTGGCGTCAGGGCCTTGCGTTTGCGGTTTGCCGGGCGACACAATAGCGTTTTCACAGGGGCAACATAGGCAACAGGGGCATCATGGGCAGCGTTACGCCAGAACTGAGCGAGCGCATCAACCACCTCGTCACGCGGGAGTTTGAGCTGGACGGGACAGCGATTACGCCGGATTCCGACCTTTACAATGACCTGGGGCTGGATTCGCTGGATGCCATAGACCTGGTCGTGGCACTGGAGAAGACGTTTGGCTTCAAGGTCGAGGAAGGTGCCGCCCGCAAGGTGCGCCGCATGGGCCAGCTTTACGAGTTCGTGGCAGAACGTGTGGCATGACAGCTACCCCCGGGCGGCGGGGGTGGGCTCGACTGCTGCCGCGGCGGCAGCCACTTCGGGCGAGGCCAGCACGCCTTCGCCCGCCGCCGCCGCCGCAAGGTCCTTGGGGCGCGGCAGGGCAAAGCTCAGGGGCAGCCCCAGCAGCGCCCAGCCCAGCTGCACCAGCCGACCCAGCAGCGCCACCAGCATGCCCTGGTTCTCGGGCACGCCCCGCAAGCCAAAGAAGTACGCCGCGGCGGCCTCGCCCACGCCCCAGCCGCCGAAGCTGATGGGCAGCGCCGCCACCATGCCGGTCACCGGCACCAGCACGGCGTACTCGCTCCAGGGCAGGTCCACGCCAATGCCGCTGCCCAGGGCCACGTGCATGAAGATCCAGCCGGCCTGCGGCAGCACGCTCAGGAACAGGGCCGCCAGCAGACCGCGCTTGTGGCCGCGGTAGATCTGCATGGCCTGGTCAAAAGCCCGGATGGCGTCGCCAAAAGGCAGACGGCTGGAGGCCCCGGCCGGGATCAGGCGGCGCACCCTGCGGCTGGTCATGCCGAAGATGGCCACCGAGGCAGCGCCGGTAAAGCCGGCAATCACCAGGGCGGCGTGGCGCATGCTTTCCTGGCCGATGTTGGGCAGCAGCATGACCAGGGCCAGCGCCGCCAGCATGAACAAGCCGCACAGGCGGTCCACCAGCACGGCGGCAAAAGCCTGCGGCTTGCTGCCCGTCACCGCGGAAAGGTACAGGGCCTTGATGGCATCGCCGCCCACGGCCCCGCCCGGAATGGCCGAGTTGTAGAAATGGCCCACCAGCGTGTAGACCACGCAGCGCGACAGGGTAATGGGATAGCCCAGCACCCGCACCAGGATCTGCAGCCGCCACGCGGCCGCCACGAAGCTGACCACGCAGAACAGCACGGCCAGCGCCAGCTTGAAGACCGGCACCTGCTTGACCGTGTCCAGGCTCGCTTGCGGGTCGGTGCGGTAGCCGAACAGGTACACCAGTACCGCCACGCTGAAGCCCAGCGGCAGAAAGCGGCGCACTGCCTTGAAGAGCTTCTTCATCCGCGTGCTTCGCTATTCACCAGTCAGCTTCTTCAACACGGCACGTACGTGCTCGGCCGAGATCGCCTCGCCCTGGGTTCCTTCAAAGCGACGCGTAATGACCCCGACCACGAGGCCGTGCTTGTCTATCAGCGGCCCGCCCGAGTTACCGGGCAGAATGGGCGCGGACGTGCCGATCACGCCCACTTCCAGTTGCAGGCTGCGGATGTCGCCCGTGGCCGGGCTGGTGGTCACGGTGGTGCCCTTGATGACACTCAGGCCCAGCGGGTAGCCCAGCGAAATCACCGGGTCAAGCTGGTGCAGCTTCTTCAGGTCGTCGTCGCCGGCAATGGGCAGGGGCACGGCAAGCTGGCCGGCGTCCTTGCGGTCGAACTCGAGCACCGCCAGGTCGTTGAAGGTGTCCATCTCGTGCACGGCGGCCTTCTTCACGCGGGTGATTATGTCCTGGGGCAGGTCGGTGCGGAAGCCGGCCGCCTGCAGGGCTTCCTGCCAGTTCTCGCCCACCATGCGCATCTCGTCGTCGGCGAACCCCAACACCTTCAAGCCGCCCTTGCCGCCCACGCCGCCGGGCAGCGTGGCCCAGCCGTCGCGTACCGAGATCATCGAGTCGCCCACCTTCTCGCGGATTCTGGCCCCCGGCTGCCAGGCGGCAATGACCCAATCCTTGAAAGGCGCCGGCTTGACGTTCTGGATGGCGTGGCTGATGGCCAGCTCCGGCTTGAACAGGAAGGGCTTGATGACGTGCTTGTTGGTGACGATCCAGGCCTTGCCCTCCGCCGTGCGGGCCAGCCAGCCGGTGCCGGTGCCGCTTTCAATGCCCACGGCCTCGCCCTTGTCGTTCAGCAGCGGGTACTGCACGAAGATCAGGAATACCGAGCCGTTGTAGCGGTCCACCAGGTCGCGCCAGAGCTGCTCCGAGGGCTGGGACTGCAGCTTGCGCAGCTCTTCTTCCGTGGCTTCGCGGAGCTGCTTGAGCTGGGCCTCGGACACTTCCTTGACGCGCGAGGCGGTCTGGTCGTCCACCTGCTGCTTCAGCTCTTCAAAGCGCTTGTCCTGTTCCTCGCGCAGGGTCTTTTCGCGCTCGGCGATGGCGGTTTCCATCTGCGCCAGCTTCTGGCGCAGGGTTTCCATCTCCTTCTCGCGTTCCTTCTCGCGCTCCTGGCGGGCCTTCTCGGCTTGGTCGCGTTCCTGCTCGCGGCGGGCGAGGTCAGCGTCCGAGACCGACTGCGCCTGCGCCTTGGCGTCTTCTTCGTGCTGGTAGTACCAGACGCCCACGGTTGCAGCCGCCACGATGGCCATGAACAGGGCACCCACCATGGTGGCCAGGCTGCCTCGTTTCTGCTCTTGCCGGGCTTCCAGCTCTTCCGCCACAGCCTTGATCAGGTGCTTGGTCTTCTCGCCGGCGCCCACGCGGGCGCCGACAGCCTCCACCACCATGGTCAACTCGCCGCCCTCGACGGGAGCGGAAGCCACGGCCTGCGCGCCCGGGGCGGGCTGCTGGCCCAGTTTCTCGCTCAGGGAGGTCGGCTGGCGCGGCGGCGGCGCCTCGCCCGGGATCACCGTGCGCACCACTGCGCCCTCATGCCCCAGCGAGATCTCCGAGCCGTCGTACAGCCGCACGCCCTCATTGCCGGCGCGGGTGCGGTTCACGTACAGGCCGTTGGCCGAGCCCTGGTCGCGGACATAGATGCCGTCGTCGCGTTCCTCCAGCAGGGCGTGGTGGCTGGAGACCTTCAGGTCGCGGGCGGCGTCAAAGCGCACCCGGCAGTCGGGCGCACGGCCCAGCATGATGCCCTTACGCAGCTCGTTGCTGCTCAAGGGGATGCGCTTTCCGGACAGGGAGCTGGTCAGGACTTCCAGGATCACACGCGGCGGTTGTTGTTCCGCCATGGTGCGGGCAACTTCAGTGGTCATGGTGCGCGCCTGCTGGAAACGCCGCCCGGCACCGGACGGCAGCAAGGGGACAGTGTAGTGGCGGCTGGGCCGGGGGCAACCGCGCAGCCTTGCACAAGCGCGCCTGCGCGCCATGCGCCCGGCCCGGCCTTCGAGTGGCTTCACGCCGAAAGCCGGGCAGTCGCGCTGCGCTGAAGAAGCTGCTGCGGGCGAGTTCTGTATCAGCCTGCGATGACCCTTGCGCTTGGTGTCTCTGCCTCTAACATCCGCCCAACCTACAACAGCCCCGGCGACACCGGGTGTGACGGGACCGGCCTATGGATTTCCTTGCTGCAGCCTTTGATCCCCAGAACCTGAAGCACCACCTCAGTGTCATCACGTTCCTGCCGCTGGTGGGCGCCATGTTCGTCATCTTCATGAACAGCCGCCGTGACCGCGAGATCAAGGCTGTCTCGGTATTCTTCTCGCTGATCACCTTTGTGGCCAGCCTGCCCATCCTGTTCGAGTTCAAGGCCGACACGTCGTTCCAGATGGTCGAGGAAGCCTCGTGGATCCCGGCCTTCAACATCAACTACGCCCTGGGCGTGGACGGCATCAGCCTGTTCCTGGTGCTGCTGACCACCTTCCTGGGCCCGATTGTGATGCTGTCGTGCTCCACCAACGTGCACCATCGCGTCAAGGAGTTCTTCATCGCCATGCTGGTGCTGGAAACGGGCGTGATCGGCAGCTTCTGCGCCCTGGACCTGTTCCTGTTCTATGTGTTCTTCGAGCTCATGCTGATCCCCATGTACCTGCTGATCGGCGTGTGGGGCAGCAACCCCGAGGGCAGGCGCGACGCAGCAATGAAGTTCTTCATCTATACATTGGTGGGCAGCCTGCTGATGTTCCTCGCTGTGCTGTTCATTGCCAACAAGGCGGGCACCTTTGATGTGCGCCTGCTGCCCACGCGGCTGCAGGAACTGGCGCTTTCCGGCCAGTTCAGCAGCGGGGCGCAGTACGCCTGCTTCTTGGCCTTTATGCTGAGCTTTGCCGTGAAGACGCCGGTGTTTCCGTTCCATACGTGGCTGCCGGACGCGCACACGGAAGCCCCCACGGGCGGCTCGGTGGTGCTGGCCGGCGTGCTGCTGAAACTGGGCACCTACGGCATGCTGCGCTTTGCCGTGCCGTTCTTCCCCGAACCCGCCGTGGCGCTGGGCCCCACCATCTGCGTGCTGGCGCTGATCGGCATTGTCTACGGCAGCCTGATGGCCATGGCCCAGGTGCTGAGTAACGGCGACTGGAAGAAGATGGTCGCCTACAGCTCCGTGGCGCACATGGGCTTCATTGTGCTGGGGATCTTCAGCTTCAACCTGATGGCCACCCAGGGCGCCGTAATCCAGAGCATCAACCACGGCCTCTCGACCGGCCTGCTGTTCTTGCTGATCGGCGTGGTCTACGAGCGGCGCCACACGCGGCTGTTTACCGAGTATGGCGGAATTGCAAAAACGGTCCCGCGTCTGGCCATACTTTTCATGATTGCAACTCTGGCGTCCGTGGGCTTGCCGGGCACCAACGGCTTCGTGGGCGAGTTCCTGATCCTGATCGGCACCTTCGGCGGGCGCGGCATCACCAGCGCAAATGACTTTGCCGGCTGGACTTGGAACCTGCACAGCACGTTTGCCGTCATTGCCGCCACAGGCGTGGTGCTGGGCGCGGTCTACATGCTGTGGTCGTATCAAAAAGTGTTCTTTGGACACATTACCATTTCAGACAACAAAAACATAAAAGATGTAAAGAGCAGTGAGCTGGCCTTCACGCTGCCGGTGGTGGTGATGATCTTTGTGCTGGGGCTTGCTCCCCAGTGGTTCCTGGCCCGCACCGAGCCCGCCGTGAAGTCCAGCCTGGAAAGCGCCTTGAAGGCCGCCGACCGGATTGGCGAGGCGCAGAACGTGGCAACCCAGCCGTAGGCCCCGCAACCCGGGCCGCGGCCCGGGCAAATGCGGAGGCCGCTATGCGGGGACTTCACCGGATTGGTCAGTTGTCGGCTGTCGTGGGCATGACCGTGCTGATGCTGTTGGCGGGCGTGCTGGCCATAACCGCGCCGGCTGCACCCTGGGTTGGGCTGCTGCTTTTTGTGCCCTTCTTTCTGCTGGCGGTCTACAGCGCCTTTGCCGCCCTTGGCTTGCTGCCCAACCCGGACACTGCCCGCGTGGTGGAAGCTTTGCGCGACGTGCAGGCGGGCCGCAGCGGCCCGGAAGCGCTGCCCGCCCTGGGCGGCGAGTACCGCGAAATGACCCAGCTTGTCTGCAGCCTGGTGCAGCACAGCCGCCGAGATGCCGAGCAGGCCCGCGAGCAAGCCCGCGCCGAGCGCGAACGCGCCGCCATTCTGGCCGCCGACGCCGCCGCCCTGCGCGACAGCCTGCAGCAGCAGGGCAGCCGCGCGAGTGATGCCGTACTTCTGGCCCGCGAGGCTGCGCAGTCGGATGCTGAGGTCGCCAGCCGCGCGGCGGCCGTGGCCAGTGCCGCCCAGCAGGGCGGGGAGGTCGCCCGGCAGGGCGCCGACGTGGTGCAGCGCGCCGTGGACAACATGCAGCGTATCGCCGAGTCCGTGCGTGGCAGCGCCACGCGCATTGAAGAACTGGGCCGCCGCAGCGCCGAGATCGGGAAGGTGATCGGCGTGATTACCGACGTGGCCGACCAGACCAACCTGCTCGCCCTGAATGCCGCCATAGAGGCGGCCCGCGCCGGCGAGCACGGCCGCGGGTTTGCTGTAGTGGCCGACGAAGTGCGCAAGCTGGCCGAACGCACCGCCCAGGCCACCGGTGAAATCGGCCAGGCCATCCAGGCCATCCAGCGCGAGACCGAACAGGCCGTGCACGCCATGCGAGCCGGCAGCGAAGAAGTGGGCGCGGGCGTTGGGCTGGCCGGCACCGCCGGCCGGACACTCAACGATGTAGTGGACAGCTACCGCATGATGCGCGCCCTGGTGGAGGAGATCCAGCAGGTCACCCATCGCCAGCGCGAGCGCACGGCCGCCCTTTCCCAGCACCTGGACGCCGTGCAGGCGCAGACGGCCGATGGGCGACGCTCGGTGTTGCGGCTGCAGGCCGTGCTGGGCGGCGTTGCGCCCGAGGCCGCGCCGGCTTCCCCGGCACCGCCCGAGGTACCCGTGGCGGCCTGACGGGCGCCACTGGTGCGTCGCGATTGAATTCAGGGGTGGCTCCATCCATCGCGCGCGGTCTGTTCCGCGACCGCGAGCGACAGAAGCCCGGAGGGCGCGTATCCCGAGCGCCCGTCGCGGCCCAACGCGGAAGCGGTACGGAACCGACGCCTTCAGCTTCAATGTGAATGCAACAGTGGCTGCGCCTGAATTCTTGAACCTGCCGGCCTCCTTGAGCGTAGAAGGGGAATCAGGAGGCTGGGCATGTCCTCGGGCCGCATCGGCAGCACGAACATCGTATTGATGGTTGTCACGGTGGCGGCCTTGCTGTTTGCCGTCTGGTCGCGCATGGAGCCCTCCGGCGACTCGCGCGGCCCCGCACCCAACCGCCCGGCCTGCGTGGGTGAAGCGCTTCCCGCCGACAACGCAACCGCGCCGCTGCCCGGTGGCAGCACGTCGCCGCTTCCCGGGGGCAATGCAGGCTCCGGCACGGAAGCCCCGGCCGGAAGCACCGGCACCGCGGGCGGCACCCCGGGCACTGTGCAGCCGTCCCCTGAACAGCCGCCACTGGCTGCCAACCAGGGGCCCTCCGACAAGGGCGATGCGGTGATCTCCGGCCGTGTGCTTTCGGCAGACGGGCGCCCCGTGGCTGGGGCGACTGTGACGGCGATCTGTAGCGACCTTCAGCTTGAGCCGCCCAGCTACGAAGACCTGGGGCTGGCTGCCTACCGCGCCGAAGTCGAGCGCTTCCTGCTTCGCGCCGCCGCCGAGCGCCGCACGGCGCAAAGCGACGCCCAGGGCAGCTTCCGCTTTGCCGGACTGGATAGCACGCGCAGCTATTACCTGTATGCCGAGCTGGAAGGCACCGGCGAGGGAAGCGCCGAGCGCGTGGCGGCAGGCGACAGCGCGGTGATCGTGCTGGCTGCGGCCTGTGCGCTGAAAGGTCGTGTGGTCACGCAGGACGGCACGCCTGTGACCAGCTTCACGGTGCGGGCTTGGCGCCTGAACCGGGACTGGGAGGCCGAGGAGCGCGCCTTCAGCGCTGCCGACGGCCGCTTTTCCATGCCCCTGAAGGCCGGCCTGGCCCAGTTGCGGGTGGAGGCCGCCGGCTACGCCACCGACAAGCCCGTGGAAGTGAGCGTCGGCGCCGACAACTCCGAGACGACCATCACGTTGCAGCGCGCGGCCCTGCTCTCCGGCGTGGTCAGCGACTCCACCGGGCGGCCCGTGGTCGGGGCCGAGGTCACTGTGGGCGAGGAAACCGAGGGTCGCGGCCGACGCTGGAACTGGAACCGCGGCGGCGGCGAGACCGGCTCGACGCGCACCGACAGCAAGGGCCGCTATCGCTTTGAGACTCTCACGCCCGGCGCCACGCAGGTGACCGCCAGTTTTGGCTCCAGCAACAAGACCGAGCAGGTCACCCTTGTGCAGGGCGAGACGGTGCTCAACTTCACGCTGGAGGGCGGCGCCAGGGTGTTGCTGCGCCTGAAAGGCCCGCAGGGGCAGCCGCTGGATGCCGACGAGGTCTGGTTCCAGTCCGGCCGCGACTGGGCCGACGCAGAGCGCCTGCCCGCCCGCGAGCCCGGCCTTGCCGAGTTCGCCGGCCTGCAGCCCGGCGAGTACACGCTTACAATCTCCATCGCGGGCTTTCCTGCGGTGCGCCAGAAGGTCACGGTCAAGGACGGCGACAACAGCTTCGAGTTCCCGGTCAGCGAGGGCGCCATGCTTTCGGGAACCGTCATGACCAGCGCCGGCGCGCCCATGACCGGCGTCGGCGTGCGGCTGCGCAAGGACGACGAAGAAGCCTGGGGCGGCTGGGGCACCGGTCGCTTCGCCAACGTGGGCGCCGACGGCAAGTACAAGCTGGGCCCCGCTGAGCCCGGCACCTGGAAGCTCGAGGTCTACCAGACCAACGAATGGAAGCTGGTGCAGGCCAGCCAGGTGGTGCTGGCGGCAGGCGAGAACACCCAGAACCTGGTGGTGGACTCGGGTGCGACCCTCACTGTGACCGTCACCGACGAGGCCGGCAACAAGGTGGGCTGGGCCGAAGTCCAGTTGCGCGGCGAGCAGAACTTCAGCGGCCAGTCCAACCAGGAGGGTGTTGCCAGCATCGCGTTTGTCCAGCCGGGCCTGTACACCGTCTATGCCTCGTCGCGCTCGCTGGTTTCCAAGAACCAGAGTGTTTCGGTCGTGAACGGTGAGAACCGGCTGGCCATTACCCTGCAGAAGGCCAATTGCAGCCGCCTGACCTGGGTGTACCCGGACACACAGGCCAGCCGCGTCGGCCTGCAGGCCGGCGACCTGGTGTTTGAGTACAACGGCGAGGCCATCGCAAGCTGGGCTGCCCTGGGCCAGGCCATCCGCAACACCAAGGCCGAGCAGGACGTGACCATGCAGGTCGAGCGCAACGGGCAGATATTGACATTCCAACTCAAGGGCGGCAGGGTTGGCATTGAAGGCGCCGACGGCGCGCGCTAGCGCGGTCGCTCGCACCACCCGTCACAAGCGGACTCCTGCTGATGACCCGTGAAACCGCCCCTGAGCCTGATTGGAAGGCCAAGAAGCAGCATTACCAGGACGAGGAAGTCGTCCAGAAGTACAACCAGGTTCGCTTCAAGGGCGGCTTTGCCGGCAGCAAGACCCGCCGCAAATGGGACATGATCCTGCGCGCCGTGCAGGGGCTGCCGGGCATCCAGCGGGTCATGGACGTTCCTTGCGGCACCGGGCGCTTCACGCAACAGATCCTCGCGCACGGCTGGAAGCTGGTAAACGGCGACATCTCCGGCCCCATGCTGCGCGCGGCCCGTGATGTAGCAGAGGGCCGCGCCGGTCTGCTGGGCAGCCTGCGCTTTGACGCCGAGAAGCTGCCCTTTGCGGATCGCTCCCTGGACCTGATCCTGAGCATCCGCTTTCTCATGCACGTGCCGCGCGATGTGCGCGTGCGCATCTTCCGCGAGTTCGGGCGTGTCACTACGCGCTACGTGGTGCTGGACGTGCGCCACAAATACTGCCTGAACACCTGGTTCAAACGCCTGCGCCGCGCCCTGGGCAGCCGCACCAAGCTGCCCGAGCATCGCTACAGCCTGGCCGAGCTGCAGCAGGACATTGAGGCGGGCGGCCTGCGCATCGTGCGCAAGGTGTGGAACTGGCCGCCCTTCAGCGAGAAGCTGGTGCTGCTGTGTGAACGCGCCTGATAGCCTGCTTGGAACCTCCAGGAACCGACACAGCCCGCACCCGCAGGTTCTTCGCTGTCTTCTGTGGATTCGGCGGGGTTCTTCATGCGACCCACGAACAGTTGCTGTTGCCGTTCGTGATGCGGGCGTCCCGCCCGCAGAAGCCGTTCGTGATGTGGGCGTCCTCGCCCGCAGAGGCCGTTTGTGATGCGGCCGTCCCGCCCGCAGAGGCCGTTGCTGTTCGTGATGCGGGCGTCCCGCCCGCAGAGGCAGTCTGCTGTTCGTGATGCGGCCGTCCCGCCCGCAGAGGCAGTCTGCGCTGGGAATCGCGCCAACGAAAGAACGCCGGATCGGAACAGCCTTTGCTGTTCAATCCGAAATCCACGATCCGAAATCCCC
>JADLBZ010000283.1 GCA_020847415.1 Planctomycetota bacterium
GAGACATCCAGCCTGCTGTGGGCCCTGGGTGCTCCGGTGCTGGGCCTGCTGGCCTGGCGCCGTCGGCGCCGCAAGGCCTAGACAGCTCCCTGCAATCAACCAACCGGCCCCCATCAGGGGGCCGGTTTCGCTTCTGGGTCGGGCTACGCCGCCAACGGCATCGCGCCCGAGTCGCCGAACTCCTCGCTGCCCTCCACCAGGCGCAGCAGGGGCGGCAGTTCGATAGCCTCCAGGTAATCGTCTTCTTCAATGACCTGGGGCTCCACGGCTGGCAGGCGTATGGACTCGGCGAACTCGTCCTCCACGATGACCAGAACGCCATCGAGCTCATCCGTGGATAGGCCGCTCAGCTCGGCCAGCACGCTGTAGAGGCCGAACAGCGAAAACGTATCGCGCACCGCCTGGCTGGTGGCAATGACGCGCAAAGTACGCCCGGCTTCGCGCCAGGCTCGCGCGAACTCGACCAGCACAGCAAGCGCACACCCGCCCAGATAGGCGATACCGGACAGGTCCAGGGCCAGCGTGCGGCCCGGCGTGTCCAGCAGGGTGAACAGCTCGTTGCGCAGTCGCGTGGTGTTGCGCAGGTCCAGCCGGCCGGAAACGACGGCGGATTGGGGCGCAGCAGGCGCGGCACTGGAAGGACGTTCGGCGTCCAGCCAGGCGCGCTGGATTCGTTCGGTGATGCGTCGCAGGGCAGCAAAGGGCATAGGCGACCTCCGGGGGCGGCTATCGGCAGCGGAGGGGGACTGTCTGCAATGTCTTGCAAACTTGCCAGCTTTTATGTTTTACGCTATTTTGCGTGTCGGGTAGAATCGCGTCTATGGAAGTCTCGTTCACCAACGCGGACTTGGCCGCCATTCTGCTGCAGCCGCAGCAGATGCGCATGCAGATGCAGCAACAGACGGCTGTGCTGCGTGCCGGGCTGGACGCGACGCGGACGCAGGGCGACATGATCTCGGCGATGATCGTGGAGGCGACGAAGCTGGGGGGCAAGCTGGACATCACCGCGTAAATAAATCGGGAATTTCCGTGAAAGTGACGAAGCGGTGACAAGTGGTGTGGTAGGGTGCTAGAGTTGTAACACTTGAAAATCTAACGCAGGCTTCGCCGCTCCGCAGGGGTTGTTTCCCAATAAGGGGGGGAAATAACTAGCGGGTCGGTGCGCGCAGGCGGGCGGGATCGTGACTTCGGTTTTTAAGGGGGACTGAAGTTATCTCTGTTCGCCTGCGCACCTGTTGCCCTAGAGCCGACCTTCGGGTCGGCTCTTTTTTTTGGCGGCGGCTATTTTGTCTTTCGGGTTCGCTGCTGCCCGTTGTCGCGGGCGGTAGCATTGCTATATTCCGCGCCCCGTTTCGGGGTTGCCAGCAAGGGAGTCTATGAGTTTCAAGCGTCGCCCGCCCATGGACACCGGACGCCCCGCGTCCAACGAGCACCGCGTCAATCGCCGCATTCGCGTTCCGCGCGTGCAGGTCATTGATACCGAAGGCGTGAACCGAGGTGAGATGGACACCGATGCTGCCATGCGCATGGCGGAAGAGGCCGGGCTGGATCTCGTTGAGATCAATCCCAACGCCCGCCCGCCCGTGTGCAAGGTGATGAACTACGGGCAGTACAAGTACACGCAGAAGAAGAACGCCAAGCGCGCCAAGGGCCACCAGGCCAAGATCAAGGGCGTGCGGCTGCACCCCAACACGGCCGAGCACGACGTGCAGGTGGCGCTGAAGCGTTCGACGGATTTCCTGGAGCAGGGCGACAAGGTGCTGATTGCCGTGTGGTTCAAGGGCCGCGAGATTGCCCACAAGGAGCGCGGCACCGAAATCCTGAACCGCTTTGTGGAGGCCCTGAAGGACATCAGCAAGATTGAGCAGAACGTGCGCATGGAAGGCAAGCGCATGATCCTGCTGGTGGCGCCGATGACTCCCGAGGAACGCAACGCCCGCAAGAAGCAGTTGCTGGAGGCCAAAGAGAAGGCGATTGCGGACCAGATTGCCAAGGCCAAGGACGAGGCTGCCCGCAAGGCTGCCGCCGGGGCACCTGCGGCTGCGCCCGCGGCCGCTGCTACGCCCGCGGCGGCTGCTGCGCCCGCGGCGCCAAAACCGTAATTGCAGACCGCCTGCCGGTTCCAAGCCGGAGAACCCGCCCGGCCAGGTGGAATGGAGAAGACGATGCCGAAGATGAAGACACACAAGGGAGCCGCCAAGCGGTTCAAGGTCACCAAGAAGGGCAAGATCAAGCACTACAACGCAGGGCACACGCACCTGATGAGCGGCAAGAGCCGCAAGCGCAAGCGCCGTATGCGCAAGAGCCATGTGCTGGCGCCGGGTGTGGCCCGCAACGTGGCGCGCCTGATGGGTGTGCGCACCAAGCCGCCGGCACCCACGCCCAGCCAGGAGCAGCTCCGCGAGGCAGCCAAGGCCGAACAGAAGTCGTAGTTAACCCGCGGTTCCCCCGGTTCAAGTCGGCTCGTTGCCGCCCGGCAGGGAACCCTGAGGAGAGACGAAGATGACACATGCCGTTACACGGGTGGCACGCCACCACCGCAAGAAGACGTTCCGCAAGCAGGCCTCGGGCTACTGGGGCCGCCGCCAGAACTACCGTCAGGCCCGCGAGGCTGTTGAACGCGCCTGGCGCTATTCGTGGTTCCACCGCCGCAAGAAGAAGCGCGAGTTCCGCCGCCTCTGGATTACACGCCTCTCGGCGGCTGCTCGCTTGAACGGTATCACCTACAGCCGCCTGATCTGCCTGCTGGACAAGGCGGGCATCGTGCTGAACCGCAAGAGCCTCTCTGAGCTTGCGGTGCGCGACCCCAACGCGTTCGCGCAGGTTGTGGCTGCGGCCCGCAAGGTGGGATAAGCCGCAGTCTTGTGTCCAAAGCAGCGGCCCCCGGAGGGCCGCTGCTGCTTTTTCAACGCCGGCTGTGGCGCCGCGGGATGCGCGTGGTGTGCCGCGACAGGCAGCGGCGCTCGGGTGTCACGCCGATGGCCGGCCCGGCAGCGCGCTCACGCACAGCCAGCGCGCCCATGTGGGCGCCGCAGCGCGGGCAGTGCGGCATGTTGGGCAGATCAACGCCGACACTGGCAAAAGCCGTGTGGCAGACCGTGCAGATCACCAGGGACTGCTTCATTGCTTGGGGCGTCATGGCGTCTCCTTGGTTGCGCCCAAGCTTAAGAGCCTGTTCAAGAAGTCGTTCGCCAGCTACTGCTTGCGGCGGGCATCGCGGGCCGGCGTTCGCCTCGCCTCACATGGCTTCCAGCCATGCTCCGGCTCGGCTGCCTTGCCCCGCTTGCCCGGCGCAGCGCATTAGCAAGGCTCAGGCATCTTAA
>JADLBZ010000284.1 GCA_020847415.1 Planctomycetota bacterium
ACCCGCACGTTCAACGTGCACGAAGCTCTACTTGCCGTGCCGGATCGCCGCCTGGGCCGCCGCCAGCCGCGCAATAGGCACGCGGAAGGGGCTGCAACTCACGTAGTCCAGCCCGGCCCTGTGGCAGAACTCGATGCTCTCGGGGTCGCCGCCGTGCTCGCCGCAGATGCCCACCTTCAGGCCGGGGCGCGCCTTGCGGCCCAGCTGCACGCCCATTTCCACCAGCCTGCCCACGCCGTCCACGTCAATGGTGGCAAAGGGATCGGTGGGGAAGATTCCCTGCACAACGTAATCCACGAGGAAGCCCTTCTCGGCATCGTCGCGGGAGACGCCCAGGGTCATCTGGGTCAGGTCGTTGGTGCCGAAGCTGAAGAACTCGGCGTCCTCGGCAATGCGATCGGCTGTCAGCGCCGCGCGGGGCACCTCAATCATGGTGCCGATGCGCACCTGCACCCTGGTGCCGCGCTCCAGGTTGAAGCGCTCAAGCTGCGCCTCGATGCGTTTGCGCAGGCGCCGCAGCTCCTCCAGGGTGCTGACCAGCGGGATCATGATCTCGGCCACAACTTTCACGCCTGCCTTCGCGGCCTCGTCGGCGGCTTCCAGGATGGCCTGCACCTGCATGTCGTAGATCAGCGGCTGGACAATGCCCAGGCGGCAACCGCGCAGGCCCAGCATGGGGTTTACCTCGTGCAGGGCTTCCACGGTGTCCTTGACCACCTTGAGCGACACATCCAGCTCGTCGGCGATGACCTGCTGGATGGCGGGGTCCTGGGGCAGAAACTCGTGCAGCGGCGGGTCCAGCAGGCGGATGGTGACGGGCAGGCCGTCCATGCACTGGAACAGGCCGACAAAGTCCTCGCGCTGCATGGGCATCAGCTTGGCCAAAGCACTCTGCTTCTGCTCGTAGGTGCGGGCCACAATCATCTCGCGCATGCGGTTGATGCGGCCGGTGTCAAAAAACATGTGCTCGGTGCGGCACAGGCCGATGCCCTCAGCGCCGAACTCGCGGGCCTTGCGGGCATCGCGCGGGATATCGGCGTTGGCGCGCACGCCCAGGCGCCGGAATTCGTCCGACCACTTCATCACGGTGCGGAAGTCGTCGGACAGCTCGGGCGGCACCGTGGGCACATCGCCCAGCATCACCTCTCCGGTGCTGCCGTTCAGGCTGATGTAGTCGCCCTGCCGCACCGTGAACCTCCCGGCACGAAATTCGCGGGCGTGCTCGTCAATCTCGATGGCCGAACATCCGGCCACGCAGGTCTTGCCCATCTGGCGCGCCACCACGGCGGCATGGCTGGTGCGGCCGCCCCGGGCGGTGAGGATGCCGTTGGCCGCCGCCATGCCCTTGATGTCCTCAGGGCTGGTTTCTTCGCGCACCAGGATGACCGGGTCGCCTTTCTTTGCCGCCAGTTCGGCGGCCTCGGGCGAGAACATCGCGCGGCCCTTGGCCGCTCCCGGCGAGGCCGGGATGCCTGAGGCAATCACCTGCCGGGGCGCCTTGGGATCAAAGGTGGGGTGCAGAAGCTGGTTCAGGCTGGAGGCGTCAATCTTCAGCAGGGCCTGTTCGCGGGTCAGCAGGCCCTCGTCTACCAGGCTCAGGGCGATGCGCAGCGCCGCGCGGGCAGTGCGCTTGCCGTTGCGGGTCTGCAGAATAAAGAGCTCGCCGTCCTGGATGGTGAACTCGATGTCCTGCATGTCGCGGTAGTGCTTCTCCAGCGTGGCGCGCACCTGCATGAGCTGGCTGTGCACCTCAGGCTGGCGGCGCTTGACCTCATCCAGGTGCTCGGGCGTGCGCAGGCCGGCGACCACGTCTTCGCCCTGGGCGTTGTAAAGCACGTCGCAGTAAAACTGGTTTTCGCCCGTGCTGGGGTCGCGGGTGAAGCCCACGCCCGTGCCGCTGTCCTCGTTCAGGTTGCCGAACACCATGGCCTGCACGTTCACGGCGGTTCCCAGCAGGCCGTGGATGCGGTTCAGGCGCCGGTACTCCACGGCGCGCATGTTGTTCCAGCTCCCGAACACCGCGTCCACGGAGCGCTCAAGCTGCAACCAGGGGTCTTCGGGGAAGGGCTCGCCGGTTTCGCGCTTGTAGACGCCCAGCAGGATCTCGACCAGTCGCTTCAGGTCGCCCGCTTCCACGTCGGCGTCGCGAATCTTGCCGGTGCGCTTCTTCAGGCCCTCCAGCTCGCTGTCAAAGGCCTTGCGCGAGACGCCGGCCACCACGTCGGCAAACATGGTGATAAAGCGGCGGTAGCTGTCCCAGGCAAAGCGCGGGTTGGCGGTCTCGCGGGCGAGTGCATCCACGGTGGCGGCGTTCAGGCCCAGGTTCAGCACCGTGTCCATCATGCCCGGCATGCTGGCAGCGGCACCCGAGCGCACCGACACCAGCAGGGGCTTGGTGCTGCCGCCGAACTGGCGGCCAAGCTGCTTCTCGATGGCGGCCACCGCGGCGCGGATCTCGCCCATCAATCCTTCGGGGAACTGTTTGCCGGCGTCGTAATAGGCCTGGCATACCTCGGTGGTGACCGTGAAGCCCGGGGGCACCGGCAGGCCCAGGCCCGCCATCTCGGCCAGGTTGGCGCCCTTGCCGCCCAGCAGTGCCTTCATGGAGGCGTTACCCTCGGCGCTTCCGCCGCCGAAGGCGTAGATGCGTTTGCTTGAGGTCATGGCTTGCTCGCGGGCCCGTGTGGGCCGGAGCATAGCAAGGGCAGCCCCGCCTGCCACGCGCGTGGAAAACCGGCGGAATTCACGACCCCTGCCGCGCGCGCAACTCGGCGAACATGCGCTGCCAGGCGCCCATGCTGGGGGCCGCCTCGCGCACAGCCGCGCTGCCGCTGCGCCGGGCCATGGGCTCGGGGCTGGTCTGCAGGATGCGCACCCGCAGCAGGCCGTGGGTGTGCAGCAACAGCCAAGCCGCCTGCATCTGCGGTGTTCCGGTGTTCAGCAGCACCCACAGCTCGGCGTCCAGCAGCCTGGCGCGTTCGTCCAGTCGCAGCAGGGCATGCTTGAGGGCATAGGCGATCTGGGTCAGGTCGGTAGGGTCGGCAAGCTGCACCAGCTCGATCTCGCTGCGCAAGGGCACCGGCAATGCGGCCAGTTCGCCCACCAGCAGGCGGGCGTCTTCCAGCGTCTCCGGCACGGTAAACAGCACATGCCGGTCAAAGGCCCCGGCCCACTCCGGGTTCTGCAAGAGTTGCAGGTGGGCGCCGGGGACTACCTCGCCGGCGCGAAAGGTGCTGTGTTCG
>JADLBZ010000285.1 GCA_020847415.1 Planctomycetota bacterium
CCCAACCGCAGCCCGAGCCGCAACCGCAGCCCGAGCCGCAACCGCAGCCGGAACCGCAGCCGGAGCCCCAACCCGAGCCGCAACCGGAGCCGCAGCCCGAGCCCCACCCGGAGCCGCAGCCCGAGCCCCAACCGGAGCCGCAGCCTGAGCCCCAACCGGAGCCGCAGCCCGAGCCCCAACCCGAGCCGCAGCCGGAGCCGCCGCCCGACCCGCAGCCGGAGCCCCAACCCGAGCCACAGCCGGAGCCGCAACCTGAGCCCCATCCGGAGCCGCAGCCCGAACCGCAGCCTGAGCCCCAACCGGAACCGAGGCCGGAGCCAAAACCCGAACCGTTGCCCGGCCCCAAGGTGGGTCCCACGACTCCTGAGGTGGACCCGTTGAAGAGCAACTGGCCCAAGTTCGAGCGCAAGGCGCCCAAGGCGGCTGTGCCGGGGAAGGCCACGGATTATTTTGACGAGGACTTCGATGGCCCGCGCTACGACTGGAAGTGGCTGCCCGGCGGTACGCGCGTCGCGGCCGGCAAGCCCGGGGTGTCGGGTGCCCTGGAGGTGGACGCCAACAAGGGCTTCCACATGGATGGCAGCGTGGGCGACGGCGAAGTGTCGCTGACCCTGTGGCGCGACATGGACGAGGCCGAGCGCCGCAAGGTGGGAGCGGACTCGAAGGCCTACGAGATCCAGTTCCGTTACAGCGGGCCCAACGACTACCACGCCCTGCAGGTGCGCGGTGACGGCTACTATCGCGTGGTGCGCGTTTCGGGCGGCAAGACCACCACGCTGGTGGGCGACAACAAGGGCGACTACCTGCCCGTTCCCGGCTGGGACCGCGACGCCGAGTACGACCGCGTGGTCCTGACCTTCCGGGGCAAGAGCGTGGCTGGCACCTTCAACGGCCGCCGTCTTGCCACCACGGAAGCCGCCGGCGAAGGGGCGGGCAAGGTTGGCCTGCGCACGATGAACGGCCTCGCTGTTGCCATCGAGAAGCTGAGCGTGGACGAGTAGTCGGGCACGCAAGCATGGCGGGCGGCCCGTCAAGGGCCGCCCGCGTTTGTTCCAGGGCTTCGAGCAAGCTCTCGGCCCGGCTACTCGCCCAGTGCGCGGCGCCGGATGGCGGTGTCAATGTCCTTGTCCTTGCGCGGGTCTATGGCGCGGATCAGGTCGGCGATCAGCAGATCCAGGAAGCCAACCACCGCGGACTTGAACAGGGGCTCGTCAAAGGCGGCCCCGAATTCGTCGCTCATGGCGCGCAGCACGCGGGCGCACTGCTGGTTGCTGCGTTTTAGGTGGCGCTTGAGCAGGGTGTCGAGGGTGAGCTGGCGCTTGATGCGCTCGGGCATGTCCAGGGCGCGGGCCACCACGTCGCGCACGCGCGGAAAGTAGATGTCGAACTTGCTCTGGCGCTGGGCGCGCACGCTGGCCACGGGGGCGCCGCGGCCGGGCCCGTCGGCACCGCACTGGGCACAGGTCTCCGCGCCGGGGCCGGGCAGCAGGGCCCCGCAGCTTGTGCACACGGGATGCACACGGATCAGCGCTTCCACGCCCTCATTGGTGGGGGCGAGCTTGGCCAGCTGGCGCAGGCTGCGGGCCGCCGAATCAAGCTGGCCCAGGGCAATCTGGGCGCGGGTACGACGCAACCACAGGCCGTCGTCGCCGGGGTCGCGCTTCAGGCCGCTGGCTGTGGCGCGCAGCACGCCTTCCAGGTTGCCGAACTCAGCCAGGTAGTCGGCCAGCTGGGTCCACAGGTCCAGGCGCTCAGGGGCTGCTACCGCCACACTGCCCAGCCGCGAGATCACGGTGGCCCGGCGGCGCTGCAGCTCGGCGGGTGTGCCGGTCTGGTTGGCCCAGGCGCGACGGGCCAGCTCCAGCTCCAGGGTCACGGCGTCGAGATTGCGGGCCTTGGTAAGCCACTGCTCGGCCTGGGCGGAATTGCCCGTCATGACCGCGGCGCCGCCGCGATCAACCAACTGGGCACTGGTGTCCTCGTGGTGCAATTTCACGTTGGCTCGCCGTGTGTCCAACCCGGGAGTGTCAGTTTACCCCATGGCAGGCCGGGGGAACAAGTCGCCCCCAAGGTGGCCACGGGCACGGTATTATCGGACGTGGTGGCAGCCGGCCTGCAAGGCTGGGGCGGCGGAAGCGAAAGATTGCTAGACTTGCGCGCCGGGAAACGCCCGGCGCAGCGCGCGCGGAGTAACGCATTGGCTGACGCATCGGACTCCGGCCTGCACCTGAAGCCCCTGCCTCGTATCGGGCAGGAGCTGGGTCGTTTCCTGGTGGAGAAGGAGCTGCCCCGGGGCGGCCAGGCCCGCGTTTACCGCGCCTGGCAGACCGACCTGCAGCGCCCGGTTGCCCTGAAACTGCTGCCTGCGACCTTTGCCTCAGACCAGGATGCGGTGGCCCGCTTCTCGCGCGAGATCGAGAACGTGGCCCGCGTAAGCCACCCCAACGTGGTGCGGGTCTACGAGGCGGGGCAGATGGAGGGGCACCCGTTCTTCACCATGGAGTTTATTGAGGGCGACGACGCCGAAACCATGATCAAGGCCGGCCCGCTGGGGCCGGACCAGGCGGCGGGCATCATGGAGGCTGTGGCCCGCGGCGTGGCCCAGGCTCACGCCGAGGGCATCGTGCACCGCGACATCAAGCCCGGCAACATCATCGTGCGTCGCGACGGCACGCCGGTGTTGACGGACTTCGGCTTGGCCCAGGACCTTTCCCAGAGCGCACAGCTTACGCGCACGGGCGTCAGCATGGGTACGCCGGCCTATATGTCGCCCGAGCAGGCGCGCGGCCAGCGCGAGCGCGTGGGCAAGAAGAGCGACGTGTACTCGCTGGGTGCCACGCTGTTCACGTTGCTCACGGCCAAACGCCCCGTGGAGGGCGAGAGCGCCTACGAGTTGATGCTGCACGTGGCTGAGAGCGAGAGCCCCAAGTGGCCCCGGCAGGCCCTGGAGGACGTCCCGCAGGACCTTCGGGCCATTGTCGAGATGGCCATGCAGAATGATTCGGCCCGGCGCTACGAAAGCGCCATTGCCCTGGCCGAAGACCTTGAGCGCTACCTGCGCGGCGAATGGGTGGTGGCCCGCAGCCGCAGCCGCCTGGCCCGCGCCTGGGTTCGCGTGCGCCGCTATGTGCCTGCCGCAGCCGTGGTGGTGCTGGCCTCTGCCGTGGCGGCGGGCATGGTGTACAGCGGGCTGGACCCGCAGCCTGCCGACAACGGCGCCGGTCGCCTGCTGGACACCAAGGACCTTTCCGGCGCGGTGGGCAAGGCCAACGAAGAGGACCTGGCGCGGCTGTTCGGCGGCGAAGGAAGCTGGACCAAGAGCGGTGCTGACGTGCGACGCGGCACGGGCGACGCCATGGTGCTGGAGCGCGTCGGGGCGGGCCCCATTGCCATCTCGCCGCGCGAACCCGCCTGCTGGGGCGACTTCACCCTGCAGACCCAGTTCCGCGTGGATGACCCCGACGGCGAGCTGGACCTGCTGGTGGGCATGCCCGAGGATGGCGGCCTGGCCGACAGCGCCTACGCCATCCGGCTGGGCTGCCGGGCCCGCGACCGGTTTGCGATGCTGCGCCTCGGCGTGGAGGTCTACGGCGGCTATCGCGCCGCCGAGCAGCCCATCGTCGAAAGCGGTCGCTGGTACGCAGCTATCATTACGCGCGCAGCCCAGCGGCTGGCCTTCACAGTGACCGACCTTGCCACCGGCCAGCCCGTGGCGGGCTTTAGCTACCAGGATGATTTCCCGGCCCTGCTGGCCAACCCCGGCGAGGCCCGGGTTGCCGAGCGCCAGCGCTACGGCATCGTGGCGCGGGGTCGCACGCTGGCGGTGCGCGCCGTGACGGTGGCCCATCGGGACGACACCCTGGGCACTGAGACGCTGTTGTTCAGCGTGGGCCAGTATGCCGAGGCCGAGCTGCGCCTTTCTGCCCGGTTGCAGGCGGGCCTAGCACCGGACGCTGATGCCGCGGCCCGCAGCGAACGCGCCGAACTGGTGCTGCTGCGCGCCCTGTGCCGCGAGCGACTGGGCCGCGCCCAGGAAGCGCTTGCCGATTGCACGGACTTGAAGCTGCTGGTCACGGCGCCTGAGGACCGGGCCCGGGCGTTCCTGGTCTCGGCTCGCCTGGAATCCGCACTGGGACGCGACGAAAGCGCGCTGGCCCACCTGCGCGTGGCCCGCATCAATGCCGGCACGCTGCTGTTACCCCGCGTGTTCTATGAGGCGCGCGCCCGGGCGCGCGCCCTGCAAGAGCAAGAGCCCCGCCGGGCCTTGGGCTATCTGGACTTCGTGGCCACAGAGGCGCTGGGCACACCGTGGCTGGTGGCCGACGCGCTGGTGCAGTCGGCTGGGCTGCGACTGTCCATGGCTGAGGGGGCGGCGCTGCCCGACGCCACCGCCCTGCGCGGCGAGGCGTTGGCCGCGTTGCGCCGCCTGGAAAGCGCCGGCTACCGGCGGTTTGCAGATTCGTATCTGCCCGCCATGGGGCTGCTTTCCAGCCACGTGTGGGACAACCTGCTGCTTGCTGAACCCGGCGAGCAACAGGCTCTGGTCAATGAGCTGGGCCGCATCGCCGACGGCGTAGCGGGCGCCCTGGGCGGCTACCAGGTGCGGTCCGAGCTGCTGGTGGCGCCCCTTTCGCGCGCGGCCTGGGCCATGCGCCTGTGGGGCCGCGAGCAGGATGAAGCCCTGACTGCCCGGTCCGCCGGCTGGCTTGCGGCTGCCTCGCAGGCGGCAAACGGCACGCCGCAGGCTTTCTGGGTGGCGCTGTTGCAGGCCCTGCACGCCGAGGAGCGCCCCCGTGGCGCAGGCCTGCAGACGCGCCTTGACGGGTGGCGGGCTTTGGCGGCGCAGCTCAAGACGGACGAGCCCGAGCACGCCGTGGCTGCCGACCTGTGCGACTTCTTCCTGGGCACGCCGCTGGACGCCCAGGACGCGCGGCGCCGCCACGAGATGCTGCGGCGCAACCTGCGCCGCGACCTGCGGGCGCAGGACCGCGAATGGCTGGCCGGCGCCTCGGCGGACGCGCTGGCTGACTACTGTGCCGCGTTGTTTGCGCTGTTCACCGACCGCGAACAGGCCGGCCGGCTGCTGGAAAGTGCCTCGGCCAGGCCCGACGCGGGCATGCTGCGGTTGCTGGCGGGTCGGGCCGGGGTCTGGTTGCCGCCGGGATAACGGGGTCCGGGATTATGGACAAGCAGGGCAAGAAGGGCGGACGCTCGCGCCCGCAAGCAGTGGTGGTTGAGCGACCTTGCTGGCAGCCTGCCGAGGGCGGGGCCGAGCTTGGCCGCGCGCTGCGTGAGGACCTGCGCGAGCTGCTGGGCTCGTTGCCCGTGCTGCTGGAGGGCGCGCAGGTCAAGGATGGCGCGGCCCTGGCGTCCCTGCTGGCCCGCGCGCAGGCGCCGTTGCTGGCCGTATTTGAGGATGTCGCAGGCCTGCCCCTGCTGTGCGCCGAGGGTGCGCTGGACAGCCTGCGCGAGTTGCCCGTGGTGGTCGGCCCCTGTGCCGACGGCAGCCTTTATGCACTGGGCGTGGCGCAGGGCCTTGAGCCGGCGCTGGTCGCCGAGTTGTGCGACGCCGCCTGCGGCGCCGGCGCCCTGGGTGCCGTGACAGACCTGCTGGCCGACGCCGAGCTCGAGTGCACCGTGCTGCCCCCCTGGTTTCGCGTGGCTGGCGAGGGCGACCTGCTGTTCGCCGAGAACCTGGCGCGGCTCAGCCTGCTCAGTGAGGGCGGCGAAGAAGACTTCATTGCCGACCGCCTGCGCGTGTGGCTGGAACGCCACCGGGCCGGCGCTGCGGAGGGCCGGCCATGAGTACTCCCGCTGGGTGGTTCCGTCGTGTACTGCTGGCGGCAGCGGGCGGGTTGCTGCTGTTTGCCGGTGCCGACGCGCAGGGCATTCGGATCAGTTCGCGCAGCCGCATCGTGGAGCCCGCGCGGCCCGCGTCGCAGTCGCCGGCCGGGCCGGCTGTGGAGCCTGTCGAGCCTGCCCCCGAGGAGCGCGACCGTATTGCCGAGCTGATTGAGCAGCTTGGTGCCTCACGGCTCAGCCAGCGCGACCGCGCCATGGGAGAGCTGGCCCGCTACGGCGCCAAAGCCCTGGGGCAGGTGCGCGAGGGCCGCAAGAACGACGACGACGAGATAGCCAACCGCTGCGCGCTGCTGGAGGAAGTGATCCAGTCACGCAAGGCCGAACTGTTCCTGGCTGCCCGCCAGTTGAACCTTTCGCCCGGCGAACTGGAGAACCTGCTGGCCGGCGGCGATGTGCAGAAGCTGTTGGGCCTGCTGAAGTCCCGCGCCCAGCCCGGCATGTCCGCCCTGTGGGCCCGCGTGCTGGCGGGCCTGTGCGGACGCAACGAGGTGTTTCCGACCGTCGAGCTGTGCCAGTCGCTGGAAGGCGGCGAGGGCTACGGCGCAGCACTGGTGGAAGCCGCCCAGGGCCTGAAGGCGACCGAGCTGGGCGGGCAGTTGATGCAGGTGGTGGTGTGGTGCCCGCCGCTGCGACCCGCCGACGCGCTGGCAACGCTCGCCTGGTGTGCCTCGGTGCAGGACGGGGCGGTCAGTGTGCTGGTGGAGCATGCCCGTGCCCTGCGTGGCTACTATGGGGCCGCCGAGTTGCTGGCCGCCGCGCGCCTGAACACGGGCGAGCGCAAGCTGTCTCCCGACGCGGCAGAGCTGGTGCCCGCCATGGCGCTGGCCGCTGTGGAGCGCTGCACCGCGGATGAGTTGCGCGCAGGCGCCCTGCCGCCCCTGGACCGCATGAGCACCGCGGTGCTGGAGGAGTATCTGGCCCTGCTGGTGCGCTCCGGGCTGTCGCGGCAGCTCGAGAACGCCATGGTCGCCCTGACCGCCCGCGGCGACGCGCGCCTGTTGTCGCTGATCTGCGCATACTACGCCCAGGGTGCCTCCCTGGCAGACGCGCTGGCGGTGTTTGATTCGTTGCCCGCTTCTGCGCGCCTGGCCATGCTGGACTCGTGGGCGGTTCTGCCCCGCGACGCGCGGGTGCTGCAGCCCTTCTTGTGCGGGCTGCTGACGCGCAAGGAAGCGTGGCTGCGCGATGGGGCGGCCCGCCTGCTGGCGCAATACCGCGCGCCATCCACGGCCCGCGCCCTGGCGCAGTGCGCCTTGACGACACCGGACAGCGCACCCGCTGCCTTGCGCGCGCTGGCGTTGATGGCGGAGCTGCTGGAACCCGCCGACGTGAGTGCCTTGGCCGCGCTGCTGCCCACGGCCGGCCACTGGGTGCGGCCTGCGCTGGTGGAGGTGCTGCTGGCCGGCAAACAGCCCGCTGCTGACGCGGCCCTGGATCAGGCCTGGAAGCAGACGCTGCCACGGGCGGAGCTGCTGCAGGCGTTGCGCTTCTTTGCCCGAAACCGGGCCACACCCGCCGGTGCTTTTGCCGCCTCGCAGGTGCTGCTTGCGTCCACGGCCGGTGCGGGTGCCACGCTGCGCGCCCTGCAACAGATGGAGCCTGCGGACCTTGAGCTGATGCGCGCGCTGCTGGCCCTGCCCCCGGAGCAGGGGCTGGAGCTGCTTCGGCGCACTGCCGACGACTTGACCGACCCTCTGCGCCCCACAGCAGCCATGGCGCTGGCAGCCGGCGGCCTTGAGGAAGATCGCGCCGCCGAGTGGATCCGCCGCATGGCCGGCGAAGTATGGGACCCGGAACCCGCCGGCCTGACTGCGGCGCTGAGCCTCAGCAACCAGCCCGCTGCCGTGCAGTTCCGGCGTGACGCCTTGAAGCAGGGGCCGGAGTCTGAGCACTTCGGGCTGGTCTCGATGGCGGTGCTGATGGGGAGAGAGGGCATCACACGCGAGGAGTGGCTTGCGGCGGTGCTGGACAAGCCCGAGCTGGGCCTGCCCTCGCTGGCCAGCGTGTTTGCCGGCGACCTGCCGCCCGCGGCAGCCCAGCAGCTGCTTTCCGCCACGCTTTTCGGCTCGGGCGAATCAGATGCCCTGCATCCGGCCATGCTGATGTACTTGCGCCACTGCGGGCTGGACCCGCTGGCGGTGCTGTATGGAAGCACCGAGAAGCCCGAACCCCGCGACGCGCGCCAGATTCTGCTCACTGCGCTGCTGGCCGACCGTGCCCGCGCCGTCGTGATCCTGAAGGACCGCAGCCCCAGGCCCGACGGCAGCGACTGGCAGGCCCTGCGCACAGCCCAGGCCCTGCTTGGGCTGCTGCCCGCGCCCGTCGCCGGCCAGGTGTTGAACGCAGCCCGGCTTGCCGGCCAGCCCGTCGAGATGGACGGCGTGCTGCGGCGCCTTGATGCAGGCAACGTGGGCGCCCTGCGCGAACTGCTGGACAGCTACAGCCCCGCTGCCCAAGTATTGAAAAAGAGCTCCACCGCGCTGGTGGGGATGGTGCGCGAGCGCTGGCGCACGGAAATGCGCATTGAAGGCGCAGCAGAAGGCGCCTTTGGCCAGCCTGAGGAACCCAGCGACCTGCCGGTGCGGGCCTTGAACAGCCGCCTGTCCCAGCCCCTGCCCGACGAGTGGTATGCCTGGTGGGCGTGCCGGCGGGGCCTGCTGGAGTTTGACCGCGCAGCGGGCCGGTTCACCTTCGTGGAGCTGCCATGAAAGCCGCCCGCCTGCTGCTGCCGGCTGTCCTGCTGCTCTGCCTGAGCCCGCAGCCACAAGCGCAGTCTGTGCCCGAGTCGCCCGAGGCGCTGCTGTCTGTGGAACTGGCTGCCCTGCGGCGGGCGTGGCTGATCGGCGACGACGAGACGGCGGCCGCGCGCCTGGCAACAATGAGCGCCGACAAACGGCTTTCCGGGGACCTGCCCCGCTGGTGCTCCGGGCTTGCTGCCGGCCTGCACCTGCGGCGCGGCAAGGTGGGGGAGGCCCTGGCGGCCCTCTCCGGTACGCTGAAGCAGGCGCGCGACCAGCGTGAGTATGTGCGGGCCGCGCGCCTGCTGGCGGCCTTTGGGCGCTTTGCCGAGGCCCTGGCGCTGGTGCGCGAGGGTCTGGGGCGCGCGCCGGGTTCTCCTGCCCTGTTGCGCCACCAGGCCGCCCTGGTCTGGATCTGCGGCGACTGCAGTGGCGCCGTGGAGCTGTACCTGGACATGATCGCCAACGAGCGCGGCAATTTTCCGTATCGGCCGCGCCTCCGGGGCGACTGGGACATGGTCAAGCCCTTTTCGGGTGAGGGCCAGCCGCAGCCTTCCTATGACGAGTGGGGCGACCCCATCGTGCGTGAGGGGCAGCAGTGGGGCCCCGAGCCCTGGGTGGACCTGGTGCTTCCCTGCACGTGGTACGAGACCGACTTGCCCGGCCTGGAAAGATGCCTTGCTGAGGCTGCCCAGGACGCGGCGAAGGTCAGCGCAGCGCGCCTGGACTTGCCGGTCCTGCTGGAGACAGCCCGCGAGACCGAGAGCGCGGTATCGGGCTATCGTGGCGGCGACAACGAGGCCCGCGAGAAGCTGGTGACGGCGGCACGCCTGGCCCAGTGGCGGGCCGTCTGCGCGGCTCGCCTGGCCGGAGAAGCAGACCTGGCCCAGGGAAAGGCCGAGCAGGCCGAGGCTCTGGCCCGGCTGGGGCTGGGTGCCGCGCCCGACAACACGGCGCTGCTGGACCTGCAGGTCAGGGCCTTGGCTGCATTGGCCCGGGCCGAGGAAGCCCGCACCGGCCCAATGGCACGGCTGGTGGCTCACGGCCTGGTGGTTTCTCCCGGCGCGCTGCAGTCGCGGGGGCCACACACCGCCATGGCCGATCGCGTGTTTGCCCCGGCACTGGCCCTGTACCGGGTGAATCCGCAGGCCGGGCTGGCGCAGTTTGAGCAGCTTCGCACGGCCTTTGGCCCGGAGAACAACAAGCGCGTGGTCAGCGCGGACACCCTGGGCCTGTGGCTGTACCTGAACAACCAGCCGGACCTTGCCCGGCGCTATCTGTATGAGGCCAGCCGCTCCAGCGGCTACCTGGCCGGCAAGACCCTGGGCAACGAACCGGTGTTTACCGAGCTGGCGGCGCTGGCCCTGGGCAAGGGTGCCGTGGCGACACTGCCCGGCGAGACGCCCGAGGCGGATACCGAAGAGGGCCTGCTCTGGGCTGTGCCGCGTGCGGGTGCCCTGCTGGCCTGTTTGCCGGACAGCCGCGAGGTGCTGCGCGCCATCTCGGGCGTCAGCCTGTGGTCGGAGACCGGCGGGTTCGCCGCCATGCAGCGTGCCGCGCTGGTGCTGCCGGGCGGCGAAGCGCGCGTGCGGGAGCTGCTGTACGAGCTGCCCGCGCAGTTGGCGGCTCAAGTGAAGCCCGAGGACCTGGAGGCACGCCTGTCGCCTGAACACGCCGGTTCCAAGGCGCTGGCCGAGGCGCTTAAGGGCATGGCCGAGAGCATCGAGCAGTACCGCACCACCGAGAACTGGCGTCTGCAGCAGACCATCCGCGACAGGGTGGGGTACGTCTTTGGGCAGGTAGAGGCCCGGGCGCTGCTGCTGCGGGCGCGCCTGCTGCAGGAGAAGCCTGCCGATCTCGCCACCCTGACCGCCTGGCTGCAGAAGCACCAGCGCGACATTGACCTGCGCACGGCCTTTCCGGGCACGCCCGACCAGATGCAGCAGGCAATGGCCGATGCCCGCGCCGCGGCCGGCGTGCCGGAGCTGATGCACTCGGGGTTGTTGCTGGACGCCGCCAAGCTGCTGGCCGCGGCCGGCAAGCCGCTGGATGCCGCCCGGCTGATCTTCTTCAACCGCGAGACGCCCCTGGGAGTGGACTCGCCGGAGCGCTGTCTTGCCCTGGCCGCGGTGTTTGCCGGCAAGGCCGGCGATGAGGTGCTGCAGGCCCGATGCAACATGGCAGCCGCGGTGAGGCCGAACAACTCGCGAGGCAACCGGCGTATCCGGCTGGAGGTGTTCGCCTCCGAGGGGCCGCAGGTGATGGCCGAGCTGACGACCTGCGGCACGCGCGCCGACTGGGAGCGGTACCTCGAGAACGCCGTGGCTCCGTGGGCCGCCAGCGACCTGCTGGAGAAGGCCTGGCGCAAGGACCCGCAGTTGCGCAAAACCCGGGCCTCGTTGCCCACGCGCGTGGGGCCCGACTTCTGGTC
>JADLBZ010000286.1 GCA_020847415.1 Planctomycetota bacterium
ACAGGGCATCCCCCACGGTGTACCGCACCGGGGTGCCGTCCACGTTTTCCATGGACTCCAACAAGGGCGAGGGTCGTTCGTCACCGAACGCCCCCACCAGCAGTTCAAGCGCCTCGGGCGACACCGCATCCCGAACCACGCGCATGGCTGCGGCGTACTGCGGAGTCGGTTGCTTCCCTTGGGGCACCGAAAGCTGGGCCACGGCGCGTCCAACCCGGCGCGCTTCCGGGAGCGACGTTGTCGATGGTTTGGCGCAACAGCCGGCCAGCAGCAGGAGGGCGACCAGCAAGCAGGCGCGCGTGAACCATGCAGAACGCATCCCGACTCCCCGCCGCTCGAGCCCTGTCCAAGCTATTCGTGCCCGGAGTCGTGCGCCAGCTTCATAGCATTCGCAACGCGTGGGGCACTTCGATTGCACTTCTGCATCGCCACGAGCACTGAACCATGCCTCATTTCGTGCACTTGGCTGCATCTTCAGGCCGATATGACCTTGGTGGCGGGGCGCAAACGGGCCCGCTGCCTGAGCTTGCGTGTGCGCAAAATGGACTGCTTTGGCGCTCTTGACGGGTTTGGTGTTCTGTGCACAAGTCCTTCCCCGACAACAACTTGCACGGCACTTGGCGGCGGGATACGCTTGCCGAAGCAGGAGGTAGTTCCGGCATGAACAGTTCCTCAGAGCGCCTGAAGCAGGTCTATGCCCGGCTGGCCACCGACTTCGAGGTGGAGGTGTTTGAGGCTGCGCACCGCATTTATCCCAACAACCGCCGTGTGCTGGACACCTTGGCCACGGCTTACTCCGCGGCAGGCCTTTACGCCAGCGCCCTCAAGGCCGCCCAAGAGCTGGTGCGGCGCTTTCCCGGCAACGCGCGCTTTCTCTACAACCTGGCTTGCAGCCTGTGCAACCTGAACCGCCACGACGAGGCCCTGAAGACCCTGGAAGAGGCCGTGGAGCTTGGCTTTACGGACTTTGACTATATGGCCCGCGACCCGGACTTGGCGGGCCTGCGCAAGCGGCCCGAGTATCACGAGTTTGAGCGCCGCGCCCGCAGCGAACGATCAAAGCGGCTGGCCAAGGCTGAGTAGCAGTGGATCGTGAACCAGTGGCGGCGGCCCGCCCGGCAGGCCCATTCCATTATCGCAGGCCCATGCCCGTGAGCACCAGTTGCGCGCCCACCTTGGTCAGCACGTCCGTGGGCAGGAAGTGCCGGATGTCCAGCACATAGCCAAGTTCGCGCTCGTCGTCGGGCTTCAGTTCCAGGAAGTCGCGCAGCCAGGCCAGGCGCTCGTCTTCGTCCTCGGTCTGCCAGGAGGGGGCTATCGCGAGCATCTCCTCAATGACCTCAATGCGCGCGTCCAGCAGGCGCAGGTCGGCGATGCGCTCCACGGCGCGGGGGTGCCGCTCGCGCACCAGGTAGCCGCACAGCACGCCCAGGCGCACGACATCGGGCATCAGGGTCACCTTGCTGACGAACTCCTCGGCGTCGTGAATCAGGGTGCGCACCTCGTTAAGGGTGCGGCGCACCTTGCGGATGTCACTGCCGGCATGGATGCGCAGCAGCCTCGTGGCGCTGATCACGGCGCGGTCCGCCATCTCGGGGTGGGCTTTGCCCAGCAGGTTGGGCCACTCCGCCATGCGCCATTCCACGCCCAGGATCTGCGCCCAGATCATGCGGGCGCGTTCTTCCACGCCTAAGATGCGCCGGTCAAACAGCTTGTCCACGTAGGCGCGGCCGTCCACGTTGCCTTCATAGGCCGACTTGACCCATTCGCGCAGCACCTCTTCGTCCAGGGCCACCACAATGACCAGCCCCGGTACAGCCAGAAAGCGGCTGATCGCCTCCAGCAGCGAAAGCCCCAGGCGGGGCGGGCAGCGGTCCAGGTCGTCCACGAAGAAGAAGCAGGGCAGGTGCGGGTCAGCCTGGCGCTTGCGCAGGTGGTCTACCAGCACTTCCATCTGCTCGCGAAAGCGGCGCGGAAACAGGTAGCTGCGCGAGCGCTCCAGCAGTTTCTGCTGCTGGAAGCGGTCCTCGTTCAGGGTGGCGGCTTCACTCATCAAGCGCGAGGCAGCCGCCAGCTCGGTGACGGGCTCAGCCTTCAGCACCATTTGCGAGATCAGGTCCACCGCCGCCAACAGGGATTTCTCGGCGTGCTCGGCAGCTTCCCTGGCGCGGACGGTGGTGGTGGCGGAAGGGTAGCTCTTGCGCCGCAGGGCAGTGGCGACAATGGCCTCGACCCCCTCGGCGGGCGGGGCCTGCGGGTTGCCGCGGATGTCAAGCTGGTCCCACAGGGCAAACAGCATGCTGGCGTAAGGGTCCACGTCCTCTTTGTGCCGCCACCCGGAGAACCAGGACACTCCGGCGCCGGCCTTGCGCAGGTGGTAGTCCATCATCTGCAGCTGGGTGGTCTTGCCCGCGCCGTGGCTGCCGGAAACCAGGGACGCGCGCAGGTTGGACTTGCCCTCGGTCAGCAGGACGTGGGCAGCGGCGCGCGCCGCCAGGTCGCACTGGTCGTGCGCAAAGACGGGCATCCCGTCCGCGGTCAACTGCAGCTCGACGCTGCTGGACATGGGCTGGTCCCCGCTGCGGCCACGCGCCGCCGGCTTGTAGCACAGATTGTGGGGCGGGGGCCCGGGTTTGTCGAGGTGTGCGTGCGGTGCGATTGATCGCAAATAGAAAGGGGCCGGCCTGCGTGGGGGTCAGGCCGGCCCCAGTTACCGCGCGCCCCAGGAGAGTTCGGGCGCTGCAGTACTCCTGAAACGATCAGCCGCCCCGCGAGGCGAACAAATTCCGGCGCGTCTTTCCTGTTCAGGCCGCGGGCTTGCCGGTGTAGCCTTGCCCACCCGGAGGATCCTATGCCCGAGCCCGCACCCGACATGCAAGTCCTTGGCTGCATTCCCAGCGGTTTGTTCGTTGTCACGGCGGAGAATGCAGGCCAGCGGGCCGCTTTCCTGGCCAGTTGGGTAGCCCAGGCTGGATTCATGCCGCCGGCGATCAGTGTGGCCATCAAGCAGGACCGGTCCATCATGCGGCAGCTTGCACGGGGCTCGCACTTTGCCGTTAACGTGGTCGGTAAGGGCGACACCGAGTTGATGGGCCGCTTTGCCCGCGGCTTTGAAATGGGCGAGGACCCCTTCGCCGCCAGCCGCATCGAGCGCACGGACAACGGCACGCCGTACTTGCCCGACGCCCTGGGGTTCCTGGAGTGCCGCCTGCTGCGCGTGCTGGAACCCAGCACCGAGCACAACCTGGTGGTGGGCGAAGTGATTGGCGGTCGCATGCTGAAACAGGGCGAGCCCTGGGTGCACATCCGCAAGAGCGGCGAACGGTATTAGCGTCTGACTTGCGTGGGAGTCGGCACCGAGGGAACGAAGGTTCCTGACCGGCGACGCATCCCGCGCCTCCCCCCGCCGTTGTCCTTGCACCGGCCCGGCCCACGCAGCACTACAACGGGATGTTGCCGTGCTTGCGCGGCGGATTCACGTCGCGCTTGTGCTTGCACACCTCCAGGGCGCGGATCAGCTTGCGGCGCGTCTCGCGGGGCTTGATCACCGCGTCAATGTAGCCCCGGGCGGCGGCATCGTAGGGGTTGCCGAAGCGCTCGCGGTATTCAGCCACCAGGCGCTTGCGCTCGGCGGCGGGGTCGGCGGCAGCCTCCAGTTGTTTGGCGTAAAGGATGTTCACGGCGCCCTCAGCACCCATGACGGCGATCTCTGCCGTCGGCCAGGCGAAATTCACGTCGCTGCGGATGTGCTTGCTGCTCATGACGCAATAGGCGCCGCCGTAGGCCTTGCGGGTGATCACGCACAGCTTGGGCACCGTGGCCTCGCAGTACGCATACAGCAGCTTGGCCCCGTGCTTGATGATGCCCCCGTGTTCCTGGTTCACGCCGGGCAAAAAGCCGGGCACGTCCTCAAAGGTCACGATGGGCACATTAAAAGCGTCGCAGAAGCGCACGAAGCGCGCACCCTTCAGGCTGCTGGCGATGTCCAGGCAACCGGCCAGCACCGCTGGCTGCTGGGCGACAATGCCCACCGGGTGGCCGCCCAGCCGGGCAAAGCCCACGATGATGTTCTGTGCGTAGTTGCGCTGGACTTCAAAGAAGTCGCCGTCGTCCACGACGGTCTCGATCACGTCCAGCATGTTGTACGGCTTTTCCGGGTTGTCCGGCACCACCCGGTCCAGCCGTTCGTCCTCGCGCTCGGGGTCGTCATCGGGCTCAATGAACGGCGGCGGCTCCAGGTTGTTCTGCGGCAGGAACGAGAGCAGCTTCTTGACGGCGACGATGCTCTCGGGCTCGGTGGGGTGGGTGAAGTGGGCTACGCCGCTGGTCTCGCTGTGCACGGCGGCGCCGCCCAGTCCGTCCATGCTGATTTCTTCGTGGGTGACGGCCTTGATGACGTTGGGGCCGGTCACAAACATGTGGCTGGCGCCCTCGACCATGAAGACGAAGTCGGTAATGGCGGGCGAATACACCGCGCCGCCGGCGCAGGGGCCCATGATGGCGCTGATCTGCGGGATGACGCCGCTGGCCATGGTGTTGCGCAGGAAGATGTCGGCGTAGGCTCCCAGGCTGGCCACGCCTTCCTGGATGCGCGCGCCGCCCGAGTCGTTGAAGCCGATGATCGGGCAGCCGTTCTTCATGGCCTGGTCCATGATCTTGACGATCTTCTGGCCGTAACGTTCGCCCAGGCTGCCGCCGAAGACCGTGAAGTCCTGGGCAAACACATACACGGGGCGGCCAAAGACGCGGCCCACGCCGGTGACCACGCCGTCGCCCAGGTACTTCTTGTCGGCCATGCCGAACTCGGTGGCGTTGTGGCTGACAAAGGCGTCGATTTCTTCGAAGCTGCCCTCGTCGCACAGCAGGGTGATGCGCTCTCTGGCTGTGAGCTTGCCCTGCTGGTGCTGCTTCTCGATACGCTGGGCGCCGCCGCCCAGGCAGGCTTCTTCGGTGAGGCGGTCCAGCTTCTCCAGGGCCTCGCGCTGGCTCAGCACGCCCTGGGGCAGGTCAGGGCGCACGCGCGACGTGGGTTTGCGGATCATGGCGTTCTCCTAAGCAGGCCGTCAGAGAAGCCGCCCGGGGCGTCCTCTTCAACGGAAGACAACTGCCCGGCTCGTACAGCCGCACAGGCCGGGCCGGACGCTGAATTCAAGCAATGCAACGCCTTGCCAGCCGCGCATGAAAGCACACAAGCCGTCCCCTGAACACCGGCAAATGGCAGCGGGGAGGGGCCCGAAAGCCTCTCCCCGCGTGATCTGTATGGCTGGAGCCGCCTGTCGGATTTGAACCGACGACCTATGCTTTACGAAAGCATTGCTCTACCACTGAGCTAAGGCGGCCCTTGAGGCCGGGCGCGGCAGCAGCGCCGCCGTGCCGCGCGCAATGGTGGCTTGCCCGCAGGGGTCCGTCAAGCAGGGGTGACGCCCCGCCGGGCCGCTTTACAATGCGGCCATGCCCGAGACGCTGCGCGCCATCTTTTTTGACATTGACGACACGCTGTTCTCGACCAGCGAGTTCGCGGCCCTGGCGCGCCGCAACGCCATTGAAGGCATGCGCGCCCACGGCTTTCGCATGGCCGCCGAGGACGCCCTGCGCGAACTGGGCGAAATCATCACCGAGTTCAGCAGCAACTACGAGCACCACTTCGACAAGCTGCTGCTGCGCGTACCGGCGCATTACCACGAGGGCGTCAACCGCAGCGTGCTGGTGGCAGCGGGCATTGTGGGCTACCACGAGACCAAGTTCCGCGAGCTGCGCCCCTATGAGGACGCCGCCGACGTGCTGAAGCTGCTGCGCGAGCAGACCTCGCTGAAACTGGGTGTGATCACGGACGGCCTCGCCCTGAAGCAGGCCGAAAAACTGGTGCGCCTGGGCATTGCCAACCTGCTGGACCGCAACGCGATCTTCATCAGCGACGAGATCGGCATCAGCAAGCCCAACCCGAAGCTCTTCCTGCGCGCCTGCTCTGCCCTGGGCTTGCGGCCCAGCGAGTGCATGTACGTGGGCGACCGGCCCCGGCTGGACATAGACCCCTGCAACCGCATCGGCATGATCTCGGTGCTGAACCGCCGCACCACCAAGCAACAGCCGCCCGGCGAGACCCAGCCGGACTTCGAGATTCACAACTTCTTTGACCTGCTGGACATCCTGCGCCGGCGCTTCGGGCTTGAGATCAAGCACTGATCGCCGCTCTCCGGCAAACGGAACGCACCACGGCAAAGGTCTGCGGGATGGACGTGCTTGCCCCGGGAAGCAGAAGGGGCGGCCCGTCAGCCGGGCCGCCCCACAACACTCGTGCCTGAGTGATGCTACTTCGCCATCTTGCGCAGCACCGTGTGCAGGATGCCGCCGTTGCGGTAGTACTCCACCTCAACCGGCGTGTTCAGGCGGCACGTCACCATGAACTCCTTGCCGCCGGCCTTCACCTTCAGCTTCTGCAGCGGCTGGACATTCTCCGGCACCTCAATCTCGAAGGTCTCGTCCCCCTTGATACCCAGCTTCTCGGGGTTCTGGCCGGCCTCGAACGTGCAGGGCAGCACGCCCATGCCCACCAGGTTGGCCCGGTGGATGCGCTCGAAGCTCTCGGCGATCACGGCCTTCACGCCCAGCAGCATGGTGCCTTTGGCAGCCCAGTCACGGCTGCTTCCCATGCCGTAGTCCTTGCCCGCCAGCACCACCAGCGGCGTGCCCGCCTTGCGGTAGTTCACGCTGGCGTCGTAGACGTACTTCACCTTGCCGTCGGTGTAATCCGTGGTCCAGCCGCCCTCGGTGCCCGGGGCAAGCTGATTCTTGATGCGCTTGTTGGCAAAGGTGCCGCGCATCATCACTTCGTGGTTGCCGCGACGGCTGCCGTAGCTGTTGAAGTCCGCCTTCTTCACACCGTTGGCCACCAGGAACTGCCCGGCGGGCGTCTTTTCCTCAATGTCGCCGGCAGGGCTGATGTGGTCCGTGGTCACGCTGTCGGCAAGCTTCAGCAGGCAACGGGCGCCCTTGACGCTGGTGATCTTGCCGGCGGCCTTGCCCATGCCCGTGAAATACGGCGGGTGCTGGATGTACGTGCTCTTGCCCTGCCACGCGTACAGCTCGGACTTCTCGGCCTTCACGGCCTTCCATTCCGGGCTGCCCGCGAACACGTCGGCATAGACGCGCTGAAACTGCTCGCGCGTGATGTGCTTGCCCACAGCCGTCTCAATCTCAGCGTGCGAGGGCCAGATGTCCTTCAAGTAGACGGGCTTGCCGTCCTTGCCGGTGCCCAGGGGGTCCTTGGTCAGGTCCAGGTCCACCGTGCCTGCAATGGCATAGGCCACCACCAGCACGGGGCTGGCCAGGTAGTTCGCGCGCACTTCGCTGTGCACGCGGCCTTCAAAGTTGCGGTTACCCGAAAGCACGCTGGCCACCATCAGGTCGTTGCCGGTCACGTCCTTGCTGACCTCGGCGGGAAGGGGGCCGCTGTTGCCGATGCAGGTCGTGCAGCCGTAGCCCACCACATGAAAGCCCAGCGCCTCCAGGTCCTTCATCACGCCGGCCTTCTGCAGGTAGTCGGTGGCCACGCGGCTGCCGGGCGCCAGGCTGGTCTTTACCCAGGGCTTGCGGGAAAGGCCCTTGGCCACGGCATTGCGGGCCAGCAGGCCGGCGCCGATGAGCACGTAGGGGTTGCTGGTGTTGGTGCAGCTCGTGATAGCGGCAATGACCACGCCGCCGTCCTGCACGCCGGTCTGGGTCTTGCCGGGGGCCGCAGCGCCGGGCTTGCGGGCGCCGGCCAAGTACTTCTGCCAGCCGGCCTTCATGGCCGAAAGCGCCACGCGGTCCTGCGGGCGGGCGGGCCCGGCCAAGGAGGGTTCCACGGTGGCGAGGTCCAGCTCCAGCTCGCTGCTGTAGACAATGCTTCGCGTGTCGTCGCGCCAGAAACCCTGGGCCTTGCAGTAAGCTTCCACGGTGCCGATCAGGTTCTCGTCGCGGCCCGAAAGGCGCAGATAGTCCAGCGTGTGGTTGTCCACGGGGAAGAAGCCGCAGGTGGCGCCGTACTCGGGCGCCATGTTGGCGATGGTGGCGCGCGTGGCCAGCGGCATGTCAGCAAGGCCCGGCCCGAAGAACTCGACGAACTTGTCCACCACGCCGTGCTTGCGCAGCATCTCGGTGATACGCAGGACGGCATCGGTGGCTGTGGCGCCGGCGGGCAGCTTGCCCTTCAGCTTGAAGCCTACCACCTCGGGGATCAGCATGTAGGTGGGCTGGCCCAGCATCACCGCCTCGGCCTCAATGCCGCCTACGCCCCAGCCCAGCACGCCCAGGCCGTTGATCATGGTGGTGTGGCTGTCGGTGCCCACGCAGGAATCCGGGTACAGCACGCCGTCGCGGTCCCACACCACGCGGGCCAGGTACTCCAGGTTCACCTGGTGGACGATGCCCGTGGCCGGCGGCACAGCGCGGAAGTTGTTGAACGCAGTCTGGCCCCACTTGAGGAACTCGTAACGCTCGCGGTTGCGCTCGAACTCAAGTTTCAGGTTGGCCTTCTCGGCGTCGGGGCTGCCAAAGGCATCCACCTGCACACTGTGGTCAATCACCAGGTCGCAGGGCACCAGCGGGTTCACCTTTTTGGCGTCGCCGCCCAGGGCCTTCATGGCCTCGCGCATGGCAGCCAGGTCCACCACGCAGGGCACGCCGGTGAAATCCTGCAGCACCACGCGACCGGGCATGAAGGGGATTTCCTGCTCGCCCACTTTCCTGGCGTTGTAGCCGGCCAGGGCCTTCACGTGTTCCTCGGTGTAGGCATGGCCGTCCAGGTTGCGCAGCACACTTTCCAGCAGCACCTTGATGGTGTAGGGCAGGTTGGCGACGTTGCCCGCGGCCTCAAGCTTGTAGATGGTCTTCTTGCCCAGCGGCGTCTCCAGCGTGGCGCGGGCTTTGTCGGCGAGTTTGGTTGTCATGGCATCCTCAGGGTCGGTGGGCGCGCATGATAGCCCTGCGGGCCGGCAGGGAAAGGCGCTGGGGCCACGGACGGCTCTGCGCCTTGCTATTGGTGGTCGCGGTCGGTGCGCAGGGTAACGATATCCAGCTCGGTGATGGTTGCCGGGTCGTAGCTCTGGCTGTCCACCCTCAGCGTAAAGCCGGAAAGCAGCGAAAGCGGCAGGTCGTACTCGCCTCCCTCGGCCAGGTAGGTCGCGTAGACGGGCGTGTTGTCCAGCCGCCCGCGCACGAACTTGCCCCTGAGCGCCAGCACGGTGAACCACATGTGCTCGCGGTTCAGGCCCTCGGGCACTTCGCCGGCGGCAAGCAGCGCCTGGTGATTCGTGCCCTCACTGTCGGCGGGCACGCCGATCTTCACGGCCAGGTGGCGCTCCTCAAACTGCGTGCTGAGGAAGGCCGCGGCGGCAAGTCCAAAGCGCGCCCGGGCCAGGCGGGCGCGGCGGTCATTCTCTTCGGTGCTGAGCCAGAAGATGGGGTCACCCTGCACCTGCTGCAACAGTGTGGGACACAGGCTGGTCTCGGCAGGAGCCAGGTCCGTCAGGGCCAGGCGCCACCCGCCATGGTCCGCGTCGCGGTCCGCGCCGGTGCCCGGCGTGTCTGCCGGCAGTTGGTCGGCCGCCGCGGGCAGGGGTTTCAGGCGCGTCTCGATGTTCACCCCAAACGCCACGTCGCACCCGGCGCTGGGGATGTAGTCGTGCAGGATGTAGGCCGTCAGCCAGCACAGCGCGGTGTGGGCGTCATCCGTACGCTCGCGCGGCACCTGCAACAACTCCAGGTCCGGCAGGTCAAAACGGCGCAGGCCGTGGGTGTGCAGCCAGGCGGGGCCGTTTTCGTCACCCACCACGTGCACCTGGAAAAGCTGCTCGGGCGCGGGCGGCACCTCGCACCGGGCCAGCTCGTGCAGAGTGGTCAGGCTGCGAAAGCACAGGGACTGCACGTCAAAACACGCCGAGGCCAACCCCTCACCCGCTGCCTCCGCCACGCGCAAGTGGCGGTGATAGGCCTCGTTGGGGTCGTGGTCGTCGTCGTACAGGGTCTCAATGAAAACCACCCAGCGGCAGCCGCGAGTCTGCTCAAACTCCTCGCGCGAGCGCCAGCGGGCGTTGGACCACTCCCAGGGCGTGAACTGCGGGTCGCGCCGCGTGCAAAACAACAGCCACGGGGTGCCGCCGCCCGCAAGCTGCACCGCGCGCGACCAGACAATGGCCTCACCCTCGGCCGCCGGCCCCTCAGTCAGCTCCTGGGGCAAGAAACCGGCGCGTTCCAGCCGCGCCAGCACCTCTACGGGCTGGGGCGGCTCGCGCGTCACGCAAAGCAGCGCCAGCGACGACGGGTGCACTTCGTCGTCGTCCGGGCGCGGGTCGTCCGGGGCGTCGGGCTGGGCGGGCTCGCTCATGCGGGCTGCTTGACCGCTGCCAGCGACTCCGAAAGGGCAGCCGCAAACTCGCGGATGTGCTCCGGCTGTACCGTCAACGGCGAGAGCAGGCGGATCTGGTTGGGGCGGTCACAGCCGCCCACGAGAATGCGGCGGTGGAAGAGTTCTTCAATGACCGGCTTGGCCGGGCATTCCAGCTCAATGCCGAGCAGCAGGCCCTTGCCCGAGATGTACAGCACTTCAGGAACGGCGCCCAGCTCGTCGCGCACCACCAGTTCCATCTCGGCGGCGTGCTCGGGCAACTTCTCATCGCGCAGAATCTCGAGGTTGGCTTTCAGTGCCGCCATGGCCAGCATACCGCCGCCAAAGGTGCAGCCGTGCTCGCCAGGGGCGGGGGCGCTGCGGATAGCCTCCGACAGGATCACCATGCCCAGGGGCACGCCGCCCGCCGCGGCCTTGGCGCTGGTGCACAGGTCCGGCTCCACATCCCAGTGCAGGCCGGCGAACATGCGGCCGGTGCGGCCGAAGCCGGTCTGGACTTCGTCAAAGATGAGTGCGGTGCCGTTGCCGGTGCATAGCTCGCGCAGGCTCTCGTAGTACTTGCGGCTGGCCACTTTCACGCCGCCCACGCTGGTGACGGGCTCCAGGATGATGGCGGCGTGGTCGGGCGACAGGGTGGCCTCAATGGCGTCAAAGTCACCGAAGGGCACGAAGTCCGTGAACGCGTCCAGGTTCTGCGGGAAGTCGCCGCGCAGTTTGGGGTTGCCGGTGACCGAAAGAGCGCCCATGGTGCGGCCGTGGAAGCCCGTCTCCATGGCGATCACGCGGGGGCGGCCGGTGGCACGCCGGGCAATCTTGACCGCAGCCTCGTTGGCCTCCGTGCCGCTGTTGCAGAAAAACACGCCCGAGCTGTGCGGGTAGGCCGACTGGCACACCATCTGGGCCGCCAGGGCGCGGATGTCGTTGTACACGCTGTTGGAGAAGAACAGCAGCTTGCCGGCCTGCTCGGAGATGGCCTTCACCAGGCGCGGGTGGCAGTGGCCCACGCCGCACACGGCATGGCCGGCGTACAGATCGAGGTAGCGCTGGCCCTTGTCGTCAAAGACGTGCACGCCCTCGCCACGCACAATGGTGATGGGCTTCTTGACGTAGGTCTGCAACAGGTACTGGTCTTCGGTCTCGCGCAGGCTCATCCGCTTGCCCTCTTTGCCGCGCCATGGCGCAGGAAAGCCTCCGGCAGCCACTCGATCACGTCCGTGGCCAAGATGCCGTATTCGCCTAATTTGCCGCAAACCAGGTCGCCTGCAAGGCCATGCAGGTATGCACCCAGGCAAGCGGCCTCAAATGAGGCAAAACCCTGCCCCATCAGCGCGCCAATCACGCCCGCCAGCACGTCGCCCTGACCGGCCTTGGCCAGCCCGGGGTTGCCGGTGGTGTTGAAGAAGACGCGAGTGCCGTCGCTGACCACCGTGCGGTGCCCCTTCAGCAGGATCACCACGTTATGCTTGCGCGCATAGGCCAGGGCGATATCGCGGCGCAGATCGTCACCGGTGCGCAGGTCGCGCCGGGTATTGTCTTTGCCCAGCAGGCGCGACATCTCGCCGGCGTGGGGTGTCAGCACAGGCAGGCCCTGCTTGCGGGGAATCTCTTTCAGCACGCCGGGGTCGCCCGCCAGTGCGTTCAGGGCATCGGCATCTATCACCAGCTTGCGGTCAACCTGGGGCAGCAGGGTGCGAACCGCCTGCACGGTTTGCGGGTTGTTGGAAAGGCCGGGCCCGATCAGCAGGGTGTCGTAAGTTTCCATGCCCTTGAGAATCTTGGCCGGGGCCATGGCCGACAGTGTGCCGTCTTCGGTCTCGGGCAGGGCATAGGTCAGCACGTTGGGGTCGCGCCCCGAGACCATGACCGCCAGGCGCCAGGGCATGGCCGCGCAGACCAGGCCCGCGCCCGCCCGCAGGGCAGCGCGCGAGGCCAGGGCGGCAGCCCCCACCATGCCCGCCGAGCCCGCCACAATGAACAGCCGCCCGGCCTCGCCCTTGTGCATGGCGGTGTCGCGCGAGGGCAGGGGCGGAACGTGGGCAACAAGCTGGAAGTTCTCGGCCACGGCGCGAGTATCGGATGCACCGGCCACAGGGCAAGTGGGCACACGGGCAGGGCTGGCAATCACGGGCCGGGGCGCTTGAATGACGTCATGACCTTTCGACTCGCGTTTGCCGGCAATGCCTTTAAACGCTACTCGCTGGACGAGACCATTGATGCCGTGGCAGACGCGGGCTACCAGGGCCTTGAGATCCTGCTGGACGTGCCCCACGCCTTTCCGCCCCACGTGAAAGACAGCGACATCCGCCGCTGGCGCGAAAAGCTGGCCACGCGCAACCTGGCGGTTTCCAACTGCAACGCCTTCATGCTGTACGGCATTGAGGGCTGCCACCGCCCAAGCTGGTGCGAAAAGGACCCCGACCGGCGACGCCTGCGCGTCGAGCACACCCGCCAGTGCCTGCACCTGGCGGCCCAACTGGGCGCACCCACCATCTCCACCGAGCCCGGCGGCCCCCTTGACCCCGGCGTTTCACGGCAACAGGCCGCCGACTGGTTTGAAGAAGGTCTGCGCAGCCTGCTGCCGGACGCCAAACAGGCCGGCGTGCGCCTGTGCATCGAGCCCGAGCCCGGCCTGCTCATCGAGACAGCTGCCCAGTACGAAGAGTTCATGGCCCGCTTTTCCGGCGATGCCGAGGCGCAACGCTGGCTGGGCCTGAACTTCGACGTGGGGCACTTCTATTGCGTGGGCGAGGACCCGGCAGCCAATGCTGCGCGCTTTGCCGGGCGCATCCACCACATCCAGATCGAGGACATCGCCGCCGACCGTGTGCACTTTCACCTGGTGCCGGGCGACGGCGCCATAGACTTCGACGCCTTCTTCAAAGCCCTGCGCGGGGCGCGCTACGACGACGGCTGGATCACCGTGGAGCTGTACACCTTTGAGCACCGGGCCGTGGAAGTAGCCCGCCGCGCCCGCGCCTTCTTGCAGCCCTTTGTGCAGTAGGCAACGCCGGGGCGGCACCTCAGCACACCGCGGCTCTCGCGGCCCCGGCGCAACGCCCGGCTAACCCCCATGCCAGCTCTGCAGCAGCCGGATGTAGTTGCCGCGCTCGTAGGCCGCCGGGTCCGGACAGCGCGCCAGGTTCATGCAGCCACGCAGCTCCGCCACGCTGGCGTACTCGCGTTCTTCCATCCAGGCGGCCAACCCGTCACGCAGCTTGGCCAGCGCCGAGGGCCCGTGAAGCAGCAGGCTGGAGACCACCTGCACCGCGTGGGCACCCGCCGCAATCGCCTTGGCCGCATCCAGCGCCTCGTGCACGCCGCCGCTGCATGCCACGGGCGTGGCCAGCCGCGCGGTCAGAATGCCTGTCCAGTGCAGCCGCAACAGCAGCTCGCGCGAGTCCGAAAGCTGCAGGCGACGCGACGACTCGAGGTTCTCAAGGTCAAAGTCCGGCTGGTAGAAGCGGTTGAACAGCACCAGGCCGTCGGCCCCGGCGCGGGAGAGTGCGCGGGCGAAGTTGGGTAGCGAGGTCCAGAAGGGCGAGATCTTGACCGCCAGCGGGATGTTCACGGCGGCGCGCACAGCCTGCACCACCTCCAGGGCCCGGCGCTCCACGCCGCCCGCGTCTTCGTCGGGGTCCGAGGCCAGCGCGTAGAAGTTCAGTTCCACGGCCGAGGCGCCGGCCTGGGCCATCAGCCCGGCGTACTCCACCCATCCGCCGGGGGTCACCCCGTTGAGGGACGCAATCACGGGGATGTGCGTGGCCTTGCGGATGCGCCGGATCTGCTCCAGGTATGCGTCCGGCCCCAGGGCAAAGGCGTTGCTGTCTGGAAAGTACGACAGTGCCTCGGCGTAACTTTCACTATGGGCGTCCAGGTGCAGGTGTGCGGCAAGCTGCTCGCGCAGGATCTGCTCCTCGAACAGCGAGTGCATCACGATGCAGGGCGCGCCTGCGTCTTCCAGGCGCCGCACGGTGTCCAGGTCGTCCACCATGGGCGAGGCGCCGGGCATGATGGGGTGGGCCAACTTCAGGCCCAGCCACGTGGTGGTCAGGTCGGGGCTCATGCCTGCTCCTGCGGCGGCGTCTTCAGGCCCGCCAGCTGTTCGTAATGGGCCCAGCGGCGATCAGCCTCAGCCTGGGCCATGGCCAGCAGCCGCTGGTAACGGTCGCGATCGCGCAGCTCAATCATGCGGAAACGGCCCTCGTTCTGCATGAACTCGCGCACCGGCGACTTCGGCTTGCCCGAGTCCAGCACCAGCGGGGCTTCGCCCTTCCTGGCCCGGCGCGGGTCAAAGCGGTACAGCGGCCACATTCCCGAGTTCACCGCCAGCTTCTGCTGTTCCAGGCCCTGCGAGAGGTCGTAGCCGTGGGCGATGCAGTGGCTGTAGGCAATGACCAGCGAAGGGCCGGGCCAGCTTTCGGCCTCGCGCAGGGCCTGCAGGGTCTGCACGTCCTTGGCGCCGAAGGCCACGCGGGCCACGTACACATGCCCATAGGCCATGGCGAGCAGGCCCAGGTCCTTCTTGCCCGTCTCTTTGCCCGCGGCAGCAAACTTGGCGGCGGCACCCAGCGGGGTGGCCTTGCTCTGCTGGCCGCCGGTGTTGCTGTACACCTCGGTGTCCATGACCAGTACGTTCACGTCCCACTGCCCGGCCAACACGTGGTCAAGGCCGCCAAAGCCGATGTCATAGGCCCAGCCGTCGCCGCCCACGATCCAGACGCTCTTCTTGACCAGGTAGTCGGCCAACTGGTCCAGGGTCGCCGCCGGCGCGTCTTGGCGGCCCTTCAGAGCCGCGCGCAAGGCGGCCACACGATCACGCTGCTGGGCCAGGCCGGCCTCCGTGGCCTGGTCCGCATCGAGCAGGCCCTTGACCAGCGCTTCGGGCAGCGTGGGCGCAAGTTGCTGCAACAGCAGGCGCGCGTTCTGGGCCAGGGCATCTGCCCCCAAACGCAGGCCCAGGCCGAACTCGGCGTTATCCTCGAACAGCGAGTTCGCCCAAGCAGGCCCGCGGCCTTGTTCGTTGCAGCGCCAGGGCGTGGTGGGCAGGTTGCCGCCATAGATGCTGCTGCAGCCCGTGGCGTTGGCCACAAGCAGCCGGTCGCCGAACACCTGCGTGAGCAGCTTGACGTACGGCGTCTCGCCACACCCGGCGCAGGCGCCCGAGTATTCGAACAGCGGCTGCAAGAGCTGGCTGCTGCGGATATCGGCTGCCACCTTGGTCCGGTCGGCCTCGGGCAGGCCCAGGAAGAAGTCATAGTTGGTCCGCTCGCGTTCGCGGTGGGCGTCTACGGGCAGCATGTCAATGGCCTTGTGGCGCGGGTTGGTGCGGTCCTTGGCCGGGCAGGCCTGCACACAGAGGCTGCAGCCGGTGCAGTCATCGGGCGCGACCTGGATGGTGTAGCGCTGGCCCTTGAACTCGGCCACCATGCGGTTGTCCGTGCTCTGGAAGCCGGCCGGCGCAGCCTGCAGCGCCGCGGGTTCGTACACCTTGGCGCGAATGGCGGCGTGAGGGCACACCAGCGCGCACTTGTTGCACTGGATGCAGAGCTTTGAGTCCCAGATCGGGATCTCGCGGGCCAGGGCGCGCTTCCCCCACTGGCTGGTGCCCACCGGCCAGGTGCCGTCCACGGGAAAGGCGCTCACCGGCAGGCTGTCGCCTTTGCCCGCCAGCATGATGGCGGTTACGCGCTGCACAAAGTCCGGCGCGGCTTCAGCCACCGCGGGCGGGCGGCTGCGCGACGTGGTTGCCTTGCCGGGAACCTCCACGCGCTGGATGCGCTTCAGGGCCAGGTCAATGGCAGCGTGGTTGCGGCGAACCACTTCTTGCCCGCGTTTGCCGTAGGCCTTCTCCACGGCCTCTTTCATACGCTCGACGGCAGTCTCCATGGGCAACACGCCGGAGAGCGCAAAGAAACAGGCCTGCATCACGGTGCCGATGTGCCGCCCCATGCCTGCCTCGGCGGCCACCTTCCAGCCGTCCACCACGTAGACCTTGAGCTGCTTTTCCAGCACCAGGCGCTGTGCCTCGGCGGGCAGGCTGTCCCAGAAGGCACCCGGCGCCGTGCCGGTGTTCACGAAGAACGTGGCCCCGTGGCCGGCACCCTCCAGCACGTCGTACTGCTCCAGAAACTGCGGGTGTGAAAGGCCCACAAAGCTGGCGTGCCGGATGCGATAGGTGCTGCGGACGGGCCGCGGCCCGAAGCGCAGGTGAGAGACCGTGATGGCGCCGGCCTTGCGCGAGTCGTAGACGAAATAGGCTTGGGCGAACAGGTCCGTCTCTTCGCCGATGATCTTGATGGTGTTCTTGTTGCTGCCCACGGTGCCGTCGCTGCCCAGGCCGTAAAACACCGCGCGCACGGTGTCGGCAGGCTCCAGGTCAAACTCGTCGTCCACGGGCAGGCTCAGCCGCGTGCGGTCGTCGTTGATGCCCACCGTGAAGTGGTTGCGCGGCTGTTCGGCAGCCAGGTTGTCCAGCACCGCCAGCACCATGGCAGGCGTGAACTCCTTGCTGCTCAGGCCGTAGCGCCCGCCCACCACGCGGGGGAGCGCGCCAGGCCAGGCCTCGTTCAGGGCGGCCAGCACGTCCAGGTGCAGGGGCTCTGCGACCGCGCCGGGCTCTTTGGTGCGGTCCAGCACGGCTATGCGCTTCACCGTGGACGGCAACGCCCGCACAAAGGCGTGCGCGTCAAAGGGCCGGTACAGCCGCACCTTCAGCAGGCCCACCTTGCGGCCTTTGGCTGCCGCCCAGGCCACGGCCTCGCCGGCGGCCTCTGCGCCCGAGCCCATCATGACAATCACATGCTCGGCGTCGGGCGCGCCCTCGTAGTCGAACAGCCGGTACTTGCGGCCGGTGAGCGCGGCAAACTCGTCCATCACGCCCTGCACGGTGCCCGGGCAGGCGGCATAGAACGGGTTGCAGGCCTCGCGCGCCTGGAAGAAGGTGTCCGGGTTCTGGGCTGTGCCGCGGATGACCGGCCGGTCCGGCGTCAGGGCGCGGCTGCGGTGGGCCGCAATGGCCTGTTGGTCCACGAGTCGGGCCAGTTGTTCGTCGGAAAGCGGCTGGATCTTGGCGATCTCGTGCGAGGTGCGGAAGCCGTCAAAGAAGTGCATGAAGGGCACGCGGGCGCGCAGCGTGGCGGCGTGGGCGATGGCGGCAAAATCGCCCGCTTCCTGCACGCTGCCGGCGCACAGCATGGCCACGCCGGTCTGGCGGCAGGCCATGACGTCGCTGTGGTCGCCGAAAATGCTGAGGGCGTGGGTGGCAATGGTGCGCGCCGCCACATGGATGCAGAACGACGTGAGCTCGCCCGCGATTTTGTAGAGGTTCGGGATCATCAGCAGCAGGCCCTGCGACGCCGTGAAAGTGGTCGTCATGGCCCCGGCCTGCAGCGCCCCGTGCACGGCGCCGGCGGCCCCGCCCTCAGACTGCATCTCGACCACAGTGGGCACCTTGCCCCACAGGTTCTTGCGCCCGGCGGCGCTCCACTCGTCGGCAAATTCGCCCATGGGCGAAGACGGCGTGATGGGGTAGATGGCGATGACTTCGGACAAGCGGTGGGCCACCGACGCCACGACCTCGTTGCCGTCCAGCGTGACAAACGCGGGGTTTTCCATGGTGATGCCCCTTCTGCTGCGAGCTGCCAATACCCGGCGGCCCTGCCCTGTGGCCCGCAAGTTACTTCCGGCAGGCGGGTCGCGCACGCAGCCACTTGCGGGTTTGACACGAAACAGCTTCCGGTGTGGAACGCCTGTTACGTCTGATAGGTAGTTAATGCTCGCCGATGCTGCTGCACGGGCGCAGAGGGATTGTCCTTATGCGGCCCCGCAGCTACGCACGCGCGGAAAGGCCGACTGTGAAGACTCTGCTTCGCGCCAGCCTGCTGGTGCCCCTGTTTGTCGCCGCTTGCCTGCCCACTGTTGCCCAGGAAGCCCCGGAGGCCCGCCCCGAGCCCTCGCTGCTGCGCCGCTATCTGGACGCGTCCGGCAGCGAGAGAGCCGACCTGAAGAAGCAGCTTCTCGCCCTGGGCGCTGAGGGCCTGCAGAAACAGATAGCCGCCCTGGAGTTCCGCGCCCCCGACAAACAGGGCGTGGTGAAGTTGACCACCCGCTGCCCGGACGGCTTTGACCGGCCGTTCTGGGTCTACGTGCCCGAGAAATACGACCATCGCAAAAGCTACCCCCTGCTGGTGTGCATGCACGGCGGTGTGGGCGGCGCCCCCCTGGACGAAACCGAGGACACACCCGCCTACGGCGAGAACTCGCTCAAGTACTTCACCGAGTACTGGGGCGAGGCCTGGAAGTCCGAGGTCGTGCTGCTGGGCGTCTCTGCCGGCGTGCCGGAGACCCACGAAGACGCCATGTGGTGGCGCAATGCGGGCCAGCAGAACGTCCTGCACATGGTGCAGCAGACACGCCGCCTGCTGAACATTGATGACGACCGCGTCTTTGCCACCGGCCACAGCGACGGCGGCAGCGGCACCTTTGGCTTTGCCGCGCGCCGCCCCGATGCCTTTGCCGGCTTCTTTCCCATGTGCGGCCACCCCCTGGTGCCCCACAGCATGGGCGCCACCGTGTGGCTGGAGAACCTGAAGGGCCTGCCCGTCTACGCCTTCAACGGCACCGACGACCGGCTGTACCCCGCGGCGCAGGTGACGCCGGTCTACGACCAGGCCAACAAGCTGGGCGCGAAAATCGAATACAACGCCATTGCCAAGCTGGGCCACGCCGTGGGCCCGGCCCTGCCCACCGAAGTGCCCAAGTTCCTGGACAGCTACGTGGCCAAGGTGCGCCGCACCCTGCCCAACGAGGTGGACTGGACCACCGACAGCGCCGACACCGGCCGCCGCGCCTGGATTGCGGTAGATGCCCTTTATGACCTGGGCGCCCACAACGCCGTGGCCGAGAACGCCGCCATCCAGACCCCAGGCCGCCGCGTGCGCCTGGGCGTGCAACTGAGCCAGGAGGTCGAAGAACCCACCGTGGACAGCGTGGTGGCGGGCAGCACTGCCGAGCAGATGGGCGTCAAGGAAGGCGACGTGATCCTGAAGCTGGACGACACCAAGGTGGCCAGCGTGGACGACCTGCTGGCGGCCCTGGGCAACAAGGCGCCCGGCGACGCAGTCACCATCGTGGTGAAGCGCGACGGCAAGGAAGAAACCCTGAAGGGCAGCTTCGCCAAGACCGAGCAGCGCGCCGAGACGCCTTCGGCACTGGCTGCCCGTGTGTCAGCCGCCATGGCCCCCGGCAAGGTCACGCTGCGGGTGCGCAACGCCGCCAAGCTGACGGTGTGGGTGCTGCCCGAGATGCTGGACGCCGAGGGCAAGCTGAAAGTGGTGCTGGTGGACGCCAAGGGCACCGAGCACGTGCTGGCCGAGCACAAGGTGATAGCCGACCCAGCCGTGATCCTGGAGCAGTTTGAACAGGGCTACGACCGCCGCCGCGTGTTCATCGGGCGCATCGAGCTGGACGTGGCGGGCAAGCTGGGCGTGAAGACCGTGCCCCAGCAGGAAGACGACGAGTTCTAGCGCGGCTGCGCACGTCAATAACAACGGCCGCCTCGAATGCGGGTTCGCGCCGGATTTGGCGTGACGCGCCGTCGCGCGGCGACAAGATGGCGCCATGAAGGCTGCCCTGAAAGCCGGCTTTGTCCTTGCCGCTCTGGCCCTGCTGCCCGCTTGCGCCAACCCGCGCCATGACGCACCCGCCAACGGCGCCGCCGCCGGCAACCCGGCCAACACCGTCGCCAACACGGCCCCCCAGGCCCCGGCCGCCCCCCTGCGCATCCAGCCGCGCTTTCACGTCGGCCAGCGCTTCCGCACCACCCGCACCCTGCGCGTGGCTGAGGCCACCGCCGTGGGCGACGTCGTCACCACCTCGCGCGAGGTGACCCTCAGCGAAGTCCTGAGTGTGGATGAAACCGGTCGCCTGCTGGCGGTGCGCCGCAATTACGAAGCCAGCCAGACCGCCCTTTCCCGCGACGGCCGCACACCCGAAGAGGCCAACGGGCGGCTGCACGGGTGCACGCTGGAGCTGCGCCGCCGGGCGGGCAGCGTGGAGGCCAAGGTGCTGGCGGGCGACGCCTCGCTGGCCGGCGAGAACTTCGCGCTGGACGGCTTCGAGTACGCCCTGCTGCCCGCCGAGCCCGTGCCTGTGGGTCGCGCCTGGGCCCTCAACGACGCGCAACTGGCGGGCATCTCGCGGCTGGTGCAGGCCATCGGCTTTGTGATCGAGAAGAACAGCCTGACCTGCGTGCTTGCCGAAGCGGATGCAAGCCGGGCGCGTATCAGCCTGGACTGGCGCCTGTCCGGGGAGCTGAACAGGGCCGCCGCCGTGCTGGAGTTCACGGGCGAGCTGGTCTTTGACCGCACGACGCAGATGGTGACGCAGGTGAAGCTGACCGGCGGTCGCCCCGGGGCCCAGCAGGTGGAGATTGCCGTTTCGCGCCGCAACGCCGACGGCTGGCTGGACCTGGGCGGTTGACAGCGGCTGTGGCGGGCGCAACATCGGCCCGTTCCTAACCGCGAGCCGACCATGCCGACTATCGAGCAGCTCATCGCGCAAGAGCGCGACCGCCAGACCCACTCCATCAACCTGATCGCCAGCGAGAACTTCGTCAGCGACTACGTGCGCCAGGCCATGGGCACGGTTTTCACCAACAAATACGCCGAGGGCTACCCCGGCAAGCGCTGGTACGGCGGCTGCGAGTTTACCGACCAGGTCGAGCAGCATGCCATTGACCTGGCCAAGCAGCTCTTCGGCGCCGAGCATGCCAACGTACAGCCGCACAGCGGCACCCAGGCCAACCTGGCGGCGTACTTCGCGCTGCTGAAGCCGGGCGACAAGGTGCTGGCCTTCAAGCTCGAGCACGGCGGGCACCTGAGTCACGGGGCGCCCTTCAACGCCAGCGGCAAGTACTACCAGTTCGTGCATTACGGCGTGCGCCGCGAAGACGGCCTCATTGACGAAGATGAATACCGCCGCGCGCTCAAGGAGCACCCGGACATCAAACTGGTGGTGACAGGCGCCTCCAGCTACCCCCGCGCCATTGACTTTCCGCGGCTGGCAGCCATAGCCCGCGAACACGGGGCGCTGTTCATGGCGGACATCGCCCACATCTCGGGCCTGGTGGCCGCCGGAGAGCATGTAAGCCCCCTGCCCGTTGCGGACATGGTCACCATGAGCACGCACAAGACCATCCGCGGCCCGCGTGGCGGTCTTGCCCTGTGCACGGCCAAGCACGCCAGCAAGCTGGACCGGGCGGTGTTTCCAGGCATGCAGGGCGGCCCGCTGGTGCATGTGGTGGCGGCCAAGGCCGCCATGCTGGAGGAGGCGCTGAAGCCGGATTTCAAGGCTTACATCAAGCGCGTGATTGCCAACGCCAAGGCCATGGCGGCAGCGTTCACGCGCATCAACCCCAAGCGCTACCGGGTGCTGACCGGCGGCACCGACAACCACATGGTGATGGTGGACGTGACCGGCACGGGCAAGAACGGCCTGGAGGTCGAGAAGCTGCTGGGCACCCAGGGCATCACGGTGAACAAGAACTTCATCCCATATGACCCGCGCCCGAACACCGAGACCAGCGGCATCCGCGTGGGCAGCCCCATGATGACCACGCTGGGCGCCACGGAGGCCGACTTCACGCGCATCGTTGAGTTGATGGACAAGGCCCTGAGCGGCGAGCAGGTGAAGCCGCAGGTGGACAAGCTGGCAGCCGAGATCCTGGCCCGCCGGTAGCATTGCGGACGCTGCAGAACCCAACGGGGCGAGACTCGCGTCTCGCCCCGGTCATTGCCAAGGCTCGAGATAGCGCCACGAGCAGTACCGTCGCGGGATCTTACCGCAGGTCAATGCGGCTGGCGCGCCCGGCCTCGACGGTCACTTTGTGCTCGCCCCCAAACAGGTCCCAGGCAAGCTCGTCGCCGGTCACGCGCAGCACGCCGATCAGGTATTCGCCGGGCGGCAGGAAGCGCACCTTGAACTCGCCTGTCTTCAGGTTGATCAGGCTCTTGGGTGCCCCGCTGTTGGCGTAGGCGTCCTGGCCTGGCTCAATGTACGAGGCAACCAGATAGTATTCGGCGTCGGCCATCGCATCCTTGATCGCCACCGTGCCGGCGATTTCTCCGTAGCCTGCGGCGAGAGCGTCGGCCTTTAGTTCGTCGCCCTGGGCAAAGAGCGGCAGCACCGGCCCCAGAGGCGACACGACCATGGCCCCGCGCGAGGCGTCAATCGCCACCGACCCGTTCTCGACAATGGCGAACGTGGCTTGCGGGCGGTTGTCCGGCGTGTAGCCCATGTTCATGTCGTAGTCCAGCTCGTTGCGAAGCTTGGCCGCGGCCTTGGGCGGCAGCGAGCCCGCCAGCACCACCACCTTGCCCCGCGTCGGGCTCAGGTTGGCGGAACTTTCGCCCGTCCAGCCGCTGTCCTGCTCCAGCCCTTCGGCGTCCACTTTCCAGGTCTTGGGGGCGTCCGCGGGATAAAGCGCCAGGTGGTGCACCGTCTCCGCGACCGTTGCGTCCAGACGCACCTCGAAATACGTGGCAAAGAAACCGTGGCACGCAAACGAGACCCGGTAGGTGCCGGAAGGCAACGGCGCAATGGCAATGTCAGTGACGGGTTTCAGCTTCGGGTCCGGCCAGCGGCGATACTCGGGCAGGCACCCGATGCGCGGGCTGTTCTCCATGCCTACGGGCTCAAGGAACCACCAGGCATCCTGGATGCGCACGGGTTGCGGCTGCCCGGCGGGCGTTTCAAACAGGATCGTAAGCGTGCGGGCGGGTGCGAGCTTGACGGTGACGACTTTCGGGCGGTCGCCCAGTTCGGCGCTGAGTCTGTCAAAGTGGCCGGCGCTCCAACGTGCATAGCCGCCGGCCTCGACGTCGATGCTGTAGGTGCTTTCTTCCAGCCGCGCGCTTACGTGGCCGTCGCTGTCGGTGACGCCGCTGAAAGAAGCGATGTCCTCCTCAATGCTGGAAGCGCTGACCTTGGCCCCTTCAACGGGGCGACCAGTCACTTCGTCCATTACTTCGAACCGGACGGAAGACCCGACTCGTTTCAGTGACACGTCAATGCGGTCTGTTTGCTCGGGCGGGACGCTGAAGCGCACGGTGCTGTAACCCGGCGCAAAGACCTCAATAGTCACGGTCTCGGCGGCCCGATAGCGCAAGTTGCCGATAAACTCGATGATACGATCGCCCTCGGGTGTGGCAGTGGCGCTTTCGCGCCCTCCGGAGTGCTTCATTACCACCCATGCCTTGGGAATCAACTCGCCCGTGGACTCATCGGTTGCCCGCACCGTAATCGTGCGCCCCTTTTCGCGCTCGAAGCGAAGGGTAACAAGCTTGGGGTACTCGCCGTCTTTCACGACAAACGGCACGGGCGGGGCCACGTAGGGCCTTCCAAAGAACTCAATGCCGTACACCTCATACTCGCCATCGGTGTACCGCCCCACTTCTCCAGTCCAACTCTCGCCTATACTTGCCATTGTTACGAACTCACCGTCCTCCGTGCTTCCTTTGGGCCGGAAGTAGGCGTGACAGCTGCAGTTCTTGGGTACGCCGGGGCCTTCAAAAACAACAGTTACCGCGACGTCGGTGCTGTCAAACCAGTCGAGAACACCCGAGCAGAACCCTTCAATTCGCCTTGGGGCAACTTGCCCGGAGTCGCCATGTCTGTCGGCGCCGCCTAGAACCCGTTCAAGAAGGCCCGGACGCTCCTTGCCATCCGGCGTGCTTGGGCGTCTGGCAGCGCCATCCAGCGCTACCAGAAATACCGCAAACACCAATACCAGCACAAATGCAAACACAAGTACCGCTATCCAGCGTCGGCGTCGTTTGTCCATAGCATCCCCAAATCGGGGCCGCGCGTTTCGGCGCGGCCCCGACATAAGTGTGTTGCGCTAGAACCCATCTCGACAACCAACAAGTAGCGGGGTCATGGCTGCCGATACAGTCGGCATGGACCTTTCACACGCGCAATGGGCTCGCATCGAGCCGTTCTTTGCCGTGAAGCCCCGACGTGCCGATGGCAAGGGCCGCCCGCATACCCCGCCGAGGCCGATCCTCAACGCCATCCTCTGGATCCTGCGCACCGGCGCGCCGTGGCCTGATTTGCCCAGCCGGTATCCGCCGTTCCAGACCGTGCATCGCTGGCTCCATAAGTGGAACCGCGAAGGAGTGGTCGAGAGGATATTGAAGGCACTGGCCGAGGACCTGGCCGCGCGCGGCAAGCTGAACGTCGAGGAGGCCTTCATTGACGGCACCTTCGCGAGTGCCAAAAAAGGGGCGACAAAGT
>JADLBZ010000287.1 GCA_020847415.1 Planctomycetota bacterium
GCCGCCGGCCGGCTCGTACGCGGCGTAGTCCGTCATGGCCACCTTGCGGGACTCCGTGGCCTGCTTCAGGGCCTTGGCGGCGGCACTGCCTCGATATCCGCCGGTCAACAGGTTGGTGCCTACCTCTTTGCCGCCGGCCGCTCCGAAGAGAACATTGCCGCCTGCTGAGACCAGCAACAAATCCTCCAACCCGCGCGCCTTCGTGAACGAGGCCAAGTAAGGTTCGCCTTCGCCGTTCGCCGGGTTCAGCAATTCAACAATATCCACTTTTGCGACATGCGCCCAGTTAAGCCCGATTACCTTAACTGGCGCATAGAAGCTGAGCACTTCGCGGTCGCGGTAGTCGGTCAGCACTGCCGCGCCGGTTTCGCCCTTGAGCGCACCCACAACGTCTGCCGTGCGCACGGAGCCTGCCGCCGGCGCAGCGAAAGAAGCGTTCACAGAGCGGGCAGCCGTATCCAGCCGCGCGTCGCTCCGCATCAGGTAGTCCGCGCCGACCAGGAACGACTCACCGGTTGCTCCGCTGGAGCCGCGTGCGGTCACGGCATTCAGCCTGTCAATGGGAGCCTGCACCATCAGGACAGCGACGCACTTGTCGCCGTCAATGATGGGTGCACCGATGAAGCTGGCCGGGGCGTCGTAGGATGGAACATACGGCGCGTAGTCCACCATGCAGACCTGGCCGGCCTGCAGGCCCAGTGTCTTAGTGAAGCACTGCGCAAGGCCCGAAGCGGCCCAGGGGCCGGTGCGCAGGTTGGTTGCGAAATCCAGTTCCTTGTACATTGTGTAGACCACGTCACCGTTTGCTGCGTCCACGATAAAGATGTCGTACAGGCCCTCACTCAGCACAAGGTTGCGCAGCACCGGGTGAACGCGTGCGTGCACAGCCGAGTAGGTGCTGCCATCGGGCATGGTGTCCGCCAAGTGCTTGGACCCAAGGGGGTTCGGGTTGCGCGCGATGTAGGTTGCGTGCAGCAACTGGCCGTTTTCTCCCAACTTTGCCGAGACGACGTTTGTGTCTGCCGCCCGTCCGCCGTTGCGGCGGCTGTACTCCGCGCCGAATTCGCGCGTGTAGTAGTCACGGGCATCACGGGCCGCGGCGGCCTTGCCTGCTTCGTCCAGCCTGAGTTCGGCCCCATAGGAATTGTAGGCCGCGGTCATGTCTGCTGCCGCCACGACGCAGAACGCGCTCTGGGACCAGTTGGCCATGGTCGCTTCGTGGTTGGCAAAGTACGCGGCGATCTCGCCGGCCTGTGCCTTCTGGGCAGCTTCCATCCGGTTTTGCCCGGCCAGCCAAAGCGCCCCCATGTCGGCCTGCAGCATCCCGGCGTCCACCTCCAGCTTGGCCAGCGCGGCCTCTGCTCGAGCCTTCAATGCATCGCGGCCCTCGGTCTGCTGGGCAAAAATGCGCTCTTCCAGCGAGGTGGAGGCCAAATGCAGCACCAGCACGCCGGCCGCAGCCACCGGCAACAGCGTGGCCAGCCCGCCCAGCATCAATTTCCCGCCGATCTTCAATTTCATGTCCGCTCTCCGGTTGCGCCGGTTCAGGCGCGAGGTCTTCAATGGGCACTCAACGCGCAGTCAATCCTGCTGCCTCTAGAAAGAGATCGAGACGCCGGCTTTCAGCCAGACTTCCTCGTCCTCGTCGTTGACCGTTTCTTCAGGAATCAGCACCGCGTGGCACTCGACGTAAAGCGACAACAGCCACACGTTGACGGTGACCGAGCCGCGCAGGTCTATGTCTGAGAGGCCCGGGTCCACGTTGTACTGGCCGTGGTTGTAGCCGGCCGTTGCACCCGCACCGATCACCAGCGTGCCCGCCCCGAAGTCCATCGCCGTCCAGGTAGCGTCAGCCGCCAGGCTCATGTACAGGTCGTTGCCCTGGTCGTAGTCCCAGTAGCCGGTCAGGCCGGCACCAAGTGCCAGCGTGCCGGGTATGGGCTCGAACCCGACGCCGAACCACGCGAACAACTCCGCGCTGTAGCCCGCATGGCCGGGGCTGTCCGGCAGAATATAGGCCACGTGACCGGCCCCGAAATTGAACAGCCACCAGGTGTGCCCCCAGCTCACCGTGATGTCGAACTCGTCCAGGGCGCGAATCTCTTCGTCTTCGCGGTCGGAGGCAGCGAACGAGCTCCAGAGGCCGATCTCGACCCCGGCGTCGGGGAAGGCCACGCCCGCCCACGGCTGTATGGCCGGCTTGTCGTCGAGGTAGTCAAAGCCGCGAAAGACGTAGTTGGTGACCACGTCAATGCCGGCCGAGACATTGACCTTGGGCCAGCCGGCTTCTTCGTCGGCCTCGGGTGCTGGTTTGGGTGGCTCGGCCTCTTCGGCGGCGAGACAGTTAGCACAGCACAGTGTCAGTGCCGCGATAAACAAAGTACACGCAGTTTTGCGAGTCAGGTCATGAAGTGAGGTCGTCATTTCGTCGTCTCCGTGAGCGAGAATCAGGCCCCAGCCAGGGCCAGCGAACCGAATGCACCCGTGAACAGCGACCGCGTGTCCAGGATGAACGCCACACTGCCGTCGC
>JADLBZ010000288.1 GCA_020847415.1 Planctomycetota bacterium
GGCCGGTGCCCTTGCCGACTTCCTTGGTGGTAAAGAAGGGCTCCCAGATGCGGTCCATCACGGATTCCGGGATGCCGCCGCCGGAGTCCTCGACTTCAATCACCGCCACGGACTCCTCCTGGCGCGTGCGCACCACAATGCGGCCCTTCTCGGTGCTGTCGGGCCCAAGCTTCCCGCGGATGGCGTCGGCGGCGTTCACGATCAAGTTCAGGATCACCTGGTTGAACTCGCCGGGCAGGCAGGGCACGGGCTTCAGCGCCGGGTCGAGCTGCGTTTCCAGCTCAGCCACGTACTTCCACTGGTTGCGCGAGACCGCAACAGTGCTGTCAATGGCCCGGTTGATGTCGGTGGGCTTCTTCTCGGCGCTGCCGGGATGCGAGAACTCCTTCATGGCGCGCACGATCTGCGCCACGCGCTCCACGCCCTCCAGGGTCTGGCTCAGGGCAGTCGGGATCTCGCCCATCAGGTAGTCAATGTCGGCCTTCTGCCGTGCCTCTGCCAGTTTTTGCCGGGCGCGCTCCAGGGCGTCCGGGCCCTCGGACAGCGCTTTCTCCAGATCCTGGGCCGCAGCCAGCACGGCGGCCACGTCGGCAAACGAGTCGCGCAAAAAGCGCGCGTTGTCGCCCACGTATTGCGTGGGCGTGTTGATCTCGTGGGCTATGCCAGCCGCCAGTTGCCCGATGGACTCCAGCTTCTGGGCCGTGCGCAGGCTCTGCTCCAGCCGCAACTGCTCGGAGATGTCTTCTCCCACCAGTGTCACGTGCGAACCCAGGTCGTCGTGGATGGCGTCCACCGTGAGGCGCAGGGCAAACTCGCGCCCGGAGCCGTTGCCGGCGCGCAACGCGTCCAGGGTGACGGCCTTTCGGCCTTCCAGTACCGCAGCCACGGCCTGCTGCACCTGCTGCCAGGGCCGGATGCGGCTGCCCAGCACTTCTTCCAGGGTGTGATCCAGGGCCGCCAGGGCCGCAACTCCGAAGGCTGTCTCCGCGCCCGGCGACCATTCGTCCACCAGGCCCTCCGGGCTGATACAGACAAAGACGAACTTCTGCGAAGCCATGATGCGCGCACGGCTGCGGGCGGCGCCCTTGGCTTGTGCCAGGGCCTTTTCGAGCGCGGCCTCCACCTGCTTGCGCTTGGAAATGTCCGTGAAGATGGACACGCCGTACAGGACCGCGCCGTCAGCGCCGAACACCGGCGCACCCCAGGCCTCCAGTGGCGTGACTTTGCCGTCGCGGCACAGCTCGGCGTCCTCCAGCCGCGTGCTCTCGCCGTGCAGGGCTCGCCTCAGCGGTCCGCGCTCGGGCGGGTAGCGCTCCGCGGTGCCGGCCAGATACAGCGGAAACTCCTGGATCATGGCGCCCGTGCGCACGTTTTGGGTGGGGGCAGTGCCCAGCAGCTCCACCGCGGCGTTGTTGGCCAGCAGCGGCTGCCCGGTTGAGTCGGCAACGATGATCCCGACCGGTATGGCGTTCAGGATGGCCCTGGTGCGTTCCTCGCTGGCACGCAATTCGGCCTCGGCGCGCTTGCGCTCGGAGATGTCGCGAAACGCCGCAATGCGCCAGTACGACCTCGGCGTGCGCACTGAGCGCAGGGTCAATTCAACCGGGACTTGCGTGGCGTCGGCCCGCACAGCAGCGGTCTCGCGCAGGCCGTATCCTCGGATGCGACGGGAAGGATCGCAGTCGTTGCAGTCCGGCACGCAGTCCCTGTCGGCGTCGGTCAGCAGCAGGCCGATGGGCATGCCCATGAGTTGCGCGCGGCTGTAGCCGAGCTGCTCCTCGGTCTGGCGGTTCACCAGCACGATGTGGCCGTGCTGGTCGGTAATCACGAGGGGGTCGGGTGTGGAATCCAGCAGCACGCGGATGCGCTCCTCGCTTTCGGCAAGGTGGGCCTTGGCGTGGTGAAGCGCTGCTTCCTGTCGGGCCTCGGCTGCCATGCGCCGCACGGCAAGGGGCAGCGCGTGAATCAGTTGGGGGCCCTTCAGCAGATAGTCGCGGGCGCCGCGCTTCATCATCTCAACGGCGTCGTGGGGGTCGTAGGAGGCGGTGGTGACCACAAACGGGCACAGGGTGCCGGAGGTGCGCAGCGCCTCGACCAGCTCAGCGCCGCTCATGTCGGGCAGGTGAAGGTCCAGCACCATCAGCAGATTGCCTTCGCTGTGCGGGATCACTGACAGAGCCTCGGCGCCGCTGAGGGCGCACTTTGTCTCAAACCCCTCTTTGCCCAGCGCGCGGCGGATCAGCGCGTTGGTCGCCATCTCGTCTTCCACGACGACGATAGTGGGTTGCAAGTCGTTCTGTTCGCGGTCGGGTAGCATACAACGCCAAAAAAGCCAAGAACACGAAAGTTAGCAAACGTGTAGCTTTTGTCAAGAAGCGCGGGCTGTGTCCGCCCCACGCACGCCGCTTGCGTTGGCCGTCGCCGCAAGGGATAAACCCGCCCTGCAAAGGGCTGGGCGCGTTGTGCGCCCCCCAACGGAGAACCCATGCAATTCCACTACGCCAAAGAAGCCAGCGAGGCCGTGAAGGCCGACGCGCTGGTGTTGCCCTGTTTTGAAACCGACAGCCCGCTCAAGGGCTATGCCTGCGCCGCCGCTGTGACCAAGCTCTTCCACAAGGGCGATTTCACCGGCAAGGGCGGCCAGGTCATGGTCCTGCCCAGCCCGGGTGCGGTCAGCTCGGACCGCGTGATCCTGCTGGGCCTGGGCAAAAAGGAAAAGGCCACCGCGAACTCCATTGCGGACGCCCTGGCCGACGTCTTCCGCA
>JADLBZ010000289.1 GCA_020847415.1 Planctomycetota bacterium
ACCGTGGTGGCCCCCCGCGCCGGCGACACCGCCATCCGGGAGGCGGCCGCCTCCATGGGTGCGCTGGTCCATGCCGAGCGCATCATTGACCTTCATGCCCGCGACAAATCCGGCGCCCTGCAAGAGCTGGTGCAGGCCGCTGCCCACTTGCTGGGTCTGGACCACGGCCAGTCTGTGGACCTCTCGGCCGCCGTGCAGGCCCGCGAAGCCATGCTGAACAGCCAGCTTGGCCCCGGCTGGGCGGCACCGCACGCCACCCTGGACGTGGGCGAGGACCTGGCTCTGTTCGTGGGCCGCAGCAACCGGGGCGTGGACTTTGGCCGCCCCGAATTCGGCCCGGTACACCTGGTGTTTCTGTTTGTGAGCCCGCCCCACGGGCATGACCGTTACTTGAAGGCCTTGGCCCAGCTTGCCGGCGCGTTCAAAGACCCGGCTGGGCTCGGGCGCATGCGCCGCGCCGCCAAGGCCAGTTCGGCGCGCGGCATGCTGTCGGCCCTGGGTGAATCTCTGCACGGGCGCCGCGTCACGGTATCGAGGCGCCTGCCGCCCCTGGCCCGCGCCCTGCTGAAGAACCTGCTGCGCTTTGCGGACGAGGTTAACGCCGGCACCATCCTGCTGTTCGGCGACGTGCCCCAGAACCCCGAGGTGCTGACCAGCTTCGTGGACAAGCGCATGGTGCTGGCCACCCGCGGCACGGAGCTGCCGCCGGAGCTCTGCGAAAAGGCCCGCGGTGTGGTGCAAATCGGCACCAACGAGGCCGGCGACGAGGGCGCCGTGCAGCTTGCCCTGCTGTGGGCCGGCGCCCGCGACCTGCTGGACGGCGGCCGCGCCGTGGCAGTCTGCGGCGTGGCCGGCAGCGACAGCTACGACACCGTGCGCATCGAGACGCCCCGCCCCCTGCTGGCCCGCGTCTACGGCAAGGCCGGCAAGGATGCCGTCCAGCCGGAGGTATTCGAGCGCGCCATGCAACTGCTGCTGGAGATTGCCGAGGAAGGCCGCGAAGGGCACCCCATCGGCACCACCATGGTGCTGGGCGACGAAGAGGCGGTGCGACCCTTCTGCCAGCAGCTCACTATCAACCCGTTTCGCGGCTACAGCGAACAGGAAAAGAACCTGCTGGACCCGGCGCTGGAGGAGACGCTGAAGGAGTTCTCGGTGCTGGACGGGGCCTTCGTGGTGGGCCGTGGCGGCGTGATTCACAGCGCGGGCACATACTTGAACCCGCCCGCCGACGTGCGCGTGGAACTGGTCTCGGGCCTGGGCACGCGGCATCGCGTGGCAGCCACGCTGACCAAGGCCACCCGCGCCATTGCGCTGGTGTTGTCCCAGAGCAGCGGTAAAGTCACGGTGTTCCGGGGCGGCAAAGTGGTGCTTTCGGTGGCGCCCTCGCGCAGCCGCGTCATGACCCCCGGCGAAGGGGAGTAAGTGCGCCAGAGGCCGTTTGCCGGTGCAAGCGGGCGGTGGTGAATCAGGGAACCTGAGCGATGAACAAGAAGCGAATTGGAGCAGCGTTGGTTGTGTTGGCCGTCTTTGCCCTGGGCGTGCGCAGCCAGGACGCGGAGCCGCCATCCGCAGATGACGCGTTGCTGGAGGCCTACCGGACCGGCAAGACGCTCGCGCAGCAGGCATTCTGGTCGCTCCACGGCAATGCCGGCGCAGGCCAAGGCGCCCGCTACCGGGATTTCGACGGCACCGAAACGACCTATCGTGTGGCGTTCTTGCGCGGAAACGTGTGCACGGTCGAGCAGCAGTTGCGGGGCAGTGAAGTTGTGCTTGCGCTGGAATTCGAAGTGAACGGTCCGATAGACGAGCAAGTCCGTCGCGCTTGGGTCGGTCGCAGAGGTGAAGCACCCTTCGCCGCCAAGGTCGAACCAATGCACCGCGGGGCAGGCGGGGTTGGCGGCGGCGGCAACTGCACCGTGTCGCATGAGCGCTTTGCAGACCTGGATCAAGGTGGCCGCAAATGGAGTGGTAACCTCAAGACCACAAAGTACCGACGGCGCATCCGGGACAAGGAGTTCTATAAGTTCGAACGCATCTGGACTTCTGACGAGCACTGGTTCAACCACGCTATTCGTCAAGAGATCGAGGTAATCGGACAGGAAATACAAGTTGCCGAACTGGTGGAGTGCTCGGACTCCATGGCTCCGCTGCTGGACTGGTCCGGTATTCCAGCACCGACTCCTGAAGAAGAGGCAGCTATCCGGGCGCCGTTGTTGCAGGTGGCGGTTCAACTCGACCTGCAGCGAATGATCAGCGGGAACTTGAGTTTCGGGAACCTCCGCGACCTGCACCCCGGCGCCAAGGTTGGCGACTGGGCCAGCTACGGCGGTGGAACCAAGACTCTCGTCAAGTTGGAACAAGGGCGCGGCATCATTGAGTCAGAAATCAAGTACGGCGATCTCGTGCTTGTTGAGGCCGTAGAGTTCAACGTCACGGACGGCAAGGCCGGCGACCCTGTCGCCCGATGGGTCGGCATGAAAGGGACCGTGCCCCAAAGGGCCAAACTTGGCACGAGCACCTACACGGACGACCGCCCGTTAGAGACAACCGTTGGCGAGTGGAAGCAAGTGACCCTTGCCGGTCGCCAGTGGCGCGCGCGCGAGGTCGTCAACCGCAGGACGTCCAAGAACTCAGTTGTCGAGACGCCCCAAGTAGAAGTAGAGGAGCTCTTGGAGTGCGAAGAAGCCCCGTTTGGGCGGCACTTGAAGTACAAGCGCTACTGGACGTACTTGCTACATCAGACATACACGCGTGAACTCACGGCGTGCGGCGACGGCGGCACCGCGCTGCTCGACTGGTCGTCCTGGACGCCCAGTGTTCCCGCCCGGCCCTGGAAGGCGCCGTTTACCGCAGATGACGTCAAGGCCTTCGTCAAAGTCGGCATGCGCTGGCGCTATAGCTTGGAGTATGACAAGGGCGCGGACGGCAAAGAGATGCAGTCCACCGAGTGGAAGGTCACCAAGGTGACCGAGAAAGGGTACGACGTCGAAGCTGTTTTCGATCTCGGTGTCGTGGATGGCGAAAATCGCACTGTAACCCAGATATTCTCCTACACATGGGACTACTTCGACGATCGGGTTGCAAGTTGGAGCGGCGGCACCATGGAGGATGAGAAGCTGAAGCTTGGCGATAAGGAGATCAGCGTTGTGATCTTCCGCTTCCGCTCTGGTCATCAGGCGCGGGCAGTTGGTTTGAGTGCAGACTTGCCGGGTGTCCAGATCCGCGTTGACGAGGAGGTCAACCCGTTCCCGACAAAAATGTGGCTAACCGAATTCCACTACCCCGACGAAAAACCGGCAGAGGGCAAGTAACTGCGCTCGCATTGGTGTCGTGCATTCGCGGGGCTATCCGCCGATGGTGGACATGTCCGCCACACGGCGCGCCTCGTGGCGCTCGGGTTTGGCCAGCACTGCCGCCGACAAGCGCTCTTCCAGCCCCTGCGGGGTAAAGTCGCGGCTGCGCAGATAGGGCCGCAGGGCAAAGCGCTCGTCGTGAAGCAGGCAGGACTTCAGGTTGCCGTCGGCGGTCAGCCGCATGCGGTTGCAGCGGTCGCAAAAGGGCTGGTACACCGGGCTGATCAGCCCCACAAAGCCGGCGGCGCCGCGCAGTTGCACATAGCGGGCCGGGCCTTCGCCCGTGGGGCCCGAGACGTTTTCCTCAACGACGTACTTCTGCCTCAGGCGGGCCAGCATCTCGTCGCAGGCCACGGTGGGGTTGTCGCCGCCCTCGTTGCGGCGCCAGGCGCCCAAGGGCATGTACTCGATGAAGCGCACGGCAATGGGCTGTTCCAGCGTCAGGGCTGCCAGGTCCAGCAGTTCGTCGTCGTTGGTGCCGCGCACGATCACGGCGTTCAGCTTGATGTTGAAGCCGCCCCGCGCCATGGCCGCACGGATGCCCTGCAGCACGCGCCCCAGGTCTCCGCCCCGGGTGATCTCGCGGAAGCGCCCCGCCTGCAGCGAGTCCAGCGAGATGTTCAAGTGCCGCACGCCCGCGGCCTGCAGGGCGTCCAGGTTCTCGGCCAGCAGGCTGCCGTTGGTGGAAAGGCTCAGCTTGCGCACGCCGGGCATGGCAGCCACGCGCGCCAGCAGGCCGGTCAGGCCGGGGCGCACCAGGGGCTCGCCGCCTGTGAAGCGAAACGAGTCAAACCCCAGGCGCGTGGCCGCCGCGACCACCGTCTCCAGCTCTTGCAGCGTGAGCAACTCGTCCTCGGGGCGCAGGTTCAGCATGCGGCCCGATACGCAGTAGCTGCAGCGCATGTTGCAGCGGTCCGTGACCGAGATGCGCATGGAGTGGACGTTGCGGTTGAAGGCGTCGCGCATGGGTACTCCGGCGATTGAAGATAACCGTATCCGATTATCGCTGCAAGCGAGGGCCGGCAAAGTGGCCCTATGCGCGTTCCCGGGCTGTGCAACGCCTCGGCAGGCGACCGCAAGACGTTGGTGCGCAACTACTTGCGCGTGGCCAAGAATCCCGGGCAAAATCCGCGCTGGCTTTGAACCGCCCGCCCCGAACCTGCGTAATACCTGTGCAAGAGTCGTATTCCCGATTGAGGATCCCATGCCGAAACGCAACCGCTTCTGGAGCCGAGTCTTCCGCCTGGCCTGCTGCCTTGCCGTGGCGTTGCTGGCTGTCCGCGCGCCCTTGATTGCGCAGGACGCCGCGGATGACCCCGCCGGCGCCACCGCCAAGGAACGCCTCGAGAAGCTGGCCAAGAAGCAGGAGGCCATCAAGGCACAGCTGGAGAGCCTCAAGGAGCGCCTTGAGAAGCTGCTGATCGAGCTGGAAAACAGCGACGATGCCTCCGAGCGCCGCCGGGTGCCGCACATCAAGGCCGCCCTGGACCGCCTTAACGAGTTGCGCATCGAAGACACCATGGGCACCACGGAAGAAAACATCCGTGAGGGCGAGGTGCGCACCGCCCTGGCCAAGGCCGCGGACATCGAGAAGCAGCTCAAGGAGATCGTGGACCTGCTCGAGAACGGGCAGAAGATCGGCGAAGACAAGGAGCTCAAGGCCAAAGAGGAGTTCCTGGAAGAGGTCAAGCGCATCCGTGAAGAGCAGGAGCGCGTGCGCACCGACACCAAGGAGATGCGCAACAACGACCAGGCCCGCCGCCTGAACGAGCTGGAAAACCGCACCCGCCAGCTTCGCGACGACCAGCAGAAGCTGCTGGACCAGACCAAGGAGCTGGAGTCGCGCCAGGAGTCTGTCGAGCAGCAGATGAAGACGCTGGAGCAGCTTCGTGAGGAGCAGAAGCGCGCCGAGGAAGCCCTGAAGGAGCGCCAGTCCGAGGAGAAGCAGCGCGCCTCGGAACAGATCAAGAACCTTGAGAAGGCCCTGGACGAGCTGAAGAAGCTGGAAGAAGAAGCCCGCAACGCCCGCGCCAAGGATGAAAACCTGAAGGCGCTGGACCAGATCAGCCGCGACCTGGAGCGCCTGTCCAAGGACGAGCAGGACGTGCGCAAGAACGCCGACAAGGCGGGCGAAGAAGCGACCCAGAAGGCCCTGGATGCGATTACCAAGGCCGCCGAGCAGGAGAACACGGCCTATCGCGGCACCCGCAGCGCGAACGCCCAGCGGCAGGGCGCCAACACGCCGCTTCCCAAGGAGCTGCAGGAGCAGCTCCAGCAGCAGCAGGATGCCGCCACGGAGGCGGTCAAGCAGGCCCGCGAGGAACTGAAGACCGCGCCCCAGACGCCCGAGGCCCGCAAGGCCGCCGAGGCCCTGAACAATGCCGAGGCCAAGGCCGCCGAGGCCGCCGAAGCACTTAAGAACGGCGATTCGGATGCTGCTGAGAAGGCCCAGGCCGAGGCTGCCAAGTCGCTCAAGGAAGCCGCCGACTCGCTGCGGCCGCAGGCCGAGCAGAACGGCGACCTCAAGCGGGCGCGCTCGGGCCAGGAAAATGCCGCCAAGAGCGCCGAGAAACTGAACAAGGAACTCAAGGCGCTGGCCAACGAGATTGCCAAGCAGCGCGAGCGCGAGGGCAGCAAGGAAGCCGGCAAGGCCAGCGAGGCCGATATGGCCCAGGGCGAGCTGGAGAACGCCCAGCGCGCCATGGAGGAAGCCCAGAAGGACCTTCAGGAAGCCGAGTCTGACAATGCTTCGGCCAAGATGGGCGAGGCCCTGGAGTCGCTGTCCAAGGCGCGCGAACACTTGCAGAAGTCGGAGGGCATGAACGCCGAGGGCAAGCCGGATTTCAAGGCAGCCGCCGAGCGCCAGCAGGAACTGGGCAAGCGCCTGAATGAGCTGGGCAAGGCCGCCGAGCAACTGCCTGAGCCCGCACTGGACAACAAGGGCATTGAAGACGCCATCCAGCGGGCACGGGAGTCGGCCAAGCCCCTGCAGAACTCTGAGGACCGCAACCTGCGCAACACGGCCAAGCGCATGGACCAGGCCCTGGAGCAGCTGCAGCAGGAGATGAAGTCCAGCGAGGGCAAGCCCTCGGCTGAGAGCCTGCGCAACGCCGCCGACGCAGCCCGCGCCATGCAGCGTGAGGCGGAACGCGCCGAGGGGGCTGAGGCCCGCCAGGCAGCCAACGACGCCAAGGACCTGGCCCGTCGCCTGGAAGAAGCCGCGGATGCCCGCGAAGGCGCCAGCCAGACCCGTGAGGGCCTGAAGAACGCCGCCGAAAAGACCGGCAAAGCCGCCGAGAGCATGCAGGGCCGCGATGCCGAAGCCGGCGTGCAGGCGGAAAGCGAAGCCCTGGACCAGATCTCCCGCGCCCGTGAGGGTTTGCAGCGGCGCCTGGACGCCGAGCGCGGCGCCCGTGCCCTGCAGGGCGAGGCTGAAGCCCAAGAGGACATGGCCCGCCGCGCCCAGAACGCGGCAGAGGGCTTACAGAAGTCCTCAAGCGAGTCCCCCAACGCCGAGGGCCGCGAGAATGCCTCGCAGGCATCGGAAGCCGCCGACGACGCAGCCAAGGCCATGCAGGAAGCTGCTGAAGCCCTGAAGGAGGCGGCCAAGTCCAGCCAGTCGCCCGGCGAAAGCAAACCCGGCGAAAGCAAGCCCGGCGAGAGCAAACCCGGCGAGAGCAAGCCCGGCGAGAGCAAGCCCGGCAGCGACCAGCAGTCCCAGCAGCGCTCGGAGCAGATGCAGAAGGCTGCTGAGGCCCAGCAGCGTGCCGGCCAGAAGCTGGACGAAGCCATGCAGAAGCTGCAGCAGGAGAAGGCGCGGCTGGAGAAGGAGCAGTCCGAACAAGCCGGCAAGCTGGCTGAGAACGAGCAGAAGCTGAAGGAAGGACTGGAGCAGGTGCGCGGTGAGCTGGAAAAGACGCCCGAGGGCCGCGAGCTGTCCCAGACCGAGAAAGAAGCCCGCGACAGCCTGAAGCAGGCCGAAGAAGAGATGAAGCAGGCGGGCGAGAACATGCAGAAGTCCGAGCTGAAACCTTCAGCCGAGGACCAGCAGCAGGCGATTGACCAGATGAACAAGGCCATCGAGAAGATGCAGGAGGCCCAGAACGAGAGCATTGACGAAAAGGACCGCCGCCGCTTCGACGAGCTGGAAGAGCGCCAGCGCAACCTGGAGCGTCGCCTGGATGAGCTGAACCGCAACCCCCAGAGCGGCAACAACCAGCAGGCCCAGAAGGCGCAGCAGGAAGCCCAGCGCGCCATGAAAAAGGCCCGCGAAGACCTGGGCCGCCAGAACTCCTCGGAGGCCGAGCAAAACCAGCAGGAAGCCGAAGAGAAGCTGGAAGAGGCTGAGCGCGCCCTGGAAGAGGAACTGAACAAGTACGTGGAGAGCCAGCAGGAACAGATGCTGGTACAGGTGGAAGAGAACCTGAAGCTGATGAAGGAGAAGCAGCTTGAGGTGAACGACGCCACCGTGAAGCTGGACCTGGAAGTGCGCCAGAAGGGCGGCCGCTGGAACGGCCCCCTGCGGCGCCGCGGCAAGGAACTGCTGGGCTCGCAGGAAGAAGTGAAGAAGACCGCCGACGAGACCCTCGAGGGCCTGAAAAACGGTAACTACGGCGGCTTCACCCGCAACATGGAGCTGATCCAGAAGCTGCTCGCCGAGATCATGGGCAAGCTGGAAGCCCGCGACCCCGAGGTGGGCGAAGGCACGCAACTGGACCAGGGCGAGGTGATCGAGAAGATTGACCGCATGCTCAAGGCCGTGGAGGGCGAGCGCAAGCGCCTGGCCGAGAAGCGCAAGCAGCAGCAACAGCAGCAGCAGAACAACGGCCAGCAGGGCCAGCCGGCACCGGAGCCCCTGGTCAGCAAACTGGCCGAGATGGAGCTGGTCTACGAGGAACAGAAGGCCCTGGGCGAGAAGATTCGCAACCTGGGCGAGAAGGCCAAGTCCTATAACCGTGACGAGCTGCCTGAGTACTACAAGCGGCTGTACGAACGCTATGCGGCGGAACAGGCCGAGCTGAAGAAGGTGTGGGACGACCTGCGCAAGCAGATCCCCGGCGCCCCGGAAGAGGGCGGCGAAGAGGGCGAAGCGGCCCCCGAAGGTGAACAGCCGCGCCGTGGTGGAGACGGCGGATAGCCGCCAGCCGTGACCGTACGACACAAACCCGCAGCCCCTGGAGCAGAACCATGAACCGGACGATGATCGCGCTCGCCTTTGCCGGCCTTGCCACGGCGGCACCCCTTGGCGCACAGGAAGTGGAACCGCCGGTCGGCGGCGAAGCCGAGAAGACGCAGCAGGAACGGCTTGCCGAGCTGCACAAGCTGATGAAGAAGGCCAGCGAGGACATGGCTGAACTGGAGCGCGAACTGGCCAAGGCATCGCTCGCGTCGCCCAAGGCCGATGTGGTCAAGGAACGCATGGAGAAGCTGCGCGAGGCCATGCGCACCGGGAAGCTGGAGGAACTGCCGGAGGGCCTGAAAGAGGCCATCCGCGACAACCCTGAAGAAGTTGCCCGCGCCACCGGCAAGAGTGAAGAAGAGGTCCGCAAGCTGGCCGAAGACAGCGAGAAGCTCTCCGAGTTGCTGCGCCAGAACCCGGACCTGCTGAAGAAGCTCGCCGAGTCGGAAGACACCATGCAGAAGGTGCTGGAGAAACAGCACGCCGTGGAGAAGAAGCTGGCGGAAACCCTGCAGAAGCAGGAAGATGCCGCGGAAGGTGCCCTCAAGAAGGTGGACGAGTCCGTGGAGCTGGCCCACCAGCTGCGCCAGCAGGGCCAGGGTCAGGGCCAGGGACAGCCGGACAAGAACAAGCAGTCCACCCAGGACCCCAAGAACAAGGGCGAGAAGCAGGGCGATCCCAACAAGCCCAACAAGGGGGCCGAGGAAGGCTATCAGCCCGGCCCGGGCGAGAAGCCTGAGGATCATAGCACCGACGATTACGACCGTGGCGAGAAGGGCGGCTTCCAGGCCGACAAGAAGACCAAGGACGTTGGCGACGGCAGCAGCAACCAGGACAGCGGTGCTGCACCCGCCAAGTACAAGGGCTTCCGCGAAAAGTTTGAGCGCGAGACCCGCAAGAAGGGCGAGGAACGCAAGAGCACCGAGAACAAGGACAAGTAACCGCAGCAGTGGCGGGCGGTGTGCGTGGCGCAGGGTTTTTCGCGCGGGGTCTGTCGGCCCCGCGCTCTGCATTTGCGGCCGGGCGGCAATCACAGGCCGGGAATCTGATAATCAGACCCGATTTACCAGAATTGGACCAAAGTGGTCCGCCATTGCGCGCAGAATCACGCCGCGCGGCCCGCACCACAGGCCGGTTCCGGGAACGCCTTTCCATTTGAAGGCAAGTTCAAGAATGGGGGTTTATCCCGCCCCCCCCGGTGTGTATACAGCCCGCACCGAGTGCCTTGACAGAAGTACGCCCTCGACACAAGTCCTTGGCTGCCACGGTGTCATGACGGCGGCGGGATTTGCGAACGGGGTTTCGCACCGGATGGAGGTGGGAAGGTGTTGCTCAAGACGCATCGCTGGCTGTTGCTGTTCGGCGCTGCAGCGTTTGTGTGCGCGGCGCTGTCGGTCAGTGCGGGCGTGGCCAGCGCCCAGGCGACAGACGATATTGAGGTAGTGCCCACCCCGGCGGATAACCCGAAGAACGTGGGCGAGTTCGCGCCGGTGAAGTGGGAGCCGGAACAGGGCGAGCACCCCGGCAAGAAGCTGTTTGCCTCGTGCGCCGCGTGCCACACTCTCGGCACGGACAAGAAGGTCGGCCCCGGCCTCGCGGGCATGGCGGAGCGCGTGCCGGAGCGCGAACGGCTGCTGAAGTTCATCGAGAATCCCAAGGCGACGGACGGAGACCAGTACTTCAAGGATCTTCGCGCGTCGTTTGCCGACATGATGGCGGCTCAGGGCCGCGACGCGGGCGGAGCATTGACCCGCGAGCAGATCCTGCTGGTCATTGACTACATCTTCCGGCACCGCGCCAAAGTGCCGACCATGACGCCCGAGCAGCTTGAAGCCCAGGTCAAGTTGGGACGCGACCTGGTGAGCGGCGCCCGCGGCTTTGCGCAGGGCGGCCCGGCCTGCGTGGGCTGCCACACTATCGGCTCGGACAAAGACCTGCGCGGCGGCAACGTGGGACCCAACATCGCCCACGCCTACGTGCTGGCCCGCGCCAACGGCAGCAAGAAGGCCGCCAACTTTTCAGACGGCCTCGCGGTGGTGCTGACCGGGCCGGAAGCCCCCAAGATGCACGAGGTCTTCCAGACCGCCGACAACAAGCCGCCCTTCACGGACGAAGAACTTGATGCCATGGCGGCGTTCTTTGAGCGGACGGCGCGCCAGGTGGGCACCGAGCGGGAGTCAAACTACCTGCCGATCTTTGCACTGATCCTGGCGGCACTTGCGGTGCTGCTGCTCGACGGCTCGCTGTTCGGCAAGCTGTTCGTGAAGGAGAAGCACGAGTACGTGGACGGCCCTTACGCCGCGGACAAGCACTAGAAGGCGCGACGGGAGCACACCATGGCAGGCGAGATACGCTTCAACCCGCAGCAGAACATTGACGCGATCGCGGACTTCTTCAACCCCATGCTGGACGGGTTGATCACCATCATCCCGTGGCTGCTGGTGATTACCCTGGGCGCCGGCCTGATCCGCGCTGCCATGCAGTGGCGCAGCGCCGGCAAGGTGCTGCCGCCGATCATCCCCGGCACCTCGCTGCGCTTCGTCGTGCTGAGCCTGCGTCCGCTGGACCTGACCGCACAACACGAGCGCGACCTGCGCTGCGTGCCGCTCAGCGTGGGCTTGTGGGGCCTGTTCTTCTACCACCTGTTGCTGGTGGGCCTGCCCGGTGTGGTACAGGTCATGGTGACCGATGCCGGAACCCGCGCCGCCCTTGAGGTGGTGGGCATCTCCCTGGCCTTCTTCACGCTGTTCGGCATTTTCAACCTGCAACTGCGGCACCTGCTGGACAAGTCCATCCGCCGGCACTTCACCGTGGTGGACTTTGCGGTCATCAGCTTCCTGATGGTGGCCCTGGGTGTGGGCATCTTCACCTGGGCCACCGTGCGGCACGCCAGTTTCTGGACCGGCCAGGTTGCTGGGCCGTTCTTTGTGGATGTGTGGCTGTTCCGCACGACCACCAACGCCGCCATCTATCACCTGCCGGTGATTGCCAAGCTGCATGTGCTGGCGGGTTCGCTGGCGCTGGGCGCTGCCCTGCACTCGCGCGTGGTGGCCCACACGCTGCTGCCCAACCTGCGGGCCTGGCGCGTGCACCTGGTAGACGGCAAGCCGGTGGACGCAGGAACGGTGGCAGCGCGGCTTTCAGGCGTGTCTGCGGAGCAGCACTAGGCGTAACGGGTTAGGACCCGGGCCCAAGACGGGACCACGACATGAGCGCAAAACTGGCCATTCTCTTCCTGCTGCTGACCATCGCCTTCGGGCTGCCGGTGCTGCTTGCTTTCCGCACCGCCGACGACATCCAGCTCCCCGGCGTGCACACCGGCTACCAGCCCGAGCAGCCGATTCCTTACAGCCACCGCCTGCACGCAGGTGTGCTGAACATTGACTGCCAGTACTGCCACGCGGGCGTGGACGAAGGGCGCCATGCCACGCTGCCCAGCCTGTCGGTGTGCATGAACTGCCACAACACGGTGGCGGGCAAGACGGATTCGGCCAAGGCTGGCATCAACACGCTGCGCGAGGCCTGGAACAGCGGCGAAGGCGTGGTGTGGAAGCGGGTGCACAACAACCCGGACTTCGTTTACTTCAACCACATGGCCCACGTGCGCAACGCCCGCCAGGGTAAGGGCATTGATTGCGCCGAGTGCCACGGCGACATGACGGAAGCGGGGCTGGGGCTGCAGGCCAAGAACCGGACCATGGGTTGGTGCGTGAACTGCCACCGCGACGAGAACGCGAAGTACGAGCAGGAGGGGTTTGCCGCCAAGGCACCCCTGGACTGCGACGCGTGCCACCGCTAGGCGACTGGGCGAGACAGGGAAACGGATAAGCGTATGCAGATCGAGTTCAACCAGAACCCGCGGCCCGCGCAGGATGACCTTGCCGACATGCCGGCCGAGCTGCGGCAGGAGATGGAGCGGGTCAGCAAGTCGCGCCGCGACTTCATGAAGGTGACCGGCATGGCCGCCATGGGCGCCGTGCTGGCCGGCTGCACCGCCCCCGACCGGCTGGTGAAGCCCCTGCTGAAGAAGCAGGAGCACATCATGCCGGGCGTGGCCTACGACTACGCCTCCACCTGCCAGGCCTGCAGCGCCAACTGCGGCACCTGGATGAAGGCGCGCGACGGCCGCCCCATCAAGGCCGAAGGTGCCCGCGACAACCCCCTGAACCGCGGCGGCCTGTGCGCCCGCGGCCAGGGCCAGCTCTGGGGCCTGTACGACAGCGAACGCCTGAAGGGCCCGCTGCAGAAGAGCAGCCCCGTGAAGTGGGAAGAGCTGGACGCCGCGGTTTCGGGCGCGGTCAAGGGCGGCGGTGCCGTGCTGCTGACCGGCACGGTCAACGGTGCCTGCGCTCGCGAGCAGATCCGCCGCTTCTGCGAAGCCACCGGCGCCCGCCACGTTGCCTACGACGCCATCTCAGCCTGGCCCATCGCGGCTGCCCACAAGGACACCCACGGCGCCGCCGTGCTGCCGCGCTATCGCTTTGAACTGGCCGAGGTAGTGGTGGCCATTGAGGCCGACTTCCTGGGCTCGTGGATCTCGCCGGTCGAGTACGCGGCCGGCTGGGCCGTGAACCGCGACCTGCGCAACGGCCGCCGCACGCTGAGCAAGCACTTCCAGCTTGAGGCCAACTACACCATCAGCGGCGCCAACGCCGACGAGCGCATCAAGCTGCCCGCCGCCGAGCGCGGGGCCCTGCTGACTGCTCTTGCCAACAAGCTGGCCGGCAACACCCGCTTTGGCACGGCAGGCGCGCACAGCGTGCCGCCCGAGAAGCTGGACGACATCGTCAAAGCCATCAAGGATGCGCCTCGTAAGGCCCTGGTGGTGTGCGGCAGCGACGACGTGAAGCACCAGAAACTGGTCAACGCCATCAACCACATGGCCCAGGCCTACGGCAACACGGTAGACCTGCGCAACGTCTCGCAGCAGAAGCTGGGCAACGACGACACCCTGGCCCAGTTGCTGAAGGACCTGGAGTCGGGCGCGGTGAAGACCCTCATCGTCTGGGGCGCCAACCCGGTTTATGAGCTGCCCGAGGGGGCGAAGTTCAAGGAGCTGCTGGCCAAGGTGGGCACCACCGTGGCAATCAGCGCCTTCCCCGATGAGACCACCACCGAGTGCAACTGGCGCGCCTCTGCCGACCATGCACTGGAAAGCTGGGGCGACTTTGAGCCCGTGCGCGGCCTGCACTCGCTTTCGCAGCCGCTGGTGCGCCGCCTGTACGACACACGCAACCCGCTGACCAGCCTGCTGAAGTGGGCGGGCCACGCCGACGGCAACCGCGACTATCGCGAGGTGCTGGCGGATTACTGGAAGGCCAACGTGCTCCAGGGCGGCGCCTGGGAAGCCGCCGTCGAGCGCGGCTTTGTGGACGCCCAGGGCAGTGTGGTCACCAACATGCCGGTCATGAACGAAGGCGCCGCCACGGGCCTGAATGCCGGCGCGCTGGCCACCGGTGACGGGCTGGAAATCGTGCCTTACCAGTCCGTGCTCATGGGCGACGGCAGCCAGGCCAACAACGGGTGGCTGCACGAGGCCGGCGACCCGCTGACCCGCGCGACCTGGGGCAACTATGTGGCCCTGAACCCGCTGACCATGAAGGAGCTCGGCATCGCCGACGGCGACGACGTGACCCTGAGTGCTGAGGCCGAGGGCCGCAAGGTGGAGCTGAAGCTGCCCGCCGTGCGCCAGCCGGGCCTTGCCGGCAAGTCTGCCGCCGTGGCGCTGGGCTTTGGCCGCACCCAGGCCGGCAAGATTGTCTACGGTATGGGCACGGGCGCCCTGACCGGCGCTGAGGCGACCATCGGCGCCAACGCCTACCCGCTGCTGGCCCGCGGCAAGGTGGTGTTCGGCACGGTGGCCAAGTCGGGCGGCAACCGCAAGCCCGCGCGCATCCAGGAGCACGACTCGCAGGAGAAGCGTCCTCTGCTGAAGGAGACGACCCTGGAGCAGTGGCTGGGCAAGCCCGATGCGGGCAACGACCAGCACCTGCCGCCCGCCAACCTGACCCTGTGGCCCCGCTGGGAGTACAACGGCCACAAGTGGGGCCTGGTGGTGGACCTGAACTCGTGCACGGGCTGCAGCGCCTGCGTGGTGGCCTGCAGCGTGGAGAACAACGTGCCCGTGGTGGGCCGCGAAGAAGTGGCCACCCGCCGCGAGATGCACTGGCTGCGCATGGACGTCTACTACGAAGACGACCACAAGGACGGCCTGCTCACCGAGAACGAGAACCCGCTGGCGGGCTTCCAGCCCATGATGTGCCAGCACTGCGAGAACGCGCCCTGCGAGACGGTGTGCCCGGTGATTGCCACCAGCCACACCGAAGAGGGCCTGAACTCGATGACCTACAACCGCTGCATCGGTACGCGCTACTGCGCCAACAACTGCCCGTACAAGGTGCGGCGCTTCAACTGGTTCCTTTACAAGCACAACGACTTGACCATGAACCTGGCACTGAACCCGGATGTCACGGTGCGCACCCAGGGCGTCATGGAAAAGTGCAGCATGTGCGCCCAGCGTATCTACGAGGGCAAGCGCAATGCCGCGCGGGCCGGCGTGAAGCTGCCGGACGGTGCCATCCGCACCGCCTGCCAGAGCAGTTGCCCCACCAACGCCATCGCGTTCGGCGACGTGAACGACAAGGACAGCGTGGTGACGCGGTTGCTGAAAGACCCGCGTAACTACGCCGTGCTGGCTGAAATCAACACCCGCCCAGCCGTGACGTACCTGACCAAGGTACGCAACCGCAAAGCGCCCCCGGCGCCTGCGGACGGCCACGGCGGCGGACACTAAGAGAGGGAGAGTGAGAGACCAATATGTCCGGCAACGCATGCTCTCCGCTACGTGAACCGCTGGTCCTCGGGGGCAAGAAACTCGGGGATATCACGCAGGACGTCTGCGGTTCCATTGAAGGCAAGCCCTCCACCCTGTGGTGGTTCGGGTTCCTGCTGGCGCTCACGGTGGCTGGTATCGGTGCAGCCACCATGGGGTACCAGATCTACACGGGTATCGGCACCTGGGGCCTGAACAAGACGGTCGGCTGGGCCTTCGACATCACGAACTTCGTGTTCTGGGTCGGTATCGGTCACGCCGGCACGCTGATCTCGGCGATCCTGTGCCTGTTCCGCCAGAAGTGGCGCACCTCGGTGAACCGCTCGGCGGAGGCCATGACGATCTTTGCCGTCATCTGCGCCGCCATTTTCCCGTTCATCCACATGGGTCGTCCCTGGTTCGGCGCCTTCTGGGCGCTGCCCTACCCCAACTTCAGGGGTCCCTTGTGGGTCAACTTCCGCAGCCCGCTGCTGTGGGACGTGTTCGCGATCAGCACGTACTTCACCATCTCGCTGGTGTTCTGGTTCATCGGCCTGATCCCGGACAACGCCACGGTGCGCGACCGCGCCAAGCACTGGCTGCGCCGGGCCTTCTACGGCACGGTGAGCCTGGGCTGGGACGGCTCGGTGAAGAAGTGGAACCACTACGAGACGGCCTACCTGATCTTTGCGGGCCTTTCGACGCCGCTGGTGGTCTCGGTGCACACCATCGTGTCCATGGACTTCGCCACCAGCGTGATCCCCGGCTGGCACACCACCATTTTCCCGCCCTACTTCGTGATTGGCGCCATCTTCTCGGGGTTTGCCATGGTGCAGACCCTGCTGCTCGTGGCGCGCAAGACCATGCGGCTGGAGAGCTACATCACGGTCAACCACCTGGAGGTGATGGCCAAGATCATCCTGCTGACGGGCTCGCTGGTGGGCCTGGCGTACGGCACAGAGTTCTTCATCGCCTGGTACAGCGGCAGCCAGTACGAGCAGTTTGCCTTCATCAACCGCGCCACGGGCCCGTTCTCGTGGGCCTACTGGATCATGGTGAGCTGCAACGTGCTCAGCCCGCAGGTGCTGTGGTTCCGTGCCCTGCGCCGCAACCCGGTGGTGCTGTTCATCATGAGCATCTTCGTGAACATCGGCATGTGGTTCGAGCGCTTCGTCATCATCGTCACCTCGCTGCACCGCGACTTCCTGCCCAGCAGCTGGTCGTACTACACGCCCACCTGGGTCGAGGCGGTCACGTTCATCGGCACCTTCGGCATCTTCTTCACCTGCTTCTTCCTGTTCATTCGCCTGCTGCCGGCCATCGCGTTCGGCGAGGTGAAGGGCGTGATGAAGTGGGGCCAGCCCAAAGGACACAGCCACGACGCGGGCCACAGCCACGCGCACGGGGAGGTGAAGCATGCCTGAGCTTCTGTATTGCGGGGTGTTCAAGGATGACGAAGACGTGCTGGGCGCGGTGAAAGAGTGCCGCGAGGCGGGCTTTGACATCCACGACGTGTACACGCCCTACGCCGTGCACGGGCTGGACCGCGCCATGGGCCTGCCCTTCAGCAAGATCACCTGGGTGACGTTCGGGTGCGGCCTGGGCGGGCTGACGTTCGGCCTTTCACTGATGACCTATGTGACGGACTACGACTGGGCCATGAACGTCGGCGGCAAGTCATCGCTGCCGTTCCCGGCCTTTGTGCCGGTGCTGTTTGAACTGACGGTGCTGATCGGCGGCCTGTGCACCATGCTGGGGTTGTTCATCTTCTGCCGCCTGTACCCCGGCAAGAACCCGAAGATGAAGCACCCGCGCCTGACCGACGACCGCTTCATGATCGCGGTGAAGAAAAACCAGAACTTCAACATCGGGCGCGCCAGCGAGCTGTTCCGGAAGTTCCACGCCGAGCAGATGCTGGACCTCGACAGCGAGTACGACTGCTTTGCCAGCCAGGGAGGGACCAGCTGATGAGCGGCGGCAACAAGATGCTCGACGCCGTGATTGACATCCCGGCGAAGCAGCTCGACAAAGCCCGCGATGTGGCGATCAAGCTGCACAACACGTTCTCGGCCCGCACCTGGATCGGCGTAGCCACCCTGATAGCGGCGCTGGCTGCGGGCGGGGCGGCCTTCTACCTGCAGCGCGACTTCTCCAAGCGCAACGTCGAGATCGTGCCGATCCCGGACATGTCGCGCAGCGGCGCCGGCGAGTCCCAGATGGCGTACCCCGAGCTGGGCGGCGAAGGCGGCCCCTTTGCCGACGCCCGCGTGGACCGCGAGGCGCCCGTGGGCACGTTCTATCGTGGCCAGGGCGCGCGCACTTTCCCGCTGGGCACCGGCGAGGCCGAACGCATCAAGTCTCGTTCCCTGGTGAACCCCCATGGGGCGGCCACGGGTGCGGAACGCGACGCGGTCGTGGCCCGCGGCAAGCTGATGTACAAGGCGGTCTGCCAGGGCTGCCACGGCGTTGAGGGCGCAGGCGAGGCCCCGGTGACCGAGTACGGCATTGGCGCCCCCGGACTGGTGACCGGCAAGGCCGTGAACCTGACCGACGGCGAGATTTGCCACACCATTACCCACGGCTTCAACACCATGGCGCCGCACGCGGCGCACCTGAGCCTGGACGACCGCTGGAAGGTAGTTGCCTACCTGCGCTTCTTGCAGAAGGGGGGCCAGTAACCCATGAGTGAAGGCCACGAAGTTCATCACGACGAGCCCTCCACGTTTACCGCGCCCGCCCCGGTGAAGAGCCTCGCCATCGGCCTGATGGCCCTGGGCGGCGTAGGCTTCGGCCTGTCCTGGATCGGCGGCGCCAACATGGCCTGGTCCGGCTGGCTGATCGGCTCCTGGATTGCCCTGGGCTTTGCCCTCTTCGGCATCTTCTTCATCGCATCCACCTCGCTGGCCAACGGCGCGTGGCCGGCGGTTCTGAAGCGCGTGCCGGAAGCGATGACCCGTTACTTCCCGGTGGCGGCGCTGACGATCGGCGGCGTGGCCATCGGCCTGTTGACCAGCCACCTGTACGAGTGGACCCACCCCGAGCTGCAGGAAGGCGAGCATCGCCACCAGGTGGATGGCAAGAGCGCCTGGCTGAACACGCCCTGGTGGCTGATCCGCACGGTCATCTACTTCGCGATCTGGATCGGCTTCTCGTGGATGATTGTGGGCCTTTCGCGCAAGCAGGACGCCGACGGCAACGTGAAGCACACCTTCACGACCAAGAAGCTCTCGGCGGTTTTCTGTTTCTTCTTTGCGCTCACGGTCTCCGCCGCCAGCATTGACTACATCAAGTCCATCGAGCCGGTCTGGTTCAGCACCATGTTCGGTCCCTACCAGTTTGCGGGCATCTTTGAGAGCGGCTGGGCCATGCTGGCCATCCTGCTGATCCTGCTGCGCAAGAACGGCTACCTGAAGAACGTGGTTAACGAGAACCACTTCCACAACCTGGGCCAGTGGCTGGTGGCCAGCAGCACGTTCTGGGCTTATCTGTGGTTCTGCCAGTTCATGCTGATCTGGTACTCGAACATCCCGGAAGAAACTCAGCACTACTTTGCGCGGTGGGAGGGCCCCTGGTTCTGGGTCACCTTCGTGGTGAACCCGATCCTGAACTGGGTGATCCCGTTCCTGGTGCTGCTGCCTCGCTCCAACAAGCGCAACATCCGGCTGGTGGGCATTGTCTCCGTGATCGTGCTGATCGGCCGCTTTGTGGACCTGTGGCAGTTCGTGCTGCCGCGTCCTCATGCGGGCCACGACGGCCCGGTGGCGCACTACCTGCCGCTGGAGTCCTTCGGTCTGGTGTTTGTCGCGGCCGGTTTTGTGGGCGCGTTCATCTTTGTCGTGATGAAGGCCCTGGAGAAGGCGCCCCTGCTGGCCAAGAAGGACCCCTTCTACGAGGAAAGCCTGCACCATCACCTGTAACCCAGGTGCGACAGTACTCAAGGGGCGGCGGTTGCCGCCCCTTTTGCTTGTTCCGACAACTGGTTGAACACGGGCGCGGACTGCTTACAATACCGCTCCATGGAGTGTGTCAGGAAGACCGCCTACTCAGAGCATATAGGGACCCGGGAGGGGCTCTCGGTGCTCATGGCTGTGCAGGCCAGGAGGGTCAATCCTGCAGGCAAGCGGGCTGTTGCGTGACGACCGGGAATATTCCCGGTCGCGCTGTTTTCAGGAAACGAGCATGCTGGACAACTCGGTTCTCGTGCTGAACAAGTCGTGGACGCCCATCGCCATCACCACGGTGAAGCGCAGCTTCAGCCTGGTGTTCCAGGACCACGCCCTGATTGTGCACCCGCACACCTACGAGATGCACAACTTCGAAAGCTGGCTGCTGGATAACTCTCGTGCTGTGGCGGAACTGGCCGACCATCCCGGGTGGCTGCGCACAGCCAGCCTGCTGATCCGCGTGCCCGAGGTGATTGTGCTGGGGCGCTACAATGGCGTCCCGCGGCGTGAGCTGGTGTTTTCGCGGCGCAATATCTACCGGCGCGACACATTTGAGTGCCAGTATTGCGGCTGCCGCCCGGGCCTGAAGCACCTCTCGATTGACCACGTAACGCCCATCAGCCGCGGCGGCCTGACCAGTTGGGAGAACTGCGTTGTCGCCTGCATCCGCTGCAATACGCGCAAGGGAAACCGCACCCCCGACGAAGCCTCGATGCCCCTGCGCAGCCGGCCCGGCAAGCCAAACTGGAGTGATGGCGTGGGTTATGGCGAACGCGTGCCGGAAAGCTGGGCGCGGTTCGTGAAGGCAAGCTGAGGCCATTCGGCCCGCCCGCCCAAAAACTTTAGTGTATTTTTCTGTTTTTGAGGTATTATTCGTCTCGGTGGCGTGCTTAGGCGTAGCCGATGGGTGTGAAAACTTTTACCGCCGCAACCTGGGAAGACGCGCTGGCAGCCGTCAAGCGCGAGCTTGGCGAGAGCGCCGTCATCCTATCCTCGACCAGCGTTCCCGACAAAGAGCAGGGCGGCAAGGTCAGCATCACGGCCACCAACGATGCCGACGAAGTGGCCAAGGCGGGCGGGCGCACCAGCCTTGGGCGCCTGGAAGAGCGCACCCGCGCCGGCTATGCCCGGCTGGTGCAGCGGGCCTATGCATTGGGGGCAGATCGCGCGCCCGAGCCCGCGCGTCCCGGCCAACCCGCCAACCCCGAGAACCTTCGTCGCGACGTGGACGAGCTGAAAGAGCTGGTGCGGCGCCTGGCGGAACGCACTGAGGCCGGCGCCGTCGCGGACTACCCCGATACCGTGAAGGCTGTGTGGCGGCGGCTGGAGGCCGCTGACGTCGCGCCGGAACTGGCCCGACGCTTCTGCAACGACGTGCTGCGCAACCTCTCAGGCTCGCAGCTCGAACACGAAGAGACGGTGCTGCAGGCGGCCCTGCAGACACTGGCGGGCGCCATCCAGGTGGCGGGGCCGGTGACGCTGTCGGCCGGGCGCACCCGCACCGTGGCGTTCGTGGGGCCCACCGGCGTGGGCAAGACCACCACACTTTCCAAGCTGGCGGCCAACTTCAAGCTGCGCGACCGCGCCACGGTGGGCTTCATCACCGTGGACACGTACCGGCTGGGAGCCACCGAGCAGCTCAAGACCCTGGCGGGCATCCTGGAAGTGCCCGTGCGCATCGTGATGACGCCGGGGGAGATTCGCAGCGCCATGGCAGAGCTGCGCGATCGCGACATCGTGTTCATTGACACCGCCGGGCGTTCGCCCCGCGACCAGCTTCGCATCAACGAACTGCGTGCGTTCCTCGATGCCGCCCAGCCCGACGAGACCCACCTGGTGGTCTCCGCCACCACGCACCCCCGCCACTTGGACAGTCTGCTGGAGCGCTTCGGCGGCGAGGCTATTCACAAGCTGGTCTTGACCAAGCTGGACGAGGCGGCCAGCTACGGCCCGGCCCTGGACGTGATCCTGGGCGCGGGCAAGCCGCTTTCTTACATCACCACAGGCCAGGACATCCCCGACGACATCGAGGTGGCCGACCGCATGCGTATTGCGCGGTTGATGCTGGGGCTGGACGAGCTGACGCGCTGACCGATCAGTGGTTCATGGCGATTGAATTGGGGGGTGGCTTCATCCATCGCCTGCGGTCGCTTCCGCGACAGCGAGCGGCAGAAACCCGCAGGGCGCGTGTCGCGAGCCCCCGTCGCGGCCTGACGCGGATGCGGGACGGAACGGACACCCATGAATCCAATGTGGATGCAACACTAGCAGGCCGTTGAAGAAGTCGCCTTTGCCGCCTTCCTCAACGGAAAGCAACTGCCCGGCTCGCGGCGTGAAGCCGCTCGCCGACCGGCCCGTGCAGCCGCGCGGGCCGGGCAGGGCGCTGAAACAGACTATTTCAACGGCCTGCTAGATTAGGCCTGCCAGCGATTCCGGCGTGACCAGCAGCGGGGCGTTCAGGTCCCAGCGGCGTGCCGCCGGGCTGCGGGCGATGATCTCCATCAGGTCGCGGGCATTCTCTGCCACCAGTGGGTCAACTTCGATGGCGGGCGGCATTTTGCCCAGCGCAAGCTCCACGGCGCGGCCCCAGTAGGCATGGTAGGCGGCGCGGAAGCCGTCGGGGCCGAAGGGGCCGTCGGCGTTCTTGAGGGGCAGGAACTGCTCGTCGCGGGGCACTTCCAGGGCCGCCACCTTGCCGGCCAGCGGGATGGCGTCAAACACGAAGCGCTCGAACTTCCAGGCGTTGGGGCCGGCGGGCTCAACGGCGATCCCGTCTGGCGACAAGAAGGGCACCTTCTTGTGGGCCGCGTGCAGGGGCAGGTCCACGCCGGTGTCGGCCAGGCGATTCAAGAAGTCCACACTGAAGGCGTGAACGGCGATGCTGCCCGCGCGATAGAGAAGGCCACCGTCCTGGGCGCGCAAGGCGGCCTGCTCGGCGCTGAATTCGGTGTACTCGACAATGCCGGGCCTCCCGTCATCCAGGCAGAAGATGCCCACCTTCTCGGCGGGGTCGTCCTTGCGCACGACTTTCAGGGAGACTTCTGCGCCTTCGGCCAGGTGCAGGCCCAGAAACGCCGGGTCCGCGGGCGGGATCTGGGCGTTGTCCACCTGGATGTAGCTGACCACCCGCACGCCGCGGCGGCGCAGGTCAGCCAGCATGCCCTTGACGCGTAAAGCCTGCAGCACGCCCCCGTGCCCGTCCGGGCCCAGGAACAGCCGGTCCTTGTCCTCCATCACCAGCTTGCCGGCTGCATCCAGGGCCGGCATCTCGCCCTGGGCAAAGAACTGCACCTGCTCGGCGGGCAACCCGAAGTACTCGTGCGTCGCCCAGAACTCTCGCGTCTCGGCCTCGTTCTGGTTGCTGACCATCACGTACAGGGGCGGAGTACAGCCGTACTCGCGGCTGACACGCAGCAGCTTGCGGGCAAAGACCTCAAACAGGGTGCGGCGAGTGAGGGGCAGCAGGGGATAGCAGCCTTTGGGGGCGGGAAAGCCCAGGCGAGTGCCCTGGCCGCCCGCCACCAGCAGGCAGGCGACCTGGCCGCGCCGCAGGGCCTGCTCGCCCAAGGGAGCCACGGCCCGGGCGCCATCGGCGGCAAGGTAGGGGAACTCCCGCGAGGCCAGCTCAAAGACCGGCGCCGGCGAAAGCACGCGCGGCTTGCCCTGCCCCAGGGCGGCGATGGCCGCCTGCATCTCGGGAAGGCGTGCAAGGTCCACCAGGGCCAGCTGGCGCAGCAGGCGGCGGCGGGCGCGCTCGGAAAGCTCGGGCCACCAGGCCAGCACGTGTTCCTGACCGGCGGCGCGCAGGGCCGACTGCGTGGTGGCGAAGTCCAGGGCAGGCTCACTCATAATGATGCATCCGCGTTAGCGGCGTTTTGCCAAAGCAAGGCGGGCCGGACAAGCCGGCCCGCGCTGGACTGCGCACTCTTAACCCCAACTTGGCGGGGCCGGCTACTCGTTGGCTGGCGGCGCTTCCTCGTTAGCAGGCGGCACTTCCTCGTTGGCAGGCGGCGTCGTGTTGTCAGCAGGTGCCGCATTGCCTGCGGGTTCGCCCGTCGGCTGGGTCTTCGCGGGCGCCGGCACGATCTTCTTGTAGATGGTCTCCACGTAGTCATAGACGGGCTTGGCCTGCGGGTTCTGGCGCAACTGGTCAAGCTGCGGGATCTTGCCGGGCAGCGCCACGGGCAGCACCAGCAGGGCAACCACTACCAGCAACAGCAGCACAAACAGCAGCAGGACACGCGAGCTCTTCTTCTTGGGTTTCTCCTCACCGGCAGCAAAAGGCTCGTTGCTGACCACGGGCTTTTCCTTGGCGCTGAGCTGCTTCTTGGGCAGCTCGGGCTTGCCGGCCTTGCCGGGCAGCTTGCCCGTCTTGCCGGACTTGCCCGGCGCCGCAGCCACAGGCTCCTCGGCCGGAATCTCGACTTCCGGCTCGGGCGCCCTGGCCACCTTGCCGGTGCCCTTGCGGCCCGAGGGCGCGGGGGCTTCCTGCGGCAGCTCTTCTTGCGGCAGTTCCTCGCCCGGCTCCTCCGGAACCGGTTGCGATGGTTGCTTCTTGGACGTGGTGCCGACGCCCCGGCGCAAGGGGTGTACTTCGTCGCCGGTAGCGGGGCCGGTGGGCAGGTCGTCCATGCGCTTGCCCACGGGCAGGTCCACCTCGCCGAAGTCATCGGCACCCTGGCGTCCCCTGGGGCCGGCCTTGCCAACGGGCTCGGCGGCTGCGCGACCCATGCCCGGAGGCGGCGGGCTGAAGACCGTCGCGTCCATGTCCGGCTTCTCGTCAAAACCGGGCGATTCCATGGACGGGCTTTCGCCCCAGTCATCGCCACCCACGGGGGCCGGTTCGGGTTCCGGCTCGGGCTCTGGCGCGCGGGCGGGCGCAGCCGGGCCTCGCGTGCCGCCCAGCTCGGGCGGGCGCGGGCTGAACATGGTCTTGTCCATGGCGCCGGGCTTGGTGCGGCCGCCGGCTGTAACGCCGGGGGGCGGCGGGCTGAACATGGTCGCGTCCACGTTCGCCGAGCTGCCCAGCGGCATGGTGCCGCGCGTGGAGGGTGCGCTGCCCGCTTCCATCTCCTCGGGCGACATCAGGTCGTTGCCGAAGTTGTCAAAGCTGTCGCCGCCCATGGGCTCAGCCGCCATGGGTTCCGGTTCCGGCATGGGTGCCGGCGCCGCGTACCCGCCGCGGGCCGGGGGCACGGGTGCCGCGTAGCCGCCACGCGCGGGCGGTTGCGGGGCGCCGTAGCCGCCCCGGGCTGGGGCGGGTGCCGTGCCGTCAAAGCCGGCGCTGATGGTGGGAAGCTCTTCTTCCTCGGGCGAGGCAATACCCTGGTACTCGGCGCCCAGGCTCTGCAGCTTGGGGCTGGAGTCCATGCGCTCCAGAGACGGTGCGCTGTCGGGCGCGCCAAAAGGCTCGGGCTCGGGCAAGGGCTCATCGCCAAAACCCATGGGCTGCGGAGCAAGGTCCTGACCGGCAAAGGGGTCCATGGGCGCAAACGGTTCGGGTGCCATTTCGCCGCCGAAGGGCTCGGGGGCCATGGCGGGCGCCATGGGCTCAGGAGCCATGTCGCCGCCGCCCCCGCCAAAGGGGTCCGCGCCGAATGGGTCGCCGCCAAAGGGGCTGCCGGCGTCCTGGCCCATGAACGACTGGGCCTCCGCTTCCTGTTTGGCGCGCGCCGCGGCCTTGGCCTTGTCGCGCTCGGCCTTGATGCGCTGTTGCATGTCCGGCGGCGGCGGCTCAAACACTGTGGCGTCCGGGTTGGCGCCGTGCATGCCGCTGAACTCGGGCACCTCTTCGCCCGCAAAGTTCTGCGCGCTCACCGGGTGGGCCGGCTGGGCAGGCTTGGTGATCTTTGCTGTCTGCTTCTTGACCACCTTGATGTTCAGGTCCCGGTCCAGTTGCCCCAGCTGGTCCGGCGTGAGCAGCTTGGATTTCTCCAGGATCATGCGCACGCTGACCTTCTTGCCCTGCGCCTCAAGCTGCCGCTGCTTGGAAAGTACCTGCTGCAGCCGCTGGGAGGTCAAGAACCCACGCGCCACAGCCTGCTGCCCATATCGAAGGTTGATTGGCATTTCGTTGTTCCGCCCTGGGCGTCAAACCGGCACGTCCCCGGGGGCCATGGCCCCCCAGAGCAAACCCTGCCGGAAGTCAAAACTTCTGTAGGGGCCAAGATATACGACCAAGGCCCCGCCATAAACGGCCAAGTATAGATTCCGGGAACAGGCCACCAAGGTAAGGGCGGTTTCAGAATGCAAGCTCTGCGGTCCCCGTACCCCTGAGCCGCTTCTGTGCCACAGCCACAGCGTCTGCACTGGTGTCCCATCCCACCGCAGAGCGGGACAGCGCCCGCGCCGCCACCAGTGCGGTGCCCGATCCGCAGCAGGGGTCCAGCACCAGGTCGCCGGGGTTGGTAAAGCACTCAATCAGCCGTGACAGCAACGCCAGCGGTTTCTGGGTGGGGTAACCGCAGGCCTCGTGCTGGTTGCCCCGCAAGGCGGCAATGTCCCAGACATCGCGCATCGCCACCCAGGTGTAGGGGCCGCGCTCGTCATGCTCGATGGTGATGTTCGAGAAACCGTAGTGGTGGGCGAGGTAGCTTTTCTCGCGCAACACATGAAAGACGTAGTCGGGCCCGGCAGCGTAGACCAGGATGTTGTCGTGCTTGCGCCCCAGGTGGCGGCGGCTTCCGCCCCCGGTGCGGTAGGCCCAGATGATCTCGTTGATGAAGCCCTTCTCGCCGAAAAGCCGGTCCAGTTCCAGGCGTGCCCAGTGGGTGGCGCGGTGGTCCAGGTGCAAGGCCAGCACGCCGTGCGGCGCCAGAAGCGGTGCCAGGCTGTTCAAGAGCGCACGCAGGAACTCAAGGTACTGGGTCAGGCCGCCCGGCCAGCGGTCATCGTAAGCCGGGCCCTGCGGCTGGTTGCGCCGCACGCGCCCCGAGAAGAACGGCGGGTCCACATAGGCCAGCCGGACCGTGCCGCGCGGGAAAGCCGGCGCCAGTTGCAGGGCGTCACCGTGTGTAACCGTGCACGTGGGCGGGCTGACGCGGGCTGGCCCGCCGGCCTGTGACGCGTTACTCTCGCCCGCGGACGGGAGGTGGGTCATGCTGGTCAATCCCCCCAAAGGGCCTGCCAAGGCCGGCGTTGTCCTTGTGCCCAAACGCTTTGCCGTTGACAAGGCGGTGCTGCACAGCGCCCAGGGCATTGCAGCCACCGGCTTTGCCGTGGAAGTGGTCGAGCTTGCCCGCCAGCCGCGCACGCTGGAGAACGTGACTCTGCGCGAGATCAACGACGCCGTGCCCACCGTGCGCGACGCCGCTCGTCGCATGCGCCGCGCGCTGAACGGCAAGAAGGTGGGCGGCGTGGGCGCGTGGCTGGGCGGCACGGTGTTGCTGCTGGCCTGCGATGCCGAGTTCGACGCCTGCGCTGTGGTGTGCCCGTTTCTGCGGTTGCAGGTGGGCCAGCCCAAGGGGTTCCGGCAGCCGCTGGAGATGGTCCGCAGCGCCCGTGCCCCCATTCTGGCGGTGTTTGGCGAACTGGACGGCGAAGTGCCCATTGAGGACGTGCGGACACTGGAGAAGGTTCTTTCGGCCAGCCCGGAAACAGATGAGAGCTACACCTACCCCGGCGTAGGCCACGCCTTCTTTGACAAGGAAGAGGGCAACACCGAGTACCTGGAGCCTGCCGAACGTGACTTGTGGATGCGCATGGATCGCTTCTTTGCTCACCGCATGGGGTAGTACCAGGCGTGGGGCGCGAATCACCCGGACGCCCCACGGCATTTGCGAATCTTTCCGGATTGCCACTGGCAGTCTGTTCGTTGAACAGTTTACATGGACTGTTCCTGCGCTGCGGCGACTTGTGGCTGCGCGCGGGCAACGACACCGGGAGACAGGCAGTAATGAGCAGCCAAACGAATATTTTCATTGACGGCGAACACGCCGCGACCCTGAAGAACCTGCAGACGGACGCGCCCTGGCACTTCGGCACCCTGTTGCCCGGCGCTGCTTTCCAGGAATTGTTGAACTCGCTGGAGACCGCGCCCTGGAGCACGAACCAGGAGGGCGCCGTGGAACTGGTGGCAGGCCAGGACACCGTGGACCGCGTGAGTTGGGGCGCCGAGGTGGACAGTTCGGAGATGATTACCCGCCTCACGCTGGCGCGTTTCACGCCGGACGGTGATTGGGAGCTTGAGTTTACCTGCGAGCAGGACGCCGCCGAGAATCCCGGCGCCACCAAGGAAAGCGCGGCTTAGGTTGCACACGCAAGCGGGCGGCGGCCTTCTGGCCGCCGCCCTCGTTCGTTTTGCCGGTACCGCGCCAGTGACCATGCCTGTTGAAGTTGTGGGTCAATGCCACGCTTGCGGCCGTTTCCGCGACAGCGAGCGATAGAAGCCCGAAGGGCGCGTGTCGCGAGCGTCCGACGCGGCCTGGCGCTTCGGCGGAGCGAATCAGGCGCACGGGCTTCAACGATCATGGCCCAGCAGGGCTTGTTCAATGGCTGGTCCAGCGCGCCGCCAGAACGCGCTCCATGCCGCTCAGGTCGCGGTGCAGGTCAGCCTCATAGCCCAACAGGGCGGCGGTCTTTGCCAGGGCCGGGCCCTGGTCCGCGCCGAACTCCATCAACAGCCACGCACCCGGCGCCAGCACCGCCCGTGCCTGCTGCAGCACGGTACGGCCGGCCTGCAGGCCGTGCTCGCCTGAGAACAGCGCAGTACGGGGTTCATGGGTGCTGACCTCAGGGGGCAGGTCGGCTTCAGCCGCCGGGTCAATGTAGGGGGGGTTGCAGACCAGCAGCGCCAGCCCGGCACCCGGCCGGACCGGCGCCAGCAGGTTGCCCCGGCAGCAGCGCACGCGTGCCTGCACGCCGTGGCGCCGCGCGTTGTCGGCTGCCACCCGCACCGGCACGGGCTCCAGGTCCAGGGCCAGCACGTGCAGGGCCGGAAACTCCAGCGCCAGCGTGACCGCCAGACAGCCGGAACCGGTGCCCACGTCGGCGGCCCATCCCGCCTGCCCCGGTGGTAGCAGCCGCTTGGCCAGCTCGATGATGGTCTCGGTCTCCGGGCGCGGCACCAGCACGCCCGGGCGCACGGAGAAGGTGCGGCTGAAGAACTCGCGCTCGCCCAAGATGTAAGCCAGGGGCTCACGGCGCAGGCGCCGCCGAGCCAGTTCGTGCAGGGCTGCCGCATGGGCTGGCGCAAGGGGCTCCTGCGTCAGGGCCAGCAGGCGCCCGCGGTCCACCTCCAGCACTCGTGCCAGCAGCAGCTCGGCGGTCAGGCGTGGGCTGTCCACGCCCGCGCCGACGAAGGCAGCGCGCCAGTGTTCGATACTCTCGCGTATGGTGGCCACGGGCAGAGTGTGGCATGGGCAACCAGCCGTGGCGAGCACGGGGCGTTCAGCGGCTGGCCGGCTTGCGCTCGTTCATCCAGTGGAAGACGGTCTCCATGGCCTTGACCACCTGGCCTGCCTCGCGTTCGCTGGCGTGCTCCAGGGCCAAGGCCACGCGGGTGGGGCCGATGGGCTCGACGCTTTCCAGCACCTTCAAGGCCTTGGCAGTAAGGCGCAGCTCGCGTTTGCGCTTGTCCGCGGTGCTGGGTTCACGGGTGATGAAGCCATGGGCCTGCAGCCGGTTCAGCATCTGCGTGATGGCCGGCTGAGCCTTGCCCAGCAGCTCGGTGAGGCTGGACGTGGTGACGTCACGGGAGCGCTCCAGGGCGCGCAACAGGCCGTATTGCTTGGCTGTCAGGCCGTGGTGTGCCTCCAGGTCGCGGGACCAGGCCTCGTGGGCGTGTTCGTTGGCCCAGTAGAGGCGAAGGAACTCGCGGACGTACTCCAGTGCGGTCTTGGTGTCCATGAGAGGCCGGCGAGCATAGCCGGCCCGGCGGGGGTCGGCACGGAAGATAACGGGATTATGTAGTTGGACTCCGCCGGTCAACGTTGACCCAAGTGGTACGGGTTGCCTCGCGTGCCTCGTCGCGCCATGATGGGCCCTAAACCAACCCCCAGGAGGGCGTCATGGCGGCCCGACGCGGCAAACCGACCGGCAAGTCCGCTCGCAAGAACGGCAAGAAGAACGTGCGCCGGAGCGCGCGCCAGCCCAAAAGTCGCAAGGCCGCCAACATCAAGCCGCGCAAGACCGCGCGCAAGCCGCGTCGCCACTCACCTCGCCAGGGCAAGCCCCCGCAGGTGCCGCCGGCCGGCGCGCTGATGCAGATGCTGACCGGCTACTGGCTCTCCAAGGCCGTTTCCACTGCCGCCCGGCTGGGCATTGCCGACAAGCTGGCCAAAGGCCCCCTGTACTACGTGGACCTGGCCGCGGCGGTCGGTGCCCACACCAAGACCCTGCACCGGTTGATGCGCGCGCTTGCTTCGGTGGGGGTGTTTGCCGAGCCCGCGCCCGGCCGCTTTGCCCTGACGCCCCTGTCGCAACTGTTGCGCGGCGATGTGCCCGGCAGCCTGCGCGACATGGCAGTCATGATCACCACCCCCAGCCACTGGTTGCCTTGGGGACGCCTGGACGAATCCGTGGTCAAGGGCATCTCGGTGGCCGAGGATGTCTTTGGCAAGCCGCTCTGGGATTACTACCGCGAGAACCCCGAAGAAGGCGCCTGGTTCAACGGCGCCATGAGTGCCTTCACCGCGATGACCGGCGAAGCGGTGGCAGCCGCCTATGACCTGTCCGGTTGCGAGCACATCGTGGATGTGGGCGGCGGCCACGGCTTGCTGCTGGCCACGCTTTTGCGGGCGGCGCCGGCTTCGCGCGGTGTGCTGTTCGACCTGCCCCAGACCGTGGCAGGCGCCGGGGCTTTCTTTGAGGAGGTCAGCAGCCGCGTCGATGTGGTGGGCGGCGATTTCTTCAAGGCTGTGCCCGCGGGCGGCGACTGCTACGTGCTGAAGCACATTTTGCACGACTGGGCCGACGCGCAGTGCGCGCAGATTTTGGCCAACCTCCGGCGCGCCATGGCGCCGGAGGGCCGCGTGCTGGTCATTGAGACGCTGGTGCCCGAGACGCCCGGCCCGCACCACGCCCACCTGATGGACCTGAACATGCTGGCCTTGACCCCGGGCGGCTGCGAGCGCACCGAGCGCGAATTCGCGGGCCTGTTTGCGCGTGCCGGCCTGCGCCTGCGCGAAGTGGTGCCCACCCAGAGCCCCGTCAACGTGATCGTCGCCGTGCCGGAATAGCAGGGCGTTGAGAAAGTCCTTCTCAACGCCCTGCCCGTCCCGCGCGACCGCACGGGCCGGCCGGCGAGCGGCTTCACGCCGCGAGTCGGGCAGTTGCTTTCTGTTGAGGAAGAGGCGCCCAAGGCGACTTCTTCAACGGCCTGCATAGCGGCCCATCCGGGATGAACGCACGGGCAGTTTCGTCCAACGATTACGGTCTTTTCCGCGACAGCCAGCGGCAGAAGCCCAGAGGGCTCGTGTCGCGAGCGCCCGTCGCGGCCTGACGCAGCGGCGGGCGCGGCACACACCCCCGGTTTCACCACGAACGCGGCACAAGGGCTACGCGCGTTACCTGCCTGTGGCTGTGTCGTGTGGAAAAACCTGCGGCGCAGGCAAGGTTGCTGCGTAAGGTGTACAGGCCCCGGTTCCGGCAGAAGCACGCCATTGGCTGCGTTGCAGGTCTCGCCGTGAACCCGGGCTGCTTTGCCGCCGGAGGATGCCATGAAGCGTGGCTTGGCCCTGATGCCCTTCGTGTTTGCCCTGGCCGTGGTGCCGCTGGCCCCTGTGCCGGCACCCGCCCAGCCCGCGGAAGCACCCGCCCCGGCAGTGCTGGACGCCGCAGAGCTGGCCATGTGGCAAGCCTGGTTGCGAGCGGACCTGCCGGCCAGCTACGCCGCCGCGCAATCGCTGCTGGAAAACCCGGGCCTGGAGGGCGAGCGCTTCCGTGTGGCGCTGGCGCTGCAGGGGCGCGCCGCCGACGAACTGGCCTGGAGTGAGGCCCAGTTGCGCGACCTTTCGGCACTGGTCCTGGCCCGCGAGGGGGAACCCGAGGGCGACCTGGCCCGTTGGGAGCTGATGGGCCGACTTCGCAAGCTGGGCCGGCTTGATGACATTGCCGGCCACACCCGCGCCCTGGGGCTGGTGACGAACTGCTGGGTCTGCGGCCCTTTTGCCAACGACCGCGGCCAGGGCTTTGAGGACGTGCTGCCGCCCGAGGAGGGCTTCTCGCCCGAGGGCGTCTATGAAGGCAAGGACGGCCGCCAGGTGCGCTTCCGGCGGCTGCCTGCCACGCCGCTGGACGGCACCATCAACCTGGGCGCCATGCTGCGCCCCAACGAAGAAGTGGCCGCGTTTGTGATGACGGCCTTCTTTGCGGACACGCCCTGCACCTTGACCCTGCGCGTGGCTGCGAGCGGGCCCGTGAAGATCTGGCGCCTGGGCCGAGTGGCTGTGGACGGCGAGGGCGCCGAGCTGGAAGCCGCTTCACCCCTTGGCGTGCCCGTGCTGGAGGAAGATGTTGAGCACCCGGCGGGCTTTGACCAGGCTTGCTGCGCGCTGAATCTGCGGCAGGGCTGGAACGTGCTTGTGCTGAAGGCAGGCATCGCTGAAGGCGACGGGCTGTTGCGCCTGCGCCTGCCCGGTGTGCGCCAGGCCGCCGATGACGCCGAGCTGGCCGCTGCCTTTGCGGCTGTGCGCGCCGCCCCCGAGTCGCCCGTCGTTGAAGATGTTCCCGCCAAGCCCGGTGAGTTCCATGCCGCCGCCGCCGAGCTGCTCTCACCGCGTCGCGACTCCACCAGCACCATGCCGCGCTTGTGGATGGACAACCTGCTGAACCGCCTGGGCAAAGGGCCGGCCCCGGCCGATGCTGCCGTGCTGCATTACATCGCGGCCTGGGCCAACCGGGCTTCCACTGTGGTGCTGGCGGGCAAAGAAGAAAACCGCCGGCACGAACTGCTCGAGCGTTGCCTGCAACTGGACCCCGCCGCGGCTCGCGCGGCGCTGGAGATCGCGCAGTACTACACCAACACCTTCAGCAGCCCTTCCAGCGCTGCCGAGTACGCCCGCCGGGCCGTGACGCTGCGGCCGGGCTGGCTGGAGGCGCGGCTGTTTGCGTCGCGGGTGGTGCAGATGAAGGGCCTGACTACCGAAGTCGAGCGCGAGCTGCTGAAGCTGCAGAAGGACTTCCCCGACCACCCGGGTGTCCTCAAGTACGCGGGCTACTACGCGGGGCTGCGCGAGAACTACGCACTGAGCAACCAGCTGTTTGAGGCCGCCCTGCGCGCCGACCACACCGACGAATACGCGCGCGGGCGCCTGCTGGAGCGCGCCTGCCAGCGTGGCGACAGCGCGGCGGCCCTGCGCTTTGCCGCCCAGCAGCGCAGGCTGGACCCCTTTGACACCGGCGCCGCAAGTCTGCTGGCGGCCATGTTCCTGGCCGGCGGGCAGCATTCCCTGGCCGAGCGCGAACTGGAGGCAGCACTGCGCATTGCCCCGGAAGACGACGAGCTGCTGGCCCTGCTGGGCCGGGTGTATGCCTCCTGGGCTGCCGCCGAGAAGGGCGAGCGGGCCGCCGAGCTGCGCGGCAAGTCTCTGCAGGCGGTGCGCGATGCCCTGGCCTCCAACCCCAACCGGCAGGACCTGGAGCGCTACCTGGAGTTTGCCGACAGCGTGCGCCCGAAGTTTGAGGAGCTGTTGCAGGAGGATATCGATGCCCGCATCCGCGAGGCGCTTGCCGCGCCCGCGGGCGGCGATGACCCCTACGAGGTGGTCTATCGCGACACGATCACCGTGGTGAACGAGGACGGCACCACGGCCCAGTACCAGCAGCTTGCCCTGCGCGTGAACAACGACCTGGGCCGCGAGGCCTTGCAGAGCCATGGCGTGCCGGCAGGCGGCGACCAGCAGGGCCGCTGTGTGGGCGCGCGCCTGTGGCGTGCCGACGGCGCCGTCGAAGAAGGCCGCCGCAGCCAGTTCGAGGCCTCGTTCCCCCCGCTGGAGGTCGGCGACATCGTGCACCTGCGCTTCCGCGTTGCTGACCGCGAGCAGAGCTTCTTTGGCGAGTTCTATGGCGCGCTCGAGCCCGTGGGCGACTACGTGCCGGTGCGCGAGCAGCGCCTGGTGTGGGTTCTGCCCCCCGGTCGCGAGTTCTACGAGTACCGCACCGGCGCAGCCCCCGCCCGCGCGGAATCCACCGTGGAAGGCCGCCGCGTCTGGACCTACACGGCCCGCAATCTGGCCAAGCTGCCCGACGAGCCCCTGGCGCCGCCCATCCATCAGCTTGCTCCCACGGTGCAGATCAGCACCTACCGCGACTGGAAGGAGTTCGGCCGCTGGTACTACAACCTCATCCGCAAGCAGATGGAGCCCACACCCGAGATGAAGGCCAAGGTCGAGGAACTGACCCGCGGCCTGAAGACCGAGCAAGAGCGTGCCCGGGCGGTCTATACGTGGGTTGTCACCCAGGTGCGTTACAACGCGGACTGGCACTTCGGCGTGCACGGCTACAAGCCGTTCTCGGCCGGGGCAGTGTTTGCCCGCTGCATCGGCGACTGCAAGGACAAGGCCCTGCTCATCTGCACCATGCTGGGCATTGCCGGCGTGCGGGCCTACCCCGTGATTATCTCGCTGGAGCCCTTCCGCGGACAGGAGGACATCACGCTGCCCATGCCGCACCATTTCAACCACGCCATTGCCTACATCGAGTACGCCGATGGCACCGGCCAGTTCGTGGACGGGACCGCCACCTACAACGGCATGGATGAACTGCCCGGCGGCGATGCCGGGGCCGCAGTGGTGATTGTACGGCCCGAGGGCGGCGTGGTGACCCGCGTGCCTACCCCGGCTGCAGCGGCGGACTGCGAGACGGACGAAATCGAGGCCGAGTTCGTGGCGGGCGGGGCGCTGCGCCTTACGGTGAAGCGCACCGCGGTGGGGGATTCCGCTTCCAGCCTGCGCGCGCAGTTTGAGCGCGAGGGCGACCGCAAGCGGCAACTTGAGATGGAATGGGCCGAGTTCTTCCCCGGCGCCCGCGTCTCGGGCATCAGCACCGGCGACCTGGCTGATCTGTCGGCCGTTCCTGAGATCCGCTACACCGTGGAGCTGCCCGGCGCCGTCACCGAGCGTGAGGGCAGCCGCGTGTTGCGCCTGGCCCCCAACCCGCGCGAGTGGGGCAAGACCGCATTTGCCGCCTTGACCACGCGCAAGACCGCCCTGCTGTTGACCGCCCCGTTCTCCAGGCGCGCGGTTTGGCGCTTCCGGTTGCCCCAAGGCTTCCAGGCCGGGGCCTTGCCCGCTGCGCTGAAGGCCGAGCACGCCCGCGTGAGTTGTGCATTCTCGGCGGCGCTGGAAGAAGAGGGACGCGTGCTGCGCGTCGAGCGCAGTTACGAGATCCTGGGCGGAGCCGTGACTCCCGCCGAGTACGCCGAGTTTCGCAAGGTGCTGCAGCAGTTTGACCAGGCCGAGGCGCAGACCCTGGCCCTGAAGAAATGAGCTTGCCCATGCCCGCCCGAATGCTGCTGCTTGTCCTGTTGCTGGCCTGCCCGCTGGCAGCGCAGGACTACGCCGCGCTGGAGACGCTGTTCCTGCACGAGAGTATCCGCCGCCACGACCTGGACTCCCACGCCCAGGCCATGCTGAAGGTGCTGGAGGCCAGGCCCGACAGCGTGGAAGGCCTGTTGGCGCTTGGCCTGCTGGTGGACCTGCGCGAGGAACTGGCTGATGACCAGCCCCTGCATGATGCGTTGCAGCGCCTGAGCCCCGACGACTTCCGCGTCTGCGGGCGCTGGGCCGGCGAATACGCGCAGGCCTGGGTTACAGTGGCTCGCGAGCGCTCCAGCGACGTGGCCTGGCAGGCCGTGGCCCGGCGCTGGCGCGGCGTAACCGAGTTCGCGTGGGTCGGCCCCTTTGCCGAGGCGGGACCCGCTGCCCACGACGACTGCTTCGCGCCTGAAGCCGCGCTGGATTTCTCGGCGGTCTACGACGGTCCCTTCGGGCCGGTGCGCTGGCAGCCCGTGCGCCACTTTGACCCCCTGGACGAAGAACTCAACCTCTACCAGCAGCTTCGCCACCCCGGTTGCGGGCACTTCTTGGCTACTGTGCTGGTCAGCGAGGCCGACCGCCCCGTGGTGTTGAAGCTGGGCCTGGACAGCCCCTGCAAGCTGTGGCTGAACGGCGAGCCGCTGCTGGATGCCGACACCCGCCGCAACGACCTGCCGGATGCCGTGCTGAACGTGAACCTGCGCCGCGGCCGCAACACGCTGCTGCTGAAAGTGAGCGCCATCGGCTCGGTGGCGCTGCGCCTGCGCGAGCCGAGTGGCGCCCCGGCGGCGGGCGTGCTGGCCACCGTACCGGGTGCGGATGCGCCGCTTACGGCCGTTCGCAGCGGGCCGTTCCGGTTCACCACCGTCACGCCGCCGGAGGCCGAGCCGTTGCTGGCCGCCAACCCCACCGCCCCCCGCGAACGCGCCCTGCGCGCCCTGGCCCTGGGTTTGATCTACGGCGCCCACAACCTGCGCGAACAGAGCAGCGAGTTCATCGAGGAGGCCTTTGCCGCCCAGCCGCAGGACGCCCTGGTGCGGCTGCACTTCCTGCGCATGACGCAGGAGAGCCCGCTGTACGCACGGGGCGAACGGCAGCGCCTGCAGCGTGAGATTCCCGCTGCACTGCTGGCCGCCGAGCCGGCGCTGGTGCCGGCGCGCCTGCTGCTGGCGCAATCCCTGGCGCGTGACGACTGCTTTGCCGAGGCCGCGGCCCAGCTGGAGCTGGCTGCCAAGGACGCGCCCGGCAACTTCCGCATCCCGCTGGAACTGGCGGCCCTGTTCCAGCGTGCGGGCTGGCCCGCCGAGTGGGGGGCTGCCCTGAACCGTGCGCTCGCCATGACGCCCGAAGCCCCCGCCGTACGCAAGGCAGCCGCGCGCTTCTACAGCCTGAACGACGCCCTGGGCCGCGAAGTGGAACAGTGGCAGGCCCTGCTCAAGACTCACCCCGGCCACCGTGACGCCATGGCCACGCTGATCACGCGGCTGTTGCGCGTGGGCGACAACGCGGGCGCCCTGAAGCTGGCGCGCCAGCAGGTGGCGGCAGCACCCGGCAGCGACTTCGCGCTGCAACGGCTGGCCGAGGTGCAGGTGGCCTCGGGCGCGCTGGCCGCTGCCTTGGAGTGCTACGAAGAGCTGGCCCGGCGGAGCGTAACGCCTGAGGAAGCGCTGCACGACGCCGCCCGGGCCTGCCTGCAACTGGGCGACGACGCCCGCGCGCAGGAGCTGCTGGCCCGGGTGCTGAAGGCCGCCCCGGAGCGCCACACCGCCCGCCGCCAGTTGCAGCACATGCGCGGCGAGAGCGAAGACTGCTGGTCGGCCCACGCCGTGACGCTGGATGAAGCCCGCCGCCACGACATCAAGGCCGCCGACTTCCCCCGTGCCAATTCGTGCCTGTTGCTGGATGAGCTGATCCAGTACGTTTACCCCGACGGCAGCTCGCTGTCGTTTGTCCACCAGGTGCGCAAGGTGCTGACCCAGGCCGGCGTGGACGAGCGCGGTCGCGAGCGCCCGGCAGGCGAGATCCTGTGGGCTCGCACCATCAAGCCCGACGGCCGCGTGCTTGAACCCATTACCCACGCGGGCAACCAGATTGAGTATCCCGGCGTCGAGATCGGCGCCCTGCTGGACCTTGCCTACCTGGTGCGCACCGAGAGCAACGCCTGGTCCAGCCTGATGGGCGACCGTTTCTTCTTCGGCGACGACGAGCTGCGCGAGCCCTTTGCCATCAGCCGTTTCGTAGTCAACGCGCCCTCCGGCATGCGCCTTGAGCCGCGCCTGCACAACCTGCAGCCGGGGCCGGGTGTCACCATCAAGCGCGAAGACACGGACGGGCGGGTGGTTCTCACGTGGGACGTGCGCAAGCCCAGCCACCCCGAGCAGGAGGTGTTCATGCCCTCCGCGCTGGAGTTCATCCCCTGGGTTGAATTTGTGCTGCCCCGCGATTGGCGCCGCAAGGGCCGCGAGCTGGCCGACGAAGCGCTGCCGCTCATGCGCACTACTCGTGCCCTGCGCGAGCACGCCCTGGCACTGACCGCCGGTCTGGCCACCGACGAGGCCAAGGCCCGGGCCATCTACCAGTGGGTAAACGCGACCCTGACCACCACAGGCGATGCCTCGAATGCCCACCAGGCGCTCAAGGCCAAGGCCGGCAGCCGCGAGGACCTGTTTGTCGCCCTGTGTGCCGGCGCCGGCGTGCGGCTTGGCTTTGCCCTTGCCGACCAGGCAGCACCGTTTCGCGCCCCGGAGGAAGAGGACCTTGCCCTGCCCTTCTGGATGTACCCGCGACTGAAGGACTTCGAGCGCCGCTTTGTCGTGCTGCGCGGCGACAACGGCCAACCGGTCTATCTCACGTTGTCGGAGCGCCTGCGGCCCTTTGGCGACGTGCCCGCCCGCTGGGCGGGAGCCTCCGCCATAGTGTGGCAGGACTCGCGCCTGGCACTGACGCAGCTTCCCGGCGGCAGCGCCCGGCGCGACCGTTTCGAGAACCGGGCTGTCATTGAGCTTGCCGCCGATGGCAGCGCCGGCTTGAAGGGCAGCATCACGCAGTCCGGCGACCGCTGCTGGAACGACAAAGACGCCTTGCGCTCGGTGCCCCAGGATGAACTCTGCACGCGCCTGGAGCAGGAAATCGCCGGTATCTTCCCGGGCTTTGAAGTCGAGCGCTGCCTGTTCCCCGACCTGGAGTCGGCGGGCACACCACTGGCTCGCGAGTTCGAGGGCCGCCTGCCCGCCCTGGCGGAGGCCCGCGACGGCGGCCTGGTGCTGGACCTTCCCGCCGAGAAGCTGGGTGCCTTGCTGGCGGTGCTGGTGGGGCAGGAGACGCGCAAGACCGACATCGTGCTGGACTTTGAGCTGCACCAGGACGACGAGGTGCGTATCAAGGCTCCTCAGGGATATGTGTTCCGCAACCTGCCCGCGGACGTGGTCTTCCCGACCGCGCCCGTGCTGTACTCGTTGACCTACCGGCTGGAGGGGGACGATCTGGTCATCCGCCGTACCCTGGCACTGGGTCCCGGTCGCGTGGGGCCGCACGTCTACGGTTTGCTGGTCGAACAGGTGCGCAAAGTGCGCGAAGCAGAAGGAGTGCGGCTGGACCTTGCCAAGGCTGAATAGGGGCGGCGCCTGCGCTGCCTCTGCGCCCTTGTCGCCAACCCTTGCCGCGCTATGGTGCAGCCATGGCAAACTGGACTGAAGCCCAACGGCAGGACATCGTAAAGCGGCTGCAGGAGCGGGGCGTGAGCCGTCCCTGCTCGCGCTGCGGCAGCGACAAATTCGCGCTGGTCGAGGGCTATGCCGTGTTCGGCATGGTTCCCGCCCTGGAAGCCGAGAGCGTGCAGAACCTGGTGCCCAGCGCCGTGGTGGCTTGCGGCCGTTGCGGCTACCTGACCTTCCATGCCCTGGGTGCTTTGGGCCTGCTCAGCAAGGACCAGCCCTTGCCCCCCGGTACGCGGCAGGAAGTCGTGGATGCGGGTACGAAGCAGGAAGCCGTGGACTCCGGCACGAATCGCCCGCCGGCCGTCCAGCCCCCGACTTCGGCGGAGCGTCCCGCACCAGCACGCTCGTAGCTGTTGGCGAACCCGGCGAAGTGTGGCCTGTACGGCGCCCGGCTATTGGCCCGCGCACACTACGACGCACGCATCGCCGGCGTATGGACAGGCTGCATCGGCGCTAGTTCACGCCGCCCGAAACCACGGCGCCGCCCGTTGCGCTTACTGTGTTGTTGGCAGGTGCCGAAGCTTTGCGCAGCACGGCGTCCGCAATGTGCACCGCCTCGGTCGCGATCTTGTCGTGCGTGGCTGGACCGGGGCCGTTTTCAGCCATGATTGCGGGCGCAATGGCAGCCGCAATGGCTACCGCCGCGCACTCGCGCTTGGTCATGCCCGGCTGGGTGGGATAGTTCTGGCCATCGGCTTTGTGGCTGGCCAGGGGAAACGCAGCGCCGAGGTTGGGGCCGGTGTTGGGCACGGATGTTCCTTGCAAGTGCTTCAGCCGCAGCATAGGGGCTGCTGCCGCCAAAGGCCGCACCGTGCAGCAAATGTTGACATGCGGCACAACGCACGAAGCGCACAGCCGGCGCGTTACCGAATCAGGTGTTGGGGCGGGCCTTCGCGCAGCAAAGCTATCGCGTCGGCAGCCAGCAGTCCCGTCTCCAGGTGATAGCCCTCAGCGTGGGCACAGCCGCACTTCAGGCCGTAGGCTGACGTGATGCTTAGAAACTGATCCACAAAGCCCGGCCGTGACATGCGTGTAAGCGCCTCGCCCGCGGGCGTCGCGGCGGTCACGAACTGGCTGCGATAGGCCAGGATCGCCGCCTTCTTGGTCTCGATCACGGCCGAGATGTCCACGTAGAAGCTGGGCTCGAAGTGCCGGCTGTAGCGCGCGTGCACCAGGCGGCGGGTGGGGGGGGGCGGCTCGGGCAGCGAGTAGCCCTTGAGTGCCGCAAAGTGCACGGCGCGGCGCACCAGTCGTGCCGCCGCCTCGTGGTCCGGGTGGTG